>DSAE01000164.1 GCA_011372855.1 Desulfobacteraceae bacterium
CCTGATGATCCATGACATCGACATCATCCTGTCCATCGTCGACGCGTCCCTGACCACCATTCACACCGTGGGCGCCCCGGTCGTCACCCCGTTGACCGATATCGCCAATGCCCGCCTGATTTTCGAAAACGGCTGTACGGCGAACGTGACCGTAAGCCGCATCTCCCTGGACAACATCAGGCGGATGCGTATTTTCCAGCCCGGGATGTACCTGTCCGTCGATTTCGTCAAAAAGGAGGTTATGTCCATCCGGCTCAAGAAGGACGACAGCAGCATGTATCCCGTGCCCGATATCCGCAAGCAGGGTTTCGAGGAACAGGACACCCTGGAGCTTGAACTGCGGGACTTCATCGCCAACGTCCGTGACCGGTCCAAACCCCTGGTATCGGGACATGAAGGCCGGCGGGCCCTGGATGTCGCTCTCCAGGTCGTCAGACAGATCAATGCCAACCGGGTCCGGGTGGAGCAGATGCTCGCCAGCCAGCCGGACCTGTCCCCCCCGGACCTGTCATAGAACCGCGGCCGGTGATGCAGAACGTGGTGGCCTCGACCCCTCGGGCCGGCGGGACCAAAACGGTGATGATCGTCGCCGGCGAAGCCTCCGGCGACATGCACGGCGCCAACCTGGTCCGCGAACTCCGCGTCGCCGACCCTGACCTGCATTTTTTCGGCATGGGCGGCCCCGAGCTCAAAAAAGCAGGCGTCGAACTCCTCTACGACGCGGCTGCCCTTTCCGTGGTCGGCATCATGGAGGTGTTCAGCCATATCGGCGATATTCTGGCCGCCAGAAAGACCCTGCTCAGGGCCATGCGGGAGCGGCATCCCTCCCTGCTCGTGGTCATCGACTTTCCCGACTTCAACCTGATGCTGGCCGCCCGGGCCCGGAAGCTGGGAATCCCGGTCTTTTACTACATCAGCCCCCAGGTCTGGGCCTGGCGCAGGCGAAGGGTGCACAAGATCGGCCGCCTGGCCGACCGGATAGCCGTCATTCTGCCGTTTGAAAAGGAGTACTACCGACGGTGCGGCTACACGGTCGATTTTGTCGGCCACCCACTGCTCGACACCGTGTCGGTCACCTTGTCCAGGGACAGGTTCCTGGAACGCCAGGGCATCGATCCCGGCAGGACTGTGGTCGGTCTGCTGCCTGGCAGCAGGCGCAAGGAGATCGTCACCCTGTTGCCCGACTTTCTCGCCGCGGCACGGAAACTTGCCGACGGCAGGACCACTGACTTTGTTTTTCTCGTCCCCCGCGCCCCCACCGTTTCGGAGCAGCTCCTGGAAGAAAACGGCATCAGCGCCTACCGGGACCATCTTGACATCAGGGTCCTGTCCGAGGACCGCTACGACCTGATGGCCGCGTGTGACGCCGTTGTCGCCGCTTCAGGAACGGTGACCCTGGAACTCGCCATCCTCGGGATACCGACGGTCGTTGCCTATCGGCTTTCCCCCCGTTCATATCTTCTCGGCCGGCTGCTGGTCAAGCTGCCGTGGTTTTCCCTGGTCAACCTGATAGCCGGCCGCAGCGTCATTCCCGAGCTTCTTCAGGATGAAGTGACGGCGGAAAACATCGCCGACCGCCTGGAACCGTTGCTGCGCGACGGCCGGGAAAGGTCAAGGATGCTGCAGGGTCTTGATGAAGTACGGAACAAACTTGGCTGCCCGGGCGCGTCCGGGCGGGCCGCAGCCATAGCCTTAAGCATGATCAACAGCCATGAACACTGACGAACCGGTCCCCCTCCCCATTGACGGCACGCTCGACCTCCATTCCTTCCGGCCCGCGGACATCAAGCACCTGGTCCCGGATTACCTGGAGGAATGCCGCAAGGCCGGCATTTACCAGGTGCGCATCATCCACGGCAAGGGCATCGGCAATCTGCGCCGCACAGTGCACGCGGTCCTCGACCGGCTGGATTATGTCGCCGGTTACACCCTGGCCGGAGAAAACGCCGGCTTCTGGGGCGCCACTCTGGTCACCCTGCGTCCGGGCCCTTAGGCCCCGACTCTTCCAGCAGACCGTATTCGACGCCGAGCCGGCGCACGGCCAGCATGAAGGTGGAGGGCATGGGCATGGCCCGCTCCTCCTGGAGGAAGCCAAGGGCACGGGCCCGCATCAGGGTCGGCAGCGAATTGACTCCCTCCTCGTAATCGCAGAAGGTTTGCATCCGCAGGGCATCGGTCAGACAGGGCAGCAGGTCCGGGACGTTCGCGGCCAGGCCGCGCATTTCTTCTTCCACGGCGTCCATGCGGCACCGAGCAAACCGCGCCGCTTCCTTGTCCGTCGCGGGTGTACCGAAAACATCATTGACGATGCAGCCGATCAGCCTGGCATATTCGTGTCCATCCCATGCCGCGTATTTACCGGCCAGCACTGTTTTCAACTCGCGGAACAGAATGAGCTGCACGGTGGCGACTGCCTCGCGCATCACCGGGATAACCCGGTTATCGAGTTTTTCTCCTCCCTGGCCTGTTTGTGACTGACCGTCCGTATTCCTGTTCATAGCACAACCCTGACGGCGGGATGACCGGCCAGCAGACGGTAGAGAGCCAGCCGCTGCTCCTCTCCGTGGACGGTGAGCTCGAGACTCATGGAGACGTATCGGCCGCCGGAGCTGACATTGGAAAGCGTCAGGCTGAAGGGCTGGAGTCTGACATACTCCTCCACGGCCTTCCGGATGGCAACCTTGCTCTCACCGATTATCCTGTATTGCCAGAGGCAGGGATAATCGATGCGGGGTTTCCGGAGACCGGAGTCCGGGCCGGTTGATGAAATGTTCTTCATGGTCTCAGGTTCCTTTACGGTCAGGCGCCGCTGCGGCCGCCGTTGATAAGGGTGATCTGGTCATTGATGGTCCATAAGTCATAAATGTAGCCGATGCCGAACAAACCGGCGGTCAGCAGGTAAAGGATGCCGGTGATCCACTTGCCCATATACATGCGATGGACGCCGAAAACACCGAGGAAAACGAGCAGGAGCCAGGCGACGGTATAGTCGACCGGCCCCGGGATGAACCGTATGTCGGCCTCGCGGGCCATGGAGGGCGGCAGAAAAAGATCGACGATCCAGCCTATGAAAAGGAGCCCGAGGGTGAAGAAATAAATGGTGCCGGAGATCGGCTTCCCGTAATAAAAGCGGTGGGCGCCGAGAAACCCGAAGATCCAGATAAGGTACCCTATCGCCAGGTTATGGGTCGGCTGTCTGTCCATGCAATTCCTCCGGCTATTTTTTTCTTGAGCACGGCGATGCGCCGCAGGGCTGCGGCCACCCGCTCCCCGCCGATTCCGTTTTTGTCCACCAGTCGTTCCACGGCCTTGATCCCCCTGGTGACCGCATCCGGCTCCCTGATCAGGTTGTTGCCGACCAGGAGCAGGTCCACCCCGGCAAGGACCGCCTGTTGGACGGCCTCCTCAAAGCCCCACCCGCTGCTGATCGCCTTCATCTGCAGATCGTCGGAAACGACCACCCCGTCAAAGCCGAGCCTGCCGCGGAGCAGGCCGCTGATCACCGGCTCGGACAGGGTGGCCGGAAAACCCCGGTTGTCAAGTCGGCGGTTGACCACGTGCGCGGTCATCACCGCGTCGGCGAGGCCGGCGGCAAAAAGCCCGGCAAAAGGTTCAAGCTCGACCTCCCCCCATTGCCCGGTGACATCGACAAAACCCAGATGCGAATCAGCCGCGGCGCTGCCGTGGCCGGGAAAATGCTTCAGGCAGCACGCTACCCCCCGGTCGTGATGGGCCCGGATGAACGCCGCGGCCAGGGCGATCACCCGTTCGACTTCCCGGCCGAAGCTGCGGCCGTACCGGCCGATTATCGGGTTTTCCGGGTTCAGGTCGAGATCGACCACCGGGGCCAGGTTCAGATTTATGCCGCATTGCGCCAGGGTGGACGCGATGACGCCGGCCCGGCGGTACGTCTCCCCGCGCTCATCCGCATCCCCGAGCTGCCTGGCGCTGACCGTGGGCGGAAAGCCGTCTTCTTCCTTGAGGCGGCACACCCTGCCTCCTTCCTGGTCCGTGGCGATCAGCAGAGGGATTTCGGCATAACCCTGCAGTCCTGCAGTCAGCCGGGCAAGCTGCTCCGGCGAGACAATGTTCTGCCGGGTCCCGTCAACATTGCGGTCAAACAGGATGACACCGCCCAGCCGGTTCCGGCTGATCGCCTCGGCGATCGGGTGGTCCCGGTCTGCCTCGGTCCCGTCAAAACCGACCAAAAACATCTGGCCGATGTCGAAACGGCGGCCGCCCATTTCACACCCCCGCCAGGCGGAGAAAGATATGCATCGCTATTCCCCATCCGCCGACGGCCAGCACGCAGGGCAGCAGATAGACGTAGGAAGGAACCAGGTCGCAGACGAAATAGCGCCGGGTCAGCACATAACAGAGATGGACCGGGGACAGCATCATGCCCACGTACCCCATGCTGAAGGCCAGGACCAGCGCCGAAGCCTGGGACAGCTGGGCGTTGACCGAGATCAGGCCCACCACCAGGGGGAAGGCCGGTCCGGCAAATCCGATGGCGATGCCGGTCACCAGGCCGGCAAGAAAGGGCAGGAAGCCGACCACGAACTCGACCGGGATCATCGAGGCGTCGAGTTGGCGGCCCGCTTCCGGCAGCAGCCCGGAGGCGTCGAGCATGGCCTGGAAAACCATGACCCCGCCCAGGGTGAACACCACGTTTGCGGTTTTTCGCGAAAAAATATGGGAAAACATGCGGAAGCCGCTGTCCGCCCTGCTGGCGAAAGCGATGAGCAGCAGGCTGATTCCCAGCCCGACCAGCATCGCCAGCAGCTTGTCGGTGGTTGGAGAGGCATGAGGCAGGAGCGCCTTGACCCACCCCGGAAGCAGCAGCGTACAGAGAACGACGATGACCAGCGGGGCCATGACCACCGACAGCCGGCTGCCGCCCTTCTGTTCCTCCAGGGCTTCCTCGGCAAGGTGCGGAATATGGCGCCGCAGGATGAAGTACCAGCCGGCAAGCAGGCTGACAAGCGTGAACGGCATCTGCAGGGAAAAAAACTGCCAGGTTTTCAGACTGAAAATGGACAGGGTGACGATGACCACCGGATAGAGCGGCCACCAGTACTCGAAAACATGACGGAACCAGTAGTTGACCGACGCCTTCCAGGCGGGCGGGAGATTCTTTTCGCGCAGGGTCTCTCCGACCAGGGGAGCGGAGAAGAGAGCGCCGCCGGGCATGGGCACCAGGCCGATGGACGCCGGAATCAGGACCAGGCTCAAAGCCCGGCCGTGGCGGCCGCCGAGTTTCCTCGATGCGGTCAGGATCGCACGGGAGTTCGGTTCATGGGCCATGAAATAACCGAACTCAAGGATCAGGGTGATATTGAGCACCAGGAGCCAGAGCTCGGGCCGGCCCAGGGAAAGCCCGAAATCGGCCAACACCGTGGCCTCCGTTTTCCCGGCCCACAAGTCAACCGCGAGTCCGCCCGCGACAAGCCCGATGCCCAGCGGGACGCGGATCCGGTCCGCGGCCAGAATGAGGACAAAGACCAGCAGAATCTTGAGCACCGGAGAGACGTTGAAAAGCAGATCAATCATGGTTGCCGGCCGGAAGGAATAAGACAGGTGGGCATGCCGCCGGGGGAGGAATCCCGTCCTCCCGGGGGACCGGTCGCCCACCCAGTGACAGAGCGATCAAGAGCGGTGCCGGGGCAAAATTATCCGGCCTGCACGGCAATGATCAGCGGAATGGAATGCAGGCTCCTGTCCAGCTGCCGCGTCGATTCGAGTTTCCAATCGGAACAGGCTGCCCGGCCGGGGAGCATTTTCTCAATCTCCCGCACCACGCCCTTGACGTTGATGACCGGATGCCTGGCGAAGACCTGGGGCAGCCCGTACGTCAGGCTGCAGACAAGGCAGCAGCCAGGCCGCTCATGCAGGTCAAGACTGAAGCGCAAGGTCGAGGAATTGCTGTCGTAGCCGTCAAACCTGAGCCTGATGTCATAGGAGCCTTCGGCGGGGTCGCCGAACAGGGCCTCGAAAAATTCATCGGACCGTGCGGCGGGAAAAATGGCTTCCAGCACGTCGTCGGTAAATGTATCTGTCAGCGTCCGGGTGTCCATCCTTGTCTCAGCACCGTGTTGTCATGAATGTATGAAAATGTGTCTTCGCGCGTGAAGCGATTGTACTCACAGTCGCCCCCCCTGTCAACCTGGCGGATCGCGAAAAAAACCGCTCCGCCGGGCGCCGGGCTGAGCAAGCGGCCGGGTTTTCCGGTACGGCGTACTGGTCACTTACACCGGTTTATCATCGTTGCGCCTGCACCGCCACTATGGTACAACCTGTGACCATGCAGCACGAACTTTTTGCCGATGGCGGGGGATCTCCACACCGGCACCCTTCACCGATCAACAGGGACAATCTCAACGAGGCCCAGTACGAGGCGGTCACCCACGGCGGCGGCCCCCTGCTGGTGATCGCCGGCGCCGGCAGCGGCAAGACCAGAACCCTGGTCTACCGGGTCGCCCATCTCATCGAACAGGGCGTCGCCCCGGAGACCATCCTCCTGCTGACCTTTACCCGCCGGGCGGCCCAGGAGATGCTCTGGCGCGCCGCCCGGATAGCCGATCAGTCATGCCGCCTGGTCGTCGGCGGGACCTTCCATGCCACGGCCAACCTGCTCCTGCGCCGTCACGGCCACCTCATCGGGTTCAGCCCCGGCTTCACCATCATCGACCGGGGAGACGCCGAGGGCATCGTCAACCTCATCAAAACTTCGCTCGGACTGTCCGGACCGGGGAAGCGCTTTCCCTCGAAGAGAATGGTCATGAACATCCTGAGCGGCTCCATCAACAAGTCGCGCCCCATCGAGGAACTGGTTTATGATCAGCACCTCCACCTGTCGGAATTCATCGAGGACCTGTACAGGATCAGGGACCACTACGCCCGCTTCAAGCTCGATCACGGCCTGATGGACTACGACGACCTGCTGGTCAACTGGCACCGCCTGCTGACTGAGTCGGCGGAGGCCCGGCTCGAGATCACCTCCCGCTTCACCCATCTGCTCATCGATGAATACCAGGACACCAATCTCCTGCAGGCCGAAATTGTCCGGCTGCTGGCCCACGGGCACGACAACGTGATGGTGGTCGGTGACGACGCCCAGTCGATCTACAGCTTCCGCGGGGCCGATTTTTACAATATCATGCGGTTTCCGGAACAGTTTCCCGGTGCCAAAATCATCAAGCTGGAGGAAAATTACCGCTCCACCCAGCCCATCCTCAGCCTGACCAACTCGATCATCGCCTGCGCCGAGGAAAAGTTCACCAAGAACCTCTTTACCTCCGCCACCGGAGGCGAGCGGCCTCTTCTCTATGTTGCCCGCAACGAGGCGGCCGAGGCCCGCTTCATCGTCGACACCATCAAGCGCTTCACCGCGACCGGAACCCCGCTGCCCGAGATCGCCGTCCTGTTCCGCTCCGGCTACCATTCCTACAAGCTGGAAATGGAACTGACCGGCAGCTATATCGAATTTGAGAAACGGGGCGGCCTCAAACTGACCGAATCGGCCCACATCAAGGATGTATTGTCCTTTTTCCGGATCCTGGTCAATCCCTGGGACAATATGTCGTGGAACCGCATCCTGCTCCAGCTCGACAAGGTCGGCCCCAAGACCGTCCAGAAAATTCTGGCATCGATCCGCGGCAGCAGCGACCCTTTGCGGGCGCTGGCCGCCTATGCGCCCGCCCCGGCCTGGCGCGCGGGGTTCAACAGGCTCATCGGCCTGCTCGACAGCCTGCAGCGCGAAGACTTCACCCCGGCTGCCCTGTCCGACCTGATCATGGCATACTATGAGCCGATTTTTGAAAAAATCTATTATGACGATTACCCCAAACGGCGGAAAGAGCTGGAGCAGCTCCAGGCCCTGGCCTCAAGCTACGGCGATGTGCGGTCCTTTGTCGACGACACCGCCCTGGACCCGCCGGAAACCGGGCAGGATACCGGCGGCGGCGAGAGGGGGGACCGACTGGTCCTCTCGACCATCCACTCGGCCAAGGGTCTGGAATGGGACGTGGTTTTTGTCCTCGGCCTGGCCGAGGGCCGTTTCCCGCATCAGAGCGCGGTACCGGGGGAACAGTGGGAAGAGGAGCGAAGACTGCTCTACGTTGCCTCAACCCGGGCCAGGAAAAACCTCTACCTGACCTGTCCCCGGGAACTGGTGACCCCGGACCGCAAGGTCATCCGGACGATGATGTCCCCGTTTCTCAGGGAAATCAACCCGGGGCTCTACGAAAAGAAAGAAGGCGAGCCGGAATTCCCCGGCTCTCCCCATTCCGGCCCTCCGCCCCTGGAGGAGCCTGTTCATCCCTTGCGTCGCGGCACCCCGGCGGCGGACCTGACTGTCGGCCTGCTCGTTCAGCACCCTTTTTTCGGCCGAGGCAGGATCAAGCATCTCCCCGGCCCCCGCAGAGTTGAGGTGGCCTTTGACCGGCACGGCGACAAAATCCTTCATCTTGACTACGCCAGGCTGGAAATCATCGGCTGACCGGATATGCCCGACATGAACTATCAGGAAGCCTGGTCATTCCTTGACCGGCTGCAGTTCTTCAAAATAAAGCTGGGCCTGGAGTCCATGAACCTGTTCCTGGAATCGCTCGGCAACCCCCAGCAGCATTTTCCCTGTCTGCACATCGGCGGGACCAACGGCAAGGGCTCGGCGGCCGCGACTTTGCACGCCGTACTGGGGGCGGCGGGCTACCGGGTCGGCCTGTACACTTCCCCGCACCTCTCCTCGGTTCGCGAACGCTTCCGCATCGGCGACGCCTACATTCCGGAAGACGACTTTGCCGGCGCGGCGGCCAGAATCGTTGCCATCCTGGGCGGCCGCCGGATAACCTATTTTGAATTTGCCACCGCCCTGGCCATGCTCTGGTTCGCCGACCGGGAGGTTGACCTGGCCATTCTCGAGGTTGGACTGGGCGGCCGCCTGGACGCCACCAACGTCGTCACCCCCCTGGTCTCGGTGATCACCAATGTCAGCCTGGACCATGAGCAATACCTCGGCACGTCAATTGAACAGATCGCCGCCGAAAAGGCCGGCATCATCAAACCGGGAATCCCGGTCGTCACCGGGGTGACTGAGGAAGCCGCCCTGGCGGTCATAACCGCGGCGGCGGCCCGGAACAACAGCCCGCTCTACCTCTCGGGCCGTGATTTCTCAGGCACTGCGGAATCTGGTTCCGGCAACCGATGGACCTACCGGGGCCTTGCAGTGGGCTGCAGCCCAAGCCCGGTCCGCTACACCGGCCTGCCCCTGAAAATCAAGGGAGAACACCAGGTCGGCAACGCGGCCCTCGCCCTGGCCGCCCTGGAGGTGATTGACAGGCGGTTTGCCGTCAGGGAAGCGCAAATCCGCCTGGGCCTCGACAATGTTCGGTGGCCGGGGCGCCTCGAGGAGTTTCGGATGGCCGGGGAAAAGCCCGTCCGCATCCTGCTTGACGGCGCCCACAACCCGGACGGTGCCCGAACCCTGAGAAAAGCGCTGCAAAAAGATTTCCGCTATGACCGGCTGATACTGATCTGGGGGGCAATGGCCGACAAGGACATCCGCTCCGCCCTGCTTGAGGTCGCTCCCCTGGCCCGGACCATCATCTTCACCCGGGCCGAGGCCGAGCGTTCCGCCCTTCCGGAAAACATGGTTCCGCTGCTGCCCGAATATTTACGGCAAACTGCTTTCTGCGCCCCTTCCGTGGCCGACGCCCTTGACCTGGCCGTGGACAGGTGCGGTCCGGCCGACCTGATCTGCGTCGCCGGTTCCCTCTACCTGGTGGGCCGCGCCCGGCAGCTGCTGCGCGGCGAAGTGGTGGACGGATCATGACCAGGGATTATTTCGACCTGGACGGGCGAGACGAGGCCCGGATCAGAAAAGAACGGGCCAAGGCGCGGGAGTTGCGGAAAACCCGCTGGTGGCAGCAGAAAACTGCTTCCGGGAAATGCTACTACTGCGGCCGGGAGGTCGGGTACGCCAACCTGACCATGGACCACGTGATTCCCCTTTCCCGGGGAGGCGCCTCCACCAGGGACAATCTGGTTCCCTGCTGCAAGGAGTGCAACACCAGAAAAAAACGTTCCCTGACCATCGAGTGGGAGGAGTACCTCGCCTCCCTGGACAGCAGGGAGGAATGACATCGCCGTGGATCGGCAGGGCCGTCCGGCTGATGCCGGCGGCAAGTTGGCAGTCTGGAGTTGGCAGTTGGCAGCGCCCCACCCCGCGTTACGGGGACGAATGAGGGGAAGAACATGTTTGCGCGGCCGGCTGTGCAGGGAAAAATTCGTAGGTCGGGGTGAGCTTGCGAACCCCGACACAAAGCCGTGGGAATTGTTGGAGTTCGCGAGCTCA
>DSAE01000196.1 GCA_011372855.1 Desulfobacteraceae bacterium
AGAAGCAAATTTTTGAGATTGGTTATTACAAACGCTGTTCGCGAGCGAGATGGCGGTTACTCTGGTGATAATTATTCTCAATCAATCGTTCGGATATTGCCGTTTCTGGACGGACACTAAATAAACGCCGTTTCCGTGGTATATTATTCTTTCTTTTGGTTTTTTTTGTGCATTCTATCTCCGGAACCCCATGGTTGCTGAACAGGAACAGGCTGCTCTTTCGGTCATTGCGGCCCTGCCGCCGTTTGAAAAATCACTGCTGCTTTGCATATCGGTAATTTATGAGCCGGTCTCCGCCGCCTTTCTGCTGACCTGCATGCAGAAAGCGGACTTCGGGGAGCTCGGAACATTCCGCCCCAGGAAGGAGGATTTGCAGGCAGCGATAACCGGTCTGCGCCGGAAGAAACTCCTGGACGAGAAAAACCGCCTCCCCCAGCCCCTGGTTGAGTATGTTACCAGGCATGCAATAGTGCTGGGCATCTTTCCCGGCCTTGCCGCCGTTATCGAGAAGCAGGCTCCGGTGTCCTACCAGTACGGCAAGCGGACCACCAGGTGCTGGCGGGCCATGCGCCAGTTCCGCATCGGCGTCTACAGCAGGGATTTTGACAAGATCGAAGAGGCGCAGATTTTTCTCGACGAGCACTGCCGGACAAGTTTTGCCGGGAAAGCGCCGGCGGTCCCGGTTGCGGCCGAGGCCTTTGATCCCGGCTGGTTCGGCGGCCTGCCCGGCTCCCTCCAGTTCTACCTCCTTGAGCAGATTTTACGTGACAGCATGGCGCGGCTGCAACATTACCCGCCGGTGCTGGATTATCTCGAAGATGAATCGGTCATAACCGTTTCGCCGGATGAACAGGTCCCTTTTCACCGTCTGCTGGCCGGATATCTGCTCCTGCAGGGGCGGCTGGACAACCTTGAGCAGTTGCTGGACCGCCATGCCGATTCGTTCAAGGCCTCCGGGTTTGCCGGCACGGTCGCGTTCCTGCGCGGAGATTCCGACGACGCCTTTGCACTCTTTGACGCCGACTTGCGGACCCTGCACGATTTTTTTGGGGACAGGCGGGCGTTTTTTTTCGGTCTGCCGGGACTGTTCTGTCTCCTCGCCCTGCTGGAAAGAAACCGGGACGAAGACCGGGCGCTGATCAAGGGATACGTTTCATCCGCCCTTGACAGGTACAGTGGATGCCCGGAGGAGGTGCCCTACCTGTTCATCAATGCGGTTGCCGGCTCCATGGACGACGAAATGTCCGACATGATGGAACTGACCGAACAGCTCAGGGCCCACGATAGCAGCCTGACCAGGCTGCTCGCCACCTTCTGCCTGTACTGGATGGGGGTCGAGATCCCCGATGAGTTCAGGGAGCGCCTGGTTTCCCTCCATGAACGCGCCGCCGGAAACGGGTTCTCGTGGCTGGCCATGGAATCCGCCATGCTGCTGGATGAATTGGGGAAAAGCGAACGGGATTACGGCATTATCGGCGAAGCATACCGACGCGATCTGCGCTGCAGGTCGATTGTCCAGATTATCGAAACGGGCACGTCATGGAAACACAGCCTGCAGGAACTGATCAACCTGACCAGCACCGTCAAGGAACAGGAGAGAAATACCCGGCTGGCCTGGATGGTGCGCTATGAGGACGGCACCCTGCACCTGGTTCCCAAAGAGCAGAAGAAAAAGGCCTCCGGGGAGTGGAGCAAGGGCCGGACCCTGGCATTGAGCCGTCTGGCCGACCAGATCGACCTCGAGTACCTCACCGCGCCTGACCGCAGAATCTGCGCGGCATTGACACCCGTTGACGAGGAATCCGGCAGGGCCGGCGGCTACGTTTTTGACCTGGAAGCAGCCCTGCCTGCCCTGATCGGCCATCCCCTGGTATTTCTTGAAAAGTCGCCGCAGACCCCGGTGGAGATCGTCGCCGGTGAACCCGAACTGCTGGTTGAGCAGCAGGGCGATTACCTGTTCATTCATTTTACCCAGGACATCGGGGAAGGCAATGTCGCGATCTGGCAGGAGACGCCCACCCGCTTCAAGGTTATCCGGGTGGGTGACAACCACAGGCGGGTGGCGGCCATTACCGGCCGCAAGGGTCTGCGGGTGCCTTTGTCCGCCAGCGCCCAGCTGTTGGAAGTCATCGGCAGCATCGCCTCGTTCATGACCGTGCATTCATCGATGGGCGTGGACATCGTCAACCGCGATGTCGAATTCGTCGAGGCCGATCCCACCATCCACCTTCACTTCATACCCTACGGCAGCGGGTTTCGGCTGGAGATGTTCGTCCAGCCGTTTCCGGGGGGCGGTCCGTATCTCAAGCCCGGCGCCGGGGTGGCCAATATCGTGGCCGAGGTGAACGGCAGGCGGCTGCAGACAAGGCGCAACCTCAGGCTCGAGGAGGAAAAAGCCCGTGAGATAGAGGAAAGCTGCCCCATTCTTGATCTGGCCATTGACCTGGAGCAGGAAAACAAGCGGGAATGGCACCTTTTCGATCCGGAAGAGTGCCTCCAGGCACTGCTGGAGCTCGAGGAAATTCGAGACAGGATCGTGCTCGAGTGGCCGGAAGGCGGGAAGCTGTCCGTCAGCCGCCAAACCGGGGTCAACCAGCTGAACCTCAATATCCGCACCAGTCAGCAGGATTGGTTTGGGATCAGCGGCACCCTGGACATCAACCAGGATGAAGTCATTGAACTGAAAACATTGCTGGACAGGGTGAAGCAGTCCCGCAGCCGGTTCATCCCCATAGGCGACTCGCAGTTCCTGGCCTTGACGCAGGAGTTCCGCAAGCGCCTGAACGAGCTCATCCTCCTCTCCGAAAGCAAGCACGAAAACAGGGATAATGAGGTATTTATCCACCCCCTGGCGGCGCTCGCCCTGGAGGACCTGACCCAGGAGGCGAAAACCCGGGCCGACGAGGGCTGGAAAAAGCGACTGCGGCTGATCCGGGAGGCTCAGGAACTGGCCCCGGAAGTACCGTCCACCCTCCAGGCCGAGCTGCGCGACTACCAGGTGGAAGGCTTTGTCTGGATGGCGCAGCTGGCGCATCTCGGCGTCGGGGCCTGCCTGGCCGACGACATGGGCCTGGGCAAGACCCTGCAGGCCCTGGCGGTCATCCTCCACCTGGCCAGGAACGGGCCGACGCTGGTGGTCGCGCCCACCTCCGTGTGCATGAACTGGGAGCAGGAGATCATCCGGTTCGCCCCGACCCTCAGGGTGCACATGTTCAGCGGCGCGGGCAGAAAAGACAAGGTCGACTCCCTGGGCAAGTTTGACATCCTGATCACCAGCTATACCTTGCTGCAGCAGGAGATCAGGCTGCTCGAATCGGTGGAGTGGCAGACCATAGTTCTGGACGAGGCCCAGGCCATCAAAAACGCCGGCACCAAGCGCTCCCGGGCGGCGATGCGGCTCAAGGGCCGGTTCCGCCTGGTAACCACCGGCACGCCCATCGAGAATCATCTCGGCGAACTGTGGAACCTGTTCCGCTTCATCAATCCCGGTCTGCTCGGGACGTTCAAGCAGTTCAACGCCCGCTTCGGCATCCCCATTGAGAAACACCATGACCGGGAAGCAAAAAAGAGGCTGAAAAAGACTATCCGGCCCTTCATGCTCCGCCGCATCAAGTCGCAGGTCCTCGACGAATTGCCGCCGCGGACCGAGGTTTCCCTGCGCGTCGAAATGATGCCCCCGGAGATGCGCTTCTACGAGGCCCTCAGGCAGCAGGCCCTTGAAAATATAGAGAGCAGTTCAGAGAAAAGCGGCCGGCACATGCAGATACTGGCGGAGATCATGAAGCTGCGCCGGGCCTGCTGCAATCCCCGGCTGATCGTCCCGGACATTGACATCCCGTCGGCCAAGATGCAGGTTTTCGTCGAAGTGGTGGAAGAGTTGATCGGCAGCAGGCACAAAGCGCTGGTGTTCAGCCAGTTCACCGGCCACCTGGCCCTGATCCGGGAATATCTTGACAACGAGGGGATCTTCTACAAATACCTGGACGGGACGACCCCCATCAGGGAGCGGCAGCGCCAGGTTGAATCCTTCCAGGAAGGGGAGGGCGACCTGTTCCTGATCAGCCTCAAGGCGGGCGGCCTCGGGCTCAATCTGACCGTTGCCGACTACGTCATCCACATGGATCCCTGGTGGAATCCGGCCGTGGAGGATCAGGCCGCGGACCGGGCGCACCGCATAGGGCAGAAACGGCCGGTGACCGTCTACCGGCTGGTGACCGCCAATACCATTGAAGAGAAGATCGTCAAGCTGCACCAGGAAAAACGCGACCTGGCCAACTCCCTGCTCGAGGGGACCGACGTCAGCGCCCGGATCAGCGCCGAGGAGCTTCTCGAACTGATCAGGGAGCATTAGAAGCGGTGGGAAGAAGAAAGCCTCTCATTACAGCGCAACAGGAGAAGAGATGATCATTCGGATGGTTTCAGTTGCAACCGAGGAAGGCGCCCGGCTGACGGCTGCCCTCCTCGACAGATTCACCTTCGGCGACCCCGGCTGCCGGGAGGCGGTGGCCGAAATCATCGATGCGGTGAGGCGGCGGGGCGACGAGGCCGTTGTCGAGTATACCAGGCGGTTTGACGCTCCGAACATGACCGCCGGAGGACTGCGGGCAACCGAAGAGGAGATGGCCCGGGCCGCGGAGGAGGTGGATGACCGGGTCCTGGCCTCCATCCGCTTTGCCGCGGAGCGCATCCGGGCCTTCCATGAACGGGAAATGGAGGATTCCTGGCTGCTGACCCGCGAGGACGGGACGATCACCGGCAGGCTGGTGCGGCCGGTTGATTCCGCCGGGCTCTATGTCCCGGGCGGGCAGGGAGGCTCCACGCCGCTGGTTTCGTCGGTCCTGATGAACGGCATCCCAGCGGCCATCGCCGGTGTGTCGCGAAGAGTAATGGTCACGCCGCCCAACAGCGAGGGTCGCGTCAATCCGGCGCTGCTCGCGGCCGCCCGGGAAGTGGGCATCACCGAGGTGTACAAGACCGGTTCGGCCTGGGCCATTGGTGCCCTTGCCCATGGGACGGAGACAATCCCGGCGGTGGACGTGATCGTCGGCCCCGGAAACCAGTACGTGGCCGAAGCCAAGCGCCAGGTCATGGGCCGGGTCCGGATCGATATGATCGCCGGACCCAGCGAGGTGCTGATCGTGGCCGACGAGGAGGCCAACCCGGCCTACATCGCCGCCGACATGCTGGCCCAGGCGGAGCACGATCCCCAGGCCCTCGCCCTGCTGATCACCACCAGCAGGAGCATCGCGGAGCGAACGATCGGCGAACTGGAAAAACAGGTGGAGAAACTGAGCCGCCGGGAGGTGGCCCTGACCGCGTTGCGGGAAAAAGGCGCCATCCTGCTGGCGGATTCCCTGGAAGAGGCCGTCGAGCTGGCCAACAGGATCGCCATCGAGCACCTGGAACTCCAGGTCCGGGACCCGTGGCGGTGGCTGCCTGCGGTGCGGCATGCCGGCGCCGTATTTCTCGGGCCGTTTACCCCGGAGGCGGCCGGTGATTACGTGGCCGGCCCCAACCATGTGCTGCCGACCATGGGCACGGCCCGGATTGCATCCGCCCTGGGCGTGGAGATCTTTCTCAAAAAGAGTTCGATCATTTCATATTCCCGGCAGGCCCTGCTCAATGACGCCGACCATATCAGGCGGTTGGCCTCCCTGGAGGGATTGACCGCCCATGAAAGGTCGGTGGCCGTACGCGTGGAGGACAGCGGCGAAAAAGCCGGCCAATGACCGGGGACCGGGGAGAGGAGGCCGGGGATCTGCTGCGCCGCGGCCTGGAACGGTTAGGCATCGGTGCCGGCGACGAGACGGTAGCCCGTCTGGTCCGCTACTGCGTGGAGCTGGAGAAGTGGAACAGGAAGATCAACCTCATCGCCCGCAACACCAGGCTGGAAGACATCGTTGACAAGCATTTCCTCGATTCCCTGACCCTGGTCCCGATCCTTGACCGGCTTGCCCGCGCGAACTCCTCACTGCTCGACGTGGGCAGCGGCGCGGGTTTTCCCGGCCTGGTGCTGAAGATCGTCCGCCCGGACCTCAGTGTCGTTCTGCTGGAGCCCCGGGAGCGAAGGGGCGCATTCCTGCGGCATGTCATCCGGCAGACGGGCCTGAAGGATATTGAAGTCGCGGCGGCCCGGGTCGAAGAGAAAAGAATCGCAGCGGGGAAGTATGCGGTCATCACCGGCCGCGCCGTCGCCGACGTGGCGACTTTCCTGGGCATGGTCGCCCCCCTGGCAGGACCAGAGACCCTGGTGATCTGCATGCAGGGGGGTGGCGGCAGGGGGGACTGGCGGAAAGGAGACAGGGTGGGCGGTTTTGCCTGCGTCGGGGTTGAGGAAACGATGCTTCCTTTTTCGCGGGCCAAACGGTTCATGCTGCTGTTCCGGAAGCCTGAATAGCTTTACCGGAAAAATTACAACCGAACGAAATCGAAAAGGAAGCAACCGGCCAGGGAAGATACGATGTTTGCATCCTCGCATCGAGGGAGGAAATTGCTGCTCTTCAAAAGTTCATAAGAGAATCAGGGATTGAGGGAATCGATTTCGATCCCGATTTCGATTTTGGACTTGGTTTCACCGGGAAAATCAACAATTGGTGGTCAAAAAACGCTTGATTTGGTATGTACGTTTTTCTTTAGAGGAATGGAATACCAGGGAAATCGAGGAGAGTCATTGATGAAAAAAATTGCGGTTTTGCCGGGAGACGGCATAGGGCCCGAAGTGATGGCTGAGGTGCTGAAGGTGCTCGATGCCGCTCAGAAAAAGTTCGGTTTCGCCCTGCAATACACCGAGGCCGATGTCGGGGGAATCGCCATAGACCGGCACGGGCATGCCCTGCCGGAGTCAACCCTGAAGACATGCGAGGAGAGCGACGCCATCCTCTTCGGCTCGGTCGGCGGGCCCAAGTGGGAGAACCTGCCCCCGGAGCGGCAGCCGGAACGGGCGGCCCTGCTGCCGCTGCGCAAACATTTCGATCTGTTCTGCAACCTCAGGCCGGCCAAGGTCTTCCGGTCGCTTGTTTCGTCCTGCCCGCTGCGGCCCGATATCGTCGGTGACGGGTTTGACATCCTGGTGGTCCGCGAGCTGACTTCCGGCATCTATTTCGGCCAGCCCAAGGGCCGGGAGGGCAAAGGACCCGAAGAACGGGCATGGGACACGCTGGTCTACACCCGGGCCGAAATCGAACGCATTACCCGCATGGCCTTTGAAGCGGCGCGGCTGCGGAGAAAAAAAGTGACCTCGGTCGACAAGGCAAATGTGCTGACGACCATGGTCCTGTGGCGGGAAGTGGTCAACGGTATCGCGGCCGACTATCCGGACGTGGAGCTGAACCACATTTACATTGACAACGCCACCATGCAACTGGTTCGGGCGCCCGGCCAGTTCGACGTCATGCTGTGCGACAACATGTTCGGCGACATTATTTCCGACGAGGCGGCCATGCTGACCGGTTCCATGGGTATGCTGGCTTCGGCCAGCCTCAACGCCGAAAAATTCGGCCTGTTCGAACCGGCCGGCGGTTCGGCTCCGGATATCGCGGGCAAGGGCATCGCCAACCCCATCGCCCAGATCCTGTCGGCGGCCATGATGCTGCGCTACAGCCTGGGATACGACGAGGCGGCGGATGGCATCGAGGCGGCCGTGGCGAAAACCCTGGACCGCGACATCATGACGGCCGATATTGCCGTCGACCGCTCCCGGGCCGTCGGGACGGCCCGGATGGGCGATGAAATCGTCGAAGCGCTGAACCGAGGATAACCCGGCCGCCATGATCAGACCCGACAACATCCTCCTGATAGCGAACCTGGCCTCGACGGAACTGGCGCAGAAGGTGGCGGATGAGCTGGGCATTGCCCTGACGGAGATGATCTGCCGCCAGTTTGCCGACGGCGAGCGCTACCATGCCTTTCCCTGCGACATATCGGGAAAGGACATCGTCATCATCGCCGCAACCCCGGACGATTCGGCCCACCAGGAGCTGGTGGATCTGATTGCCGGCTGCCGCTTCTGGAACGGCCGGAGGGTCAACGTCGTCATCCCGTACCTCGGTTATTCAACCATGGAACGGGCTAAGCCGGACTCCGGCGAGATCCCCAAGGGCATAACCCGGACCCGGCAGATCTACCGGGCCCGTCCGGACTATGTGGCCTTTATCGATCTCCACTCCGAGTCGGTGCTGCACGCGCATGCCGGAGAAATCAGGACCAGGCACCTGTGGACCGAGCATCTGGCCGCCCGCAAGATCATCGAGATCGGGGTGGAGAATTACGTGCTGGTGTCGCCGGATTACGGGTTCAGCAAGCGGGTGGCCCGCCTGGCCGGTCTGCTTGGCTGCCCCCATACCGCAGCCAACAAGGACCGGTTCGATGTGGACCAGACCATCGTCGGGCAGCTCTCCAGCGCCGTGCGCGGCAAGACGGCGATCATCTGTGACGATATGATCCGCACCGGCGGCTCGATGCTCCAGACGGTGGACCGGTGCTACGAGGCCGGGGCCGTCAACGTGCTGATCATGGCCACCCACCTGGTGCTGCCCGAAGAGGCACGGGCCAGGTTCCGGGCCCGGGGCATTGAGCGGATCATCGGCTCGGACACCTACCCAGGTCGCCGTTCGGATGATCTGCTGGACCTGTACTCGGTGGCGCCCCTGATTGTTGAGGGAATTACATCGTTATATACCAGTTGAACAGGAAACAGAAAGGCGAGGATACAGAGAACAATGCGAAAAGTTGGAATTATCGGCTGGCGGGGGATGGTCGGTTCGGTGCTCATGGAGCGGATGCGGGAGGAAGACGATTTTCACGGCTGCGAGTGGTTCTTTTTTTCCACTTCCCAGGTAGGCCAGGACGGACCGGAGATCAACGGCACGGTGCACCGGCTCCATGACGCCCATGATCGGAAGCTGCTGTCGGCCATGGACATCATTGTCTCCTGCCAGGGGGGCGGCTATACCACGGCGGTGTACCCGGAGCTGCGCCGGGACGGCTGGCAGGGCTACTGGATCGACGCAGCCTCCACCCTGCGCATGGAAAAGCACGCGGTCATCGTCCTCGACCCGGTCAACCGCGCGGTCATCGACCAGGCCTTGGCCGCCGGCATCAAGGATTACATCGGCGGCAACTGCACGGTCTCCCTGATGCTCATGGCGCTGGGCGGCCTGTTCGAGCAGGGCTGGGTGGAGTGGGTCACCTCCATGACCTATCAGGCCGCCTCCGGCGCCGGGGCCAAAAACATGCGGGAGCTGATGGAACAGATGCGTTTTCTCGGCAACCGGGCCGCCGGTCTCTTGGACGACCCGGCCTCTGCCATCCTTGATATCGACCGCACGGTTACCCTTGCCCTGCGGGAGGATTCCCTGCCCACGGCCAACTTCGGCGCGCCCCTGGCAGGGAGCCTTATTCCCTGGATCGACCGGGCCATGGACAACGGCCAGACCAGGGAGGAATGGAAGGGCATGGCCGAGGCCAACAAGATCCTGGGCCTGGATGGGAATCCGGTGCCGGTGGACGGCTGCTGCGTCCGGGTGGGCGCCATGCGCTGCCACAGCCAGGCGTTCACCGTCAAGCTCAAGCGGGATGTGCCGCTGGATGAGATCAGGTCGGCCGTCGCCTCGCACAACGACTGGGTGTACGTGGTGGACAACACCAGGGAGGAGACCCTGCGGGAGCTGACCCCGGCCAGAGTCACCGGCACCCTCGATATCCCGGTGGGCCGCCTGCGCAAGCTCAACCTGGGCCCGGACTATCTGACCGCCTTCAGCGTCGGCGACCAATTGCTCTGGGGCGCGGCCGAGCCGGTGCGGCGGATGCTGCGGATCGTGCTCGAGCACCTGGGCTGATCGGCCGCCCACAAGCCAATACAACAGGAGTGGCCCGGATTCCGAGCCGCTCCTGTTTTTTTTTGCCCGGCCTGCGTTTTTCGTCTTCTCTCCAGGTTTAGAATAGAGCAGGTAAGGAGGAAACTCCTTCCAAATTTTTCCGAAATAAGGAATAATCAAAAAAGGGTAAATTCGGGTGTCCCTGTTTTTGGGCTGAACCTGAGGAAAGCTGTTTATTCCACCTGCTGGGTTTTCACAATCATCATGGCTGCTACAAAAGATTCGTTCGTTTTCGGCCGGCAGTTTGATTGCGCGGAATGCGCGGTGAAGGACCGCCCCATACTGATAGTCGGATCGTCCCAATTCACCACCAAGCTCCTGGTCAGCTACATA
>DSAE01000093.1 GCA_011372855.1 Desulfobacteraceae bacterium
AACAGCAGGCGTTGTCATCCCGGCTGGTGGTTTTTTGCCGCCGCAAGGGTCACAAGCCGGTAATTTTTTTTAAACACGGGTAAAAATCGGCCAAGATCTATTACCTGTCACGGATTCAGGAAACAGGATGAACATGGGGAAGAATAAAACAAATCCCATCAGGTCCGGTTTCAACATGACTTGTACCTCCTTTGGCCCGCTGCGGTAAAAAGGATCGGATTGCATGCCGGTGAGTTGCAAAAGTTCCTGAAGAACAGGATCCTGACTACGTGGCATATACTTTTTGTATTTTCATTGAGTAGTAACTGATAACTCAATGGGGCTCAAATGTACATGTGGTAAAATGTCACAGCTATATAATTGATTTGCTGTACATATAAACTATTCTCATTTGCGATTGATATTGATAACCCGATCCAAATCCAAATTTAAATCGAAATCTAGATCGAAATCGGGATCGGGATCGGGATCGAAATCGAAAAAGCTCTCCGCCATACAGGCGAGCAGTTCGGGTGTTCAGCCTATCCGCCCATCCGCCCCTGCGGGGCACCTTCTCCCCCAGGAGAAGGGGGTTGTAATATTTACCCTCTACCTCCGGGAAAGGGGGCCAAAGGCCGGGTGAGGGTTTTTTTAACCCACAGCGAAGCTGCAAACCCCTTCCGGCTTCTGTTCTCTGGCTTCTGACTTCTGGAATGGCTGAAAGCTCAAAACTCAAAACATCGCACCTCGAACCCCGAACCGTTCGCGCCGGCGAACATAAAAAACGTGCACCGTTCAGTACTTGTCTTCTGAGATTTTATGATAAAGTATGTACGCGATAGAGGGTTACAGTGCTTTGCCCGTGGAAGATGGCGGGCAAGGCAGCGTTCAATAGCAGCGGTATGCGGCATGGAAAAAGACGGGAACATATATGAATGCATCATCATCGGGGCCGGTCCGGGCGGATTGCAGGCGGCAATCCACCTCGCCCGCTATAACCGCAAAGTGCTGCTCATTGACCGGGGAGGAGGCCGCACCACCCACGCCCCTCATATCCTCAATTATCTCGGTTTTTCGGAGGTGTCGGGGAAAGACCTGATTACCGCCGGTCTTGAACAGGCACGGAGTTTCGGGGTGGAGATCGTCCGGGATGTTGTCACCAGGGTGGAGAAAAAAGATGTATTTACCGTCCACGCCATGGAGACCCAATACCAGGCCCCCTTTGTCATCGTTTCAGCCGGGGCCGTCGACCGACAGCCGAGTCTGAGGAATCTCGGCCGCTTCTTCGGCAAGGGGTTCTACACCTGCGTCGATTGCGACGGTCATCTCACCACCGGCAGGAAATTGCTGGTCATGGGCAACTCCATGAACGCGGCCCGTCTGGTCGTGGGCATGAAAAAAATGTACACCGACGATATCGCCCTGCTGCTGACGGATTATGTTCTGCCGGATGATGACCGGCAAATAATCGAGGAAGAAGAGAATATCACGGTCTATTCAGGGCAGCCGGTTGCCCTGTTGGGTGAAGAGGAGCTTGAGGGCGTACTGCTGGCCGATGACCGGGTCATCCCCTGCAGGGCGGTGATGGCCGGCTTCGGCTGGCGCCTGAACGACGGGTTTCTGTCAGACCTGCCCCTGGACAGGGACCGGGAGAATTTCAAGATCCTCACCGGGAGCAGCAATGAATCTTCTCTGCCGGGCCTGTATGTTGTCGGGGCGATGAAACCGGGCCACTCCCAGGCGATCATCGCCGCCGGTCAGGGGGCGGCGGCCGCCATCGACATCAACAATCAGCTCCTGGCGCTGTGAAATCAAGCGGACCGCCGGAGAAGAACAAGGCTTCATGGCCGCCGACATGCATCGCAGGTGCCGAAAATTTCCAGGGTGTGGTCGGAAACGGCAAAATTATGCCGGCCGGCGACTTCCTGCTGCAGTTGTTCGATACGGTTGTTGGTGAATTCGATGATTCTGCCGCACGCGGTGCAGATCAGGTGATCGTGGTGATCCGCGCTGCGGCGGGGTTCAAAACGGGTATAGGCGCCCTTGAACTGATGGGCCGCGGCAAGACCGGCGGCCACAAGGAGGTTGAGGGTACGGTAGACGGTGGTAAAACCGATCATCGGACATTTTCTCTTCATCCTGAGATACAGGTCTTCGGCGCTGATATGCTCTTGATGGGTAAAAAATACATCGGCGACGATCTGCCGCTGGCTGGTGTATTTGAGATTGTTGTTTTTCAGGTAGACGGCAAATTTTTCCATTTGGCTTGTTGGTCCCGGTAATGTCCATTGCTCCGCGGAAGAATGAATCTGAAAATCATTTTCGAGCAATACCCATGCCAGTTGAGGGCCGTCGATCCTTTACGTATGATTCCCGCCAATTATCAGTTCAGGGTGATATTCGGCGGGAGGGGAATCTGGTGATTTCACCGGGTTCAGGTTGGGCAAATCACCGGTTTGGTCGAGGGCCGGAAGCAGCCGGAACCGTCCATGAACAGCGGAGCCGATGCTGCCGCGGCGCAAGCGGCGGAAGAGAGGGCAAGTGAGCAGGGTATTTCGTCCCGAGGTTATCCGGTGGTTTCATGCCACCCCGTTCGCCACGCCTGTCATAGGGGTTGCCGGAGGAAAGGGAGGGGTGGGAAAAACCGCCGTGGCCGTCAATCTGGCCTCGTCTTTAGCGGCCGCCGGGCATCGTACGGCACTTGTCGACTGTGACGTGGAGGCCTCCGACGTGGCCGTCTTCCTTGGTTTGCCCCTGAGGGAGGGGGTGCAGGTCAGGGTGGTCCAGCCGGAGTTTTTACCTGAAAAATGTACCGACTGCCAGGCATGCGTCCAGGCATGCCGCAGGCATTGCCTCCTGCGGCCCGCGGAGGGGACGATCCTGCTCATGGGCGAATGCAGCGGCTGTGAAGCCTGCTTTCTTGTCTGCCCGGCCGAGGCCATCCACCGCGGCCAACGAACCATGGGCACATTGTGGACTACGACTGCCGGAAGATTGACCGTTTTCTCCGGGGCCCTGGAGGCGGGAGCCAAGGAAAGCGCGTTGCTGATCCACGCTCTGAGGCAGCGGGTGGCCGCGGTGGCGGAGCAGTTCGATGTCATTATCGTCGATACCCCATCCGGCCTGCGGCATACCGTTATTGAAGCCCTGAAGGGATCGGCCCATGTCCTTGTCGTCACGGAACCGACATGGCCGGGAATTCATGATCTGGACCGGCTGCTTTCCCTGCTTGACATGTTTGCGGTCCGACGCTCCATTTTCATCAACCGCGTTGATCTGCCGGGAAGCATACAGGAGCTCAAGGAGGTTGCCGACCGGCACGCAACCCCCATTGAGACAGGGCTTCGGATGGATGACCAACTCATGGAGTGCAGCCGAAACTGTGCGCCGGCGGTTCAGTTGTTCCCGCAATCCCTTGCCGCGAGGACGTTTACGGGGCTTGCCCGCAATCTTGCCGGGGAGTACCTGCCGTGAAGGAGATAGTCGTGCTGAGCGGCAAGGGGGGAGTGGGCAGGTCGACGCTCACTGTCTCACTCGGAGCGGTCCTGGCGGAGCGGAATGGGGTTGTGCTGGCGGACGCGAACGTTGCCGCGCCACATCTCCATCTCTTTACCGGTGTCGTTCAGGAGGAGGTGGTCGAGAGTTTGGCGGCCAAGGCGGTCGTTGATTACGATCTGTGCGATCACTGCATGAAGTGCCTGGAAGTCTGCCGGTTCTCGGCGATCATCGGCGGTGAGGAGCCGATTATTTTCAATTGTTTCTGCACCGGATGCGGGGCCTGCTCTCTTGTCTGTCCGGTTGATGCGATCACCGTGCAGTCGGTGGTGAACGGCAGGCTCAACATTCTTGATACAGGTTGGTGCAGGGTAGTGGCCGGCGATCTGGACATCGGCGAGTCCGGCTCCGGCAGACTGGTGGGTGCGGTCAGGAAGAGAGCCCGCCTGGAAGCCGAAAAGCGGGGGGCCGGATTCATTCTGATCGATGGCCCGCCGGGAACGGGAAGCCCGGCCATCGCTTCCATGAAAGGGGCCGATTACGTCATCCTGGTCACCGAACCGACCCCGCCGGCATTGCATGATCTGCAGCGTATCGTTGACGTCGTTGCCCGTTACGCGATTCCCGCGGGCATTGTCCTGAACAGGTGCGGTATGCCTGAAGCAGGGACGAGGCAGATGCCGGCCGGCCTCAGGGCGAGGAATCACGACCTGCTGGCGGAAATTCCCCTCGACCCCCTGTTGCCCGCCGCCCTTGCCGAAGGCAGGCCGGCCGCCGAGGCCTTCCGGGCCGCCCCTGCTTCCCGGGCAATACGGCGATTGGCCAGAACAATGGAAAACCGTCTTCTTTGACGGCGAGAGCCGGCTCGCGGACTTTGCCGCCCATCCCCGGCGGGATTCCATCCGGTTCCGAGGTCCGGTGATTTACCTGCCGGGCTCCTTTCCCTTCAGCGGTGCCCTTTTTCCTGTATTTGACATTGGTTTATCTGATAAAATATAACTGTATTCAGGTACTCCAAAGGAGGTGTTGCATTATCCTGCTGAATTGCGACAGAACGGCCAGGTTCCGCCGCAGGCCGATACCCCTGCTGCTGCTCTGGCTGGCGGTGCTGGCGGCCGGCTCCTGGTCCGCATTTTGTTCCGATGCCGGCGAGCCGCGGACGGTCATGGTGCTCACCGTCAAAGGCCCCATCGGTCCGGCCATCTCTGATTACGTGGTCCGCGGGCTGCACAGGGCCGAGGAGGCCGGCTCCGCGGCGGTCATTCTGCAGATGGACACCCCCGGCGGCTTCGACCATTCCATGCGGGAAATCATCAGTCATATCCTTGCCTCACCGGTGCCGGTCATCACCTATGTGGCGCCGGGCGGCTCGCGGGCTGCCAGCGCCGGCACCTACATTCTTTATGCCAGTCATGTGGCGGCCATGGCTCCCACCACCAACCTGGGGGCGGCAACGCCCATCAAGGTGGGCGGCCTGCCCGGCATGCCGGAACAGGAACCGGAATCTCCCGACAAAAAGGGGGAAGACGAAGATAAATTTCTTCCCAAGGATGCCCTCGAACGCAAAATGATCAACGATGCGGTGGCCTATATCACTGCCCTGGCCAGGAGGCACGGCCGCAATGCCGAATGGGCTGAAAGGGCAGTGCGCGAGGCGGTGAGCCTCAATGCCGGCGAGGCGCTGGAGCTTGGGGTCATCGACCTGGTGGCGGCCAATCTGGAGGAGCTGCTGGAGAAAGTGGACGGCCGCGAAGTGGTCATGGAGGAGGGAAGGATCACCCTTGCCACTTCCGGCCTGGAAACGGAACGGTATGAGCCCGACTGGCGGACCCGTCTCCTGGCCGTCATCACCGATCCCAACGTCGCCTACATCCTGATGCTGCTCGGCGTATACGGCCTGATCTATGAACTGGCCAATCCGGGCTTTGTCCTGCCGGGCATGGTGGGACTCATCTGTCTGCTGCTGGCCCTGTACACCTTCCAGATCCTGCCCATCAATTACGCGGGGCTGGCCCTGATCATCCTCGGCATGCTCTTCATGGTCGGCGAGGCGTTGACTCCCAGTTTCGGGGCCCTCGGAATAGGCGGGGTCATTGCCTTTGTCGTCGGCTCCATCATCCTGATGGACGATGAAAGCATGCGTATCTCCCTGCCCCTGATTTTCAGCATAGCTCTGCTGTCGGCGACCTTTTTCATGTGGGTGATCGGCAGGATGTACGCCATCAGCAGGAAAAAGATCCGGACCGGTTCCGAGGAATTGATCGGCAGCATCGGCGAGGCCATGGGCGATTTTGCGCGGGAGGGACGGATATGGGTCCATGGTGAATCCTGGCGTGCGGTGTCGCCGGCGCCGGTCGCCAAGGGCGAGAAAGTCCAGGTGGTCTCCCAGGACGGCTTAACACTGAACATAAAAAAAATACAGGAGGACATGCCATGATAATCCCCAATTATTTACTGACATACTTCACCCCTCTTGTACTGGTCATCGGATTTTTCTTTATGTCCCTGCGGATTGTGCCGGAATACCAGCGCCTGGTGGTTTTTTTCCTCGGCCGTTTCCAGGTCGTCAAGAAGCCGGGCCTGCGAATCGTGGTGCCCGGCATCCAGCAGGCGGTCCGGGTCGACCTGCGAGTCATCACCATGGATGTCCCCAGCCAGGATGTGATCTCGCGGGACAATGTCACCGTGCGGGTCAACGCCGTGCTCTATTTCCGGGTGGTTGACCCGGAAAAGGCGATAATCCAGGTCGAGGATTATCTCAACGCCACCAGCCAGCTGGCCCAGACCACTCTCCGGTCCGTGCTGGGCCAGCACGAGCTTGATGAAATGCTGGCGGAACGGGAAAAAATGAATGCCGACCTTCAGGAAATCATCGACAAGCAGACCGATGCCTGGGGGATCAAGGTCACCAATGTCGAAATCAAGCATGTCGATCTCAACGAGAGCATGGTGCGGGCCATTGCCAGACAGGCGGAAGCGGAGCGTGAACGGCGGGCCAAGGTGATCCATGCGGAGGGCGAACTGCAGGCTTCGGAAAAACTGCTGGCCGCGGCCGACGTCATCGCCCGCAATCCACAGGCCCTGCAGCTCCGGTACCTGCAGACCTTGAATGACATATCGAGTGAAAATGCAACCACCATAGTCTTCCCCCTGCCCCTTGACCTCATCAAGGCACTGATGGATAAAAAGGAGTGATTGCAGGAGATACCTGTAGTCCGGCCGCGAGGCAAATACGCGGCCGCAAACAGCTTCCTCCTCATGCGGTTTGATCATCCAGCCGGTGTATTTCCCGTTGCAGGGGGCGTCGTTCAAAGGCCGGACACTTTTCAAGGTACCAGAGAAGATTTCTGAATCGCAGAATTTCCTCCAGTTCGGCCGCCGTCAGGATCGGAGTGTTAGACTTGACGAGATAGACGATGCATTCTTCGCAGACGTTCAGGGCGGTTTTTCCTGCATCGAGGAGCTCGGCAATCTCCCAGCAGGGGATATCGGGCCAGGACCTGGCCGGACAATCCGCGGAGCCGAGACACTGCATAATTTCCCAACAGGGCATGGTGCGGATCATTGACATACGAAACCTCCTGCATGCGTTGTTCGGATTCATGAATCGGACATGACGGCCTGATGCTTTTGCCCCCGGCGGGAGCGGGGCGTGCCGCTGTGTAGGTGCCGGCGCTCCCGCCTCTTGATTAGCAAGATGCCGGCCATAAAAGGAAAAGGTGGCCGGGAAAAAAGTATTTCCCAATTATTCCGGCCGGTCACAGGAATGACGCAAGAGTGAGGGAGAGAAATCCGTCCAGGCCGGCGGCGGGCGAAGTGCATGGTTTTTCCTGCACCGATACCGGCAAGGTGTAAAATTTTGAACAACGGTTCCAGGGAGCGCCGCGAAATTCCCGACAAGGCAGTCGGCACCCCGGCCTGCTCCCGCTCATTGTTTTTGTCCGAACCCGGGATTATCATATGGGACCAGGCAGACCCGGCTTCCTGTTGCATTCTTCATTCGGTCGTTATTCAGTGAACAGCCTTCCGATATACAGTGTTCTTCCGGAAATCCGCGGGGCCCTGGCGGGCCCCGGTGCCGGAGTGCTCTGCGCCCCTCCCGGTTCGGGCAAAACCACGGTAGTTCCCCTTGCCCTGCTCAACGAACCGTGGCTTGGCGGCCGGTCGATCCTCCTGGTGGAACCGCGCCGTCTGGCAGCCGCTTACATGGCCGCACAGCTCGGAGAGGAAGCGGGGGGAACGGTGGGATACCAGGTACGCTTTGTCCGGCGGATTTCTCCGGTCACCCGGCTGGAGGTCGTGACCGAGGGCATCTTGCTCCGCCGGCTGCAGCGGGACCCCGAATTGTCCGGGATCGGCCTGATTATCTTTGATGAATTTCATGAACGAAGTCTGGAAAGTGATCTGGCCCTGGCCCTGTGCCTGGAAGTGCGCGGCGCCCTGCGGGATGACCTGCGGCTGCTGGCCATGTCCGCCACCATGGATGCGGGGCCGGTCAGTCATCTGCTGGGGGGCGTCCCGGCAATAACCTGCCGGGGACGGGTCCATCCGGTCGAGGTCCGCCATGCTCCTCCTCCTTCCCGAACGGACAGCAGCCGGCCCGATCATATTGCCGCCAATGTCGCTGCCATTGTCCAGCGTACCCTGGATGAACACCGGGGGGATGTCCTGGCATTTCTCCCTGGCGCCGGCGAAATCCGGCAAACATGCTCCAGGCTGACCGGCGAGGTCGGGAGCGATGACGTCGTTTTCCTGCCCCTGTATGGTGATTTGCGCCTCGCCGACCAGTCCGCGGCCGTCCAGCCCGACCCCGCGGGGCGGAGAAGGGTGATTCTGGCCACCACCATCGCGGAAACCAGCATCACCATCGAGGGGATCACGACGGTCATTGACTGCGGCTGGAAACGGGTGCCGCGCTTTGACCCCAACTGCGGGCTGAGCAGACTGGAAACGGTCCGAATCTCCAGGGCTTCGGCGGCCCAGCGACAGGGAAGGGCGGGACGCCTGGGGCCAGGAGTCTGCTACCGGTTGTGGGGGGAAACTGTGGAGGCCGGTCTTCAGGAGTACGATCGGCCCGAAATCCTGGAGGCGGACCTGGCCGGCCTTGCCCTGCACCTTGCGCAGTGGGGTGTCAGCGATCCGCTCCAGCTGCAATGGCTGGATAGTCCTCCCGCCGGGGCTTTTGCCCAGGCCCGGAACATGCTGGCCGGGTTGGAAGCCCTGGATGGCGATGGGCGGGTAACACCAATGGGCAAAAAGATGGCCGAACTGCCCGTGCATCCGAGGCTGGCACGCATGCTGCTTGAGGCGGACAGCACCGGCTGCCGGGTAACGACCTGTGACCTGGCCGCACTGCTCACCGAGCGGGATGTCCTCAAGAAAGGCGATCCCTCGGTTGACATTGGTGACCGGCTGCACCTCCTGCAGGTCTACAGAGACAGGGGAGCGGGAGCGGTTCGCGCCCTTGGCGGGACTGCCGCCGGCTGCAGGAGGGTGGACCGGGTCAGCAGGCAGCTCGCCGCGCTGCTCCCCGGCCGGGAGAAGCAGAACAACGGCCATTGCCGTCCCGGCCCCCTGATGGCCATGGCCTTTCCCGACCGCCTGGCACAGCAGCGGCCGGGGCAAATGGGGCGATACAAGCTTGCTTCAGGCCGCGGCGCCTGCCTGCATCCGCACGATCCTCTGACGGCCGCGCCCTTCCTGGTGATAGCGGCCCTGGATGCGGGCCGCCGGGAGGGCCGCATTTTTCTGGCGGCGCCCCTGGACCGGGAGGAAGTACTCGGCCTGTTTGCCGACCGACTTGTGGAGGAGGAAATTGTCGACTGGAATGACGGCGCGGGTGCGGTAACCGCCCGCCGCCTGCTCAGGCTTGATGAGCTGGTCCTCGAAGAGAAACCGGTTTCCCATCCTGATCCAGAGGCGGTGCGGGCCGCCCTTGTCAAAGGCATCCGGGCGGCGGGACCGGAGATCCTCCCCTGGAGTTCGGAGGCCCGGAATCTGCAGGAACGGGTCAACAGTCTGCGGATCTGGCAACCCGGGGAGGATTGGCCGGATCTGACCGATCAGCGCCTGATGGACACCCTCGATGAGTGGCTGGCTCCGTTTGTCATGAACATCAGGACCAGGGAGCAGCTCCGCGCCCTGGATCTGGCAAAGATCCTCCGCGGCTGCCTGGACCACCACAGGCAGAAGCGATTGGAGCGCGATGCCCCAACCCATATCCGGGTGCCGGGCGGCTCGCGGAGGTTGCGCTACCGGGCCGGAGAACCGCCGATACTGGCCGTGCGCCTGCAGGAAATGTTCGGTCTCCGGGAAACCCCGACAATCTGCCGGGGCCGTGTTCCGGTTCTGCTGCATCTGCTGTCCCCCGCCATGCGGCCCATCCAGATTACCTCCGATCTCAAGGGTTTCTGGGCCGGGTCCTACCATGCGGTGAGAAAGGAAATGAAAGGGCGCTACCCCAAACATTTCTGGCCCGAGGATCCGGGAAAGCAGAGGACGGAAGACAGATGACAGAACCCGGCTGTGCCGGGGAGCTGGCAGTCATCAGTCGGCAGCGGCCCACCCCGCGCTGCGGGGACGAATGAGGAGAATAACATCTCTTCAGATATCAATTATCTATTGATTTTATTGTTCATTTTCTTTGCTTGCCCAAAGAAAACGAACCAAAAGAAA
>DSAE01000092.1 GCA_011372855.1 Desulfobacteraceae bacterium
CCCGCGCTGCGGGGACGAATGAGGGGACTACCTAAAAGTCTCAAGAGAATTGACAACGGAAGCGAATTTCAACCGGATTTACCCTTGCCTATGTCCTTGATTTTTCGTTATGCTAGTCATGAGTTGACGGTATGGCCGGCAAAGCCGCCTTGATGCAGAATGTATACCAGGAGCGCTTCGCACCGATAAAAGTCCCAAGCACATTTCGCTGCCAGCGGAAGCTGCAAATCGCATTATAACCACTTAACCACATAATCACCCCCGTCTTCAGCCGGTCCGTGTTACCTGTCATCTGTCTTTTGTTTCCTGTTTCCTGATCCGTGCAGCCGCTGAAGAATTTTTTCCGTAACAATCGTCAGTTCCGGCAGTTTCAGGGAGAGGAGGATCAGGTAATAGATTAGCCCGCCCGCGCCGATGATGCCCAGCACTCCAATTAACTGCGGGGTGATCCCGCCGAGGAGCAGGGGAGAAAGCCAGATTTTCAGGCCCCACACCGCCGCGGCCATGACTGCGGTGGCCGCAAGTATTTTTCCGCTCCCGGCCAGCAGGGGCCGGAGGGAAAATCCCGCCAGCCGCCGGTACAGAACAACTCCGAGAAAGGCAAAGTTGAGGGTCATGGTACAGGAGGTGGAGAGGGCGATCGCCTTGTGTTGAAAATGGTCAATGGTCAGCGTGATAATGATGATATTGGCCGCCACTGCGATAAAGCTGCCGATAACCGGATAGCGGGTGTCACCCAGGGCGTAGAAAACCGGGACCATGACCTTGACGGCCGAATAGGCGAAGAGTCCGAAGGCGTAGTAAGCAAGGGCCTCGGCTGTACGGTAAGTATCGAAGGCGCTGAACGCGCCGCGTTCGAAAATGAGACGGATGACCGGTTCGGCGAGCAGAACAAGTCCGGCCGTGGCGGGGATGGTCAGGCTCAGCACCATGATCAGCGAGGAATTGAAGGTCTGCTGCAGCCCGTGAGCGTCCTTTTCCGCCGCCTGGCGACCAAGCAGCGGCATTACGGCAATGGAAAAAGCGACGCCGAAAATGCCGATGGGCAGCTGCACGAGGCGAAAGGCGTAATTGAGCCAGGAGACGGATCCCTCGGCGCAGGAGGCGGCGAAATTGGTATTGATGAAAATATTGATCTGGGTGGCGGACAGGCCGATGGTCGCCGGCAGCATGAGAAGCAGAACCCTTCTCAGTCCGGGATCATGGAGGGAGAAGCGCGGTCGGAAGGCGAAACCTACCCGCCGCAGGGATGGAAGCTGGATCAGAAGCTGCAGCAGGCCGCCGATCAGGGTTCCCCATGCCATGCCGGCGATGGCCGGCTGTCCTATCCGGGGAAAGAGCAGGGCCAGGGATACACCCCCGACGATGGAACCGAGGTTGAAAAAGCTGGACGCCATGGCCGGCACGAAAAAACGGCCCCTGGTGTTGAGAATGCCCATGACCACCGCGGCCAGGGCGATGAAAATGAGAAAGGGGAACATGATCCGGGTCAGTTTGACCGTCAGTTCGGTTTTGCCGGATACGAGCTGAAAGTCGGGCGCCAGAAGATTGACAATGAAAGGGGTGAGATAAATGCCGGCCAGAGTCAGCAGGCTGAGCAGGACGGCGAAAAAGGTCAGTACAGTCCCTGCCAGTTCCCAGGTGGCTTCCTGGCCGCGCTTGGCGTCGTAGTTGGAAAAAACGGTAACAAAGGCCGCGGAAAGGGCACCCTCTCCGAACAGGTCGCGCAGCAGGTTGGGAATGCGGAAAGCGACCACGAAGGCGTCATAGGCGTATCCGGCCCCGAACATGCCGGCGAAGATCTGCTCACGGATCAGGCCGAGAACCCGGCTGCACATGACGGCTCCGCTCACCGCGCCGGCTGACCTGGCAATTCTTCCGGTAAATGCACTGGGTCGGTCGTTCATGGTCCGTATCGGATCGCTCCGCAAACAAATGTTATTGCTTGACTTCCCAAGGATAATAGGAATATAAAGCTGTGATGCTGGTCCAGATGGTTACCATTCCTGCGGTAAAAGAGAAACTTCTTTTTCTCTGAATTTCAATAATAACTTCCGGCTGGGGATGCCCTGTCTCCCTTCGGGAGCGATCATGACGGCGGGATACTTCGACCATCGATCGAAATGAGAGCGTCCATGCCGGTTGACATCAGCAGGGCCGGCCTCCAGACGTCTCTCAACCGCATGATGAGGAAAGGTGCACCCGTATTCATGCCGTTCAATAGTTAACCGTTCACCGGAGGCCTTTATGCACGATGTCAGACAGATCAGGAATACGGTTATAATCGGCCATGGCAACAGCGGCAAAACCACGATGGCCGAGGCTTTCCTCTACACCGCCGGCACGACGAAACGTCTCGGCAAGGTTGAGGAAGGCACAGCAGCCCTCGATTTTGAGCCCGAGGAGATCAAGCGCCATATTACCATCAGCACCGGTTTCGGCCATCTGACATGGAAAAAAAGGGAAATCTTTCTGGCCGACACCCCTGGTGACGATAATTTCGTCAATGAAGCAAAGTTCGCGGTGCAGGTGGCGGACAGCGCGGTCCTGGTCGTGGGGGCGGTGCTTGGTGTACGCAACCAGACGGACAAGTATGTCGAGTTCGTCCGGGCGAAGAACTTGCCCTGCCTTATCTGCATCACCAAGATGGACAGGGAGCGGGCAAATTTTTCCAAGACAGTGCAGGAACTCCGTTCCGGCTTTGATCTGAATCCCGTGGTTCTCTTTCTGCCCATAGGGGCCGAGGAGAATTTTCGGGGAGTTGTCGATATCACCGCCAATAAGGCCTTCTTTTTCAAAACCGACGGCAGCGGCAAGGCGGAGGAGGGCGACATCCCGGACGAACTGGCCGAAGAAGCAATGATGCTCCGGGAAAACCTCATGGAATACGTGGCCGAGACGGATGACAACCTGATCGAAAAGTTTCTTGAAGAAGGCGAGCTGAACGACCAGGAACTGAGAGCCGGGCTCACCGCCGCGGTCCGAGACGGCAAAATAGCCCCGGTCTGCGTATGCGCTCCCCTGCAGAACCTGGGAACAAGCCTGGTGCTTGACACCATCGCCGACCTGCTTCCTTCCCCCGAAGAGAGACCGCCGCAGGTCGGCACTAATCCCAAGACCGGCGAACTTGAGGAACGGCCGGCTTTGGTCGAAGCACCCTTTTCCGCCCAGGTTTTCAAAACCATGGCCGATCCTTTTGCCGGCCGCCTGACCATATTCAGGGTCTATTCCGGCGTTCTTGCCGGCGACTCCTTCTATAACGCCACCAAGTCCACGTCAGAGCGGTTCGGACAACTCTATGTCATGGAAGGCAAGGACCAGAAACCGGTCGATCAGGCTGTCCCGGGCATGATCGTTGCCGTGGCCAAGCTGAAGGAGACCACCACCGGCGACACCCTATGCGCCGAAACACATCCGATCGTCTTTGACCCCCTTGTTCCCCAGGATACGGTTATCACCTACGCGGTGACCTCCAGCAAGGGGGACGAGGAAAAGCTGTTCTCTTCCATTACCAGGATGCTCGATGAGGACCTCACTCTGAAGCTGACCCGGCAGCAGCAGACCCATGAAGTGTTGATATCGGGAGTGGGCCAGGTTCACCTTGAGGTCATTGGCGATAAGTTGAAAAGGAAGTTCGGGGTTGATCTCGAGCTGAAGGTCCCCAGGATTCCATACCGGGAAACTATCAAGGGGAAGGCCAGGGTGCAGGGCAAGCATAAGAAGCAGAGCGGAGGCCGGGGCCAGTTCGGGGACTGCTGGATTGAGATTGAACCCCTTCCCCGCGGCGGCGGCTACGAGTTTGTCGACAAGATTGTGGGCGGCGTCATTCCTCAGCAGTATCGCCCCGCGGTAGACAAGGGCATCCAGGAAGCCATGGAGAAAGGAGTCGTCGCCGGTTATCCGTTCGTCGATGTCAGGGTTTACCTGGTGGACGGTTCCTATCACACCGTTGACTCGTCGGAAATGGCATTCAAGGTCGCCGGCTCCCTGGCATTCAAGAAGGCGGTCAAGGAAGCCAATCCGGTCCTGCTGGAACCGATCATGGAGGTGACCATCCAGGTGCCCAAGGAGCATGTCGGCGATGTCATGGGCGACCTCAACAGCCGGCGGGGCAAGGTGCTCGGCATGGACTCCACCGACAAGTACGAGGTGATCAGCGCCCATGTCCCACAGAAGGAGATCATGCTGTATGCCCCGGATCTCACTTCCATGACCGGCGGCCGCGGAACGTTCCAGGTCAGGTTCTCCCATTATGAGGAGGTACCGGCTCACCTGGCCGAGAAGATCATCGTCGAAGCCAAGCCGGAAGAATAGCACCAGTGAAGGTTGAGGACGAAACGTATACCTTCGGAGTCCTGACCCTGAGCGACAAGGGGTCCAGGGGCGAGCGGGAGGACACCAGCGGCCCGCTGCTCTGCGAGATGCTTCGCGGGGAGGGATACGTCCAGATCGACTATGCGGTGATCCCCGACAGGCATGATCTGATTGTCGGCACCCTCCGGAACTGGGCGGACGAACGGTGCATTGATCTTATCCTGACCACGGGCGGTACCGGGGTGGCGCCATCGGATGTGACGCCTGAGGCGACCATCGAGGTCGTTGAGCGGCAGATTCCGGGTATTGCCGAGGCCATGCGCCACGCGAGCCTGCGGAAGACGCCCAATGCCATGTTGTCAAGAGGAATAGCCGGCATTCGGGGCAACAGCCTGATCATCAATCTGCCGGGCAGCAGGAAGGCGGCCCGGGAAAACATCGAGGTGGTCCTGCCGGCACTGCGCCACGCCCTGTACAAGATCAAGGGCGGCAGCCGGGACTGCGGCGCCGGCTGAGCCCGGCTCCGCCCCCGGAGTCGGCAGTCGGCAGCGCCCCACCCCGCGCTGCGGGGACGATTGAGGAGAATAACATGTTTGCGCAGCCGACCTGGTGTGGCGGCATTGCTTCGATTTCGATACCGATATCGATTTCGATGAGATATTTCCTGCGCTGGATTGAAGAAAATTTACACCTGTCGGGATCGGGATCGCTGTCGGGATCGGGATCGCTATCGGGATCGGGATCGATTCCTGATTGCAGTAATGCCAAGGGGTCTTTTGGCGTGCCGTAATTTCTGCATCCTATCTGCCTGATCTACCGTTATGTTATTCATGAGTCTGCAGTTTAGGAATTTCCGGCTGCGCCGGGGAAAGGGGTGCGGGGTTTTGAGTTTCGCAGGTTGGGGTGAGCTCGGAACCCTAACAATTTCAAGCGGTTGCGTTGGGGTTCGTGACCTCACCCCAACCTACGCTTGCCTCTGTCACCTTGTCTGGGTGAGTGTTCTTCAAACCAACAGCGAAGCTGCAAGCTTAACTGCCAACTGCCGACTGCTGACTTCCCGACGCCGGACGGGCAATTACTCGACAATCCCCTTGATGGTGATCCGCCGGCCGTCGTTTTCGTCGGCTGACTGTACTTCCCCGATCACATAGGGGGATTCTCCAAAAGCCCGGAACTGCTGCATCACGTCTTCTACTATTTCATCATTGACCAGGGCCATCATGCCGATGCCCATGTTGAAGGTGCGATACATTTCGGAGGCGGAAATTCCACCGTTTTGTTGCAGGAAATCGAAGACAGGCGGGACCGGCCATGAACCGGGATCAATCACGGCCCTGCAGCCGGCGGGCAGAATCCTGGGTACGTTGTCGATGAACCCGCCGCCCGTATTGTGCACCAGACCGTTTATCGCATAGCTGCGCAGGGTCTTCAAAACCGGTTCCACATAAATCCGTGTCGGCCGCAGCAGCTCTTCCCCCAGACTGCTGCCGAATTCATCGATCTGATCGTCAACCGACAGACCCATTTCCTCGAAACAGATTTTCCGCACCAGAGAATACCCGTTGCTGTGCAGTCCGGATGAGGCCAGGCCGATGATCCTGTCGCCGACCCGGATGTCGCTGCCGTCTATGATCTTGTTCCGGTCGGCGATGCCGACGGCAAAACCGGCAATGTCATAATCGCCGTGCTGGTACAGCCCGGGCATTTCAGCGGTTTCCCCGCCGATCAGGGCGCAGCCGGCTATCTTGCAGCCACGGGAGATACCTGTGACCACATCGGTGGCTACTTCGAGATCCAGTTTGCTGATCGAGAAATAGTCGAGAAAAAAAAGCGGCCTGGCCCCGCTGACCACGATATCATTGACGCACATGGCCACCAGGTCAATACCGATGGTATCGTGACGATCGCACAGTTTGGCCACTGTGAGCTTGGTGCCGACGCCATCGGTGGAAGCGGTGAGAACAGGGTCTTCAATGCCCATATTGCCAATGGCGAAAAGGCCTGAAAAACCCCCAATATCGGTCAGGACGCCTCTGGTTTGTGTCGTGGCGACGATATTTTTGATACGCTGGACAAATTCATTGCCCTTGTCGATGTCGACACCTGCTTCTGCATACCGTGATGAAGGTGGTTCTGTCATGGATGGATGATATCAGGTTAAGGATTGTCGGTTCAGGGGAGGCAGCAGGAATGGTCCGGCGCGGTATGCCGTTGCTATACCGTAATACACGTCAACTTGTCGGAGCATGTATGCGAGGTTGTCGAGATTGCAATATCGAAACCCGATATTGCCTGATACAGTACCCGGATCGGCAAAACAGCCGTCTTTGTCGTGCAGACCTTCCTACCTGTGAAATTGATGTAAAAATTAGTTTTTTTTTTATTATTGTCAATCCATTTGTCGGAGATATTGCAGCCCGTCGCCCCTTTTGTTACGTTGACAGGCATGAAACTTTTTATCGTCCTGATTGGTCTCATTCTGGTCCTCGAAGGACTGCCCTACGCGGCTTTTCCGGAAGCAATGCAGCGTTGGCTGCGGCAACTGACGCAGATTCCTCCGGGGCAGCTCCGTGTTGTCGGACTGGCGGCCATGATTTGCGGTTTTGCCGTTTTACTTTTTGCCCGGCACTCAGGGCTTTTGCAATAGCTTTTTCCGTCATTGTCTGCTAATTTCTCCAGTTTCTGCTGCTGGCTGTAACCGATCCCGATGTCCACCCCGTCCTGAGAAACAGTTCCATGGAAAAATCACCCAAACGTGAAATGATCGGCAGTGAGGGAAAGGTGCTGTTGGATACTTTGCGGCGCCTGCACCGGAGAAAAGCAGTCGACAATATAGTCAAACTGGTGCGTAAGACCCATCCCGCCGATCTCGCCTGGGTGTTTCGGTCGTTGAACCCCATCGAACAGAAGGACATTTTCCAGATTATCGCCCAGACCGAAAGTGTTGCGGATTTCCTCAGCGAGTTGGACGAATCAATCATGGTTGAGCTGGTTGAGGGATTCTCGCCCAAGTATCTGGCCAAGGTGGTCACCAGCATGGCCTCCGATGACGCCGTCGACCTCCTCGAAGCCCTGCCGGACGGACTTGCCCGTGAAATTCAGACCCACATGGAGGCGGCGGACCGGATCGAGGTAGCGGAACTGCTCAAGTACCATCCGGAAACGGCCGGCGGTCTCATGTCGCCGGATTTCATGTACCTGGACGAGGACCTGACGGTCGAGGAGGCAATCAGGAAGGTTCAGAAGCGGAGCGAGGACAAGGAGATGGTGTTCTACCTGTACATCACCCACGGCGAAGGTCAGCTTGCCGGCGTCCTGTCCCTGCGTGAGCTGATACTGCAGCCGATGCACCGGCAACTGAAAAACATCATGAACACCAATGTCATTTCCGTGACCACCGACACCGACCAGAAGGAGGTGGCGCACCTGGTCTCCCAATACAACCTCCTGGCTCTGCCGGTCGTGGACGCGACCTTCAAGCTGGTGGGTATCATCACGGTTGACGACGTGATCGATGTCATCCGGGATGAAGCCACGGAGGATTTCCTGCAGATGGCCGGCGCCGGCAAGGACCAGGAAATCCTTTTCAAATCCACCGCCCAGAGCGCCTTCATCAGGGCCCCCTGGCTTTCTGCTTCATGGCTGGGAGGCATTGCCGCCATGTTCATTATTACCACCTTTGAAGGCGTGCTGATGAAGACCCTGGCGCTGGCTTCCTTCATCCCCATCGTCATCGGCATGGGGGGCAACATCGCCACCCAGTCCTCAACCATTGTGGTGCGAGGCCTGGCCACCGGCCGGGTCAACGTGGAGGACTTCGTCAGAATCATCTTCAAGGAGTTCAAGGTGGGGTTGATTCTGGGGACGGTGTTCGGTCTTCTGCTGGGTCTTCTCGCCTGGCTCGGGCATTCCGAAACGGTCCGCCTCGGCCTGGTCGTCGGCTTTGCCGTGTTTTTTGTCATGACCATGTCCGCTACGGTCGGCACCCTGGTGCCGTTGGTGCTCAAACGCCTGAAAATCGACGCGGCCGTCGCCACCGGACCGTTTGTGACGACCTCCATTGATATACTCGGGGTGTATATGTTTTTCATGGTGGCGCGGATGCTGCTCGACATCTGAGCCGATTGGCGGCCCGGCATGACGGTGACGGCTTTTTCCCCCGGAAAGGATCGACCCCTTCCACCCCGATCACCGCGTCATTATCGCCGACGGAGAACAACGCCATGTACCCTTTTTCTGTCCCGACATGGACGTGCACATCGCGACAAGGTAAACGTGGATGAACAGAACGACGGAACCGTTGGACGCTTCTTCGAACTCACGGCGGAACGGCGCGGGACCGGTATTGATGCAGTCAGACAAACGTTTCCGGACAGCTGTCCGCAAAATCACCCCTCGGCTTAAGTTCAGCGGGACGGAACCATCGTGGAATTACGAGGCGGGCAGAGTTCATCCGGGCGTGCTTCTGATTCTGTCCCTCATCGGGCTCTGGCTGGCCTATCAGACCTTTCAGCCCGGCCTGTACGATCCGGACGCGATACCGCGGCCGGTGACGGCGCGCGGGGACCTGGCCGAGGACGAAAAAAACACCATCGAACTCTTTCGCAGCGCATCGCCATCGGTGGTCTATATCACCAGCATTGCGGTCAGGCGCAACCTTTTCAACCTGAATGTCTATGAAATTCCCCAGGGCACGGGCTCGGGATTTGTCTGGGACAAACAGGGCCGGGTTGTCACCAATTATCATGTCATCAGTGATGCCAGCCGCATAGAGGTGACCCTGGCGGACCGGACAACCTGGAAGGGAGTGCTGGTCGGCGCCGCTCCGGATCAGGATATAGCAGTGCTGCAGATTTCGGCTCCGGCTTCCAAGCTGCATCCGATCCTGATCGGCGATTCGGATGACCTGCTGGTCGGCCAGAAGGTATTTGCCATCGGCAATCCTTTCGGCCTGGACCAGACGCTGACCACCGGCGTGGTTTCCGCCCTGAACAGGGAAATCACCTCAGTCACAGGCCGCACCATTCACGGGGTTATCCAGACCGACGCCGCGATCAATCCGGGCAACTCAGGCGGCCCCCTGCTTGACAGCGCCGGCCGGCTGATCGGCGTCAACACGGCGATCTACAGTCCGTCGGGCGGAAGCGCCGGGGTAGGTTTTGCCGTGCCGGTCAGCGAAGTAAACGGGGTGGTGCCGCAAATCATCCGGACCGGCAAGGTCATCCGCCCCGGCCTTGGCGTCAGTCTCGCCAACAAGCAATTGGCGCGGGAACTGAATGTCGAGGGAGTCCTGGTCATCAATGTCCAGCCCGGCTCCGCGGCCGAAAAGGCCGGACTCCAGGGAACGAGGGAGGTCGCCGGCGGTATTGTCCTCGGTGACGTCATCATTGCCGTCAATGAAAAGGAAGTAGGGGATTATAACGAACTGCGCGATGAGCTGGAACTGCACGAGGTCGGCGATACGATCACCCTGACCATTGAACGTTCCGGCGAGACCATGCGGGTTGACATTATCCTGGAAGCGGTAAACTGATTAACGGTCGAAGAGAACAGCCGATATGATGCAGAAATGAAAGCGCGGCAATAGATCTCCCGGCACCGCTGCGATCAGATTTTATCCTGGTCCCGATGGCGATTTGCATCATTGGCAATATACCGGCAGCAAAGCTGCAAATCTTTTCCGGCTTCTGACTTCTGGTATAATGCCGGCTCATGAATAACATAACGGTAGATCAAGCAGATAGGCTGCAGAAATATTACCATAATTTTCATTATGCATTCATGCATCAAGCTCAGCAAAATGTCCCATTGTCACTTGCTGAGCACCGGAGA
>DSAE01000046.1 GCA_011372855.1 Desulfobacteraceae bacterium
CTATCGTTATTCTATGCATGGCTGGTCCTCCTCTCTTTGCAGCCTCTTGGACTGCGTTAATCTTTTGAGCGTGATTCTATCACAGCTCGCGAGGAAGACCAGCCTTCTCATCCTACCTCTGTCCCCTGTCTTCTGGCATGCTGCCGACTTTTCCTATCTGTCTCCTGTTTCCTGTCTCCTGTTTCCTGCATGCCAGAGAAACTTCCGGCAAACCCCGCGGATCATGCCGGCTTCTTTCTTCTTGAGCCGCACCTGGCTCAAGAATTGTCTGATATTCCGCATCCAGTAGGTGCGGTTGAAATCTCCCAGAAAGGTGGTCCGGGCAAGCACCTCTTCAATGTGTCGATACATCCCTTCTAACTGCTGGGAACTGGCGTAGTCGGAAGCCTGGTCAACCTTGGCCGTCGGCTGGTTCATTGCCATGGCCAGTTCGTAACAGTGGATCGCCACGGCCTGGGCCAGGTTCAACGAGGAAAAATCGGCGGTCGCGATGGTGGAGGTGAACTGGCAGAGGTCGAGTTCCCTGTTGGTCAGGCCGGTGTTCTCCGGGCCGAACATCAGGGCTGTCCGGTTGTTGACCGCGAGCGGGGCAAGCCGGGCCATAACCTCACGGGGTGTCTGTTCAAGGACCCGCTGCCGTCCCCGGCGGGCGGTGGTCCCCACAATGAATTGAAAAGGGGCGGCGGCCTCGGCCGCATCCTCGCACACCACCATGTCGCGGATGATGTGGGCGGCCTTGTGGGTGGCCATTTTCAGCATCCGCTCCTCGTCGGGCCGTTCTCCCGCGACCAGGATGAGTTGGCTGATGCCGAAATTCAAGGCAATGCGGGCGGCGGCGCCGATATTTTCAGGATAACGGGGGCCGACCAGAATGATGGCCGTGCCGGGCAAATGTCGGGGATGCTGCCTGTCAGCAGCCATGATGCACAGATGCGGATCGGAAATAAATCGGTTCAGGCGTCGGAGCTTTTCATTTCCAGCGCTTTTTTCCGTTCGGTCTCAAAATCTTCGTCGTGCCCTCTGGCCGGGGTACCGGTGATGCGTTTGAAAAAGGGAATGATGCCACGTTCGGCGTTCTGCAATTCCTCCTCGGCCTCCTTGAGGGTGATCTGCCAGGCAGGGGCAAAACCGGGGGCTTTTTCAAACATGATATCGATGGCCCGTTGATAAACCTGGGCCTGCCGGATTTCCTGCCGGCCCGGCTTCTGGTTCAATACCTGGATCATGTTGCGCAGGTTGTCCCGTTCCTGCTTGAGCTTTTCGATTTCCTGCTTGCGCCGTTCGTTTTCCGCCGAGTCGATTTCAAGCTTGGTGTGTAGGTGTTCGCGCAATTTTTTGACATTATTGATCAATTCCCGTATCCGCAGCATGGAGCGGAACCAGAAAAAAAGCCATAAGACAAGGCCCACTGCCAGTCCGCGGAAAAAGGGGTTGGACAATACATTCATGTACCAGCTTGTCTCTTTCATTGATAGCCTCTCATGCCTTGGTTGCAGCGGGGATCGATCATCGACGGGCGGTGGATCGGTTCGCGGGATGCAGGCCCGTCATCCGCGCATCTTTCCCTTCTCTTTATTGAATATGGAGAGGTTCGTCAAGAGAAGAAAAGAGATCGGGATGCAGGCGTTACCGGTCAACGCCGGAATTTTTCCAGGAAAGAGCAGCCCAGATAGAGCAGGGCGGCGACGATGACGATGGTGGCGCCGGCCGGCAGATTGGGAACGTAGCTGATGATCAGTCCTCCGGTGGTGCTGATCAGGCTCAGGAAAACGGCCAGCAGCATCATGGCCGGCAGCCGGACAGTCAATTTCCCCGCCGCCGCCGCGGGCAGCGAAAGCAGGGCCACCACCAGGATTATGCCCACCACCTGCACCAGCAGCACGACCGTCAGCGCAATCAGGCAGAGAAAGACCGTGTTGTAGAGGGCGACCCGGATTCCGGAAATTCTGGCGAATTCCTCGTCGAAACTGATCGCCAGCAGCTGATTGTGCAGAAAAAAGACGACAACAGCCAGGATCAGGTCAAGCGCCGCGATCAGGAGGAGATCCCTGTCCGAGACCATCAGGATGTCGCCGAAGAGATAGCTCATCAGGTCCTCGTTGTACCCTCCTGTCTTGCTGATAAAGATTATGCCGATGGCCATGCCGATCGCCCAGACCGCGCTGAGGACGGTATCCAGCCGCATGCTGGCCCGGTTGAGCATGTAGGCGATGATCAGGGCCGCCAGCAGAGCGGCCAGTGTCGCCCCGGTGAGCGGGGTGAGAAAGGTCCAGCCCTGCTCCTTGCTGAAATATCCGGCCACTCCCATGCCGCCGAGGGTGCAGTGGGCTATGGCGCCGGCGATATAGGTCATGCGGCGGACAGTGACATAACTGCCGACGATGCCGCAGGCAATGGACGCCATGATTCCGGTCAGCAGGGCATACTGCAGAAAACGGAACTGCTGCAGATCAATCAGAAACTGGAGCATTCGTCGAGTGGCCTTTGATGGAGCAGCGGTGATCGTGGCGGATCAGGGACATATCGTGACCGTACAGGTCGATGATATTGTGCCCGGCCAGTTGGCTTGTCGGGTGAACATGGACCCGTTGGTTGACGCAGACCACGCTGGAGATGTGATGGTTGACAAAGCCGATGTCATGGGAAACGATCAGGATGGTCATTTTCCTGTTCAGATTTTCCAGGATCTCGTACAATTTTTCGCCGGCGGACGTATCGACATTGGCCGTCGGTTCGTCGAACAGCAGCATGTCGGGGGAAGAAGCCAGCGCCCGGGCGATGAGGACCCGCTGACGCTGCCCCCCGGACAACTCGGCAAAGGAGCGGGTCCGGTACGCCAGCAGATCGACGCTTGCCAGCGCCAGCTCGGCGGTCTTCTTCAGTTTCCCGGAAAACGGTCCCGGGCCGCTTTTCCCGGCAAGCCCCATGAGGACCACGTCCAGCACGGAGACCGGAAAATTGCTGTCGAACTGCATGTGCTGGGGAACATATCCGAGACGATGGGACGACCTGTCCGGAGGCTGCCCGAAGACGAGAATTTTTCCCCGGTCGGGCTTCAGCTGCCCCAGAATCAGGCGAAGAAGGGTGGTTTTGCCGCCGCCGTTGGGGCCGATGATCCCGATCATCTCCCGATCGTGAATCTGGAGGTTCACGTCCAGCAGAACGGGTTCCCCGTTATAGCTGAAATCGACCTGTTCAAAACTGACGACAATATCCGGGGGCGCGGAAGAGGGCATTGCGGTCTCCTAATTGTCCGTTGCGGCCGGCAGAAATGTAATTTTTTTGGCGAGGATGTCAACGTGGTCCAGCCGGACCTTGAGCAGGTCGCCCAACTGATAGGTTCTGCCGGTCCGTTCGCCGATATATTTATGGGCCCGGTTGTCAAGAATATAGTAGTCATCGGTCAGCTCGGCCACCGGGACGGCGCCGCTGATGAATGATTCCAGCAGTTCGACGAAAAGCCCGAAGGCGCCGACCCCGGAAATAATCGCATCGAATTCTTCCCCGACATGGTCCAGGAGGAAAAGACAGCTGAGCCGGGACTGGATGTTGCGCTCGACATCGACGGAGACCCTTTCCCGCCGGGACAGATGCAGGGCGGCTTCCTCCAGGCTGACCCCGCCGGGCAGGATGGGGGGCTGTTCCTCCTTCCCGCCGGACCGGTCGAGCAGGTTGTGCAGGGCCCGGTGGGCGACCAGGTCGGGGTAGCGCCGGATCGGCGAGGTGAAGTGCAGGTAGTACTCGGCAGCCAGCCCGAAGTGCCCCGTATTTTCCGGCGAGTAGCGGGCCTGCTGCATGGTCCGGAGCATGAGGTTGTTGATGACGTACTGGGCCGGGGAGTGCTCCGCTTCCTTGACGACTCCGGCAAACCAGGAGGGGGACAGCTCGAAACGGGGCAGCGAAAGTCCCATGGCCTGGGTTGTTTCGGTGAACTGCTCGACTTTGATCGGGTCGGGACGTTCATGGATGCGGTAGAGCACCGGCCGGCCCTTGCGGTCCATGGTCTCGGCCACGGCCTCGTTGGCGGCAAGCATGAACTCTTCGATGAGCTTGTGGGCCCGGTTGCGTTCGGCCCTGCCGATGGCCGCCACCTTGTCTTCCGCCAGGGTGATTTCCGGTTCCGGGATGTCGAAGCCGATGGCCCCGCGCTGCATCCTCCGGCGCATCAGCAGGTCGGCAAGGATTTTCGCGGCGTCCAGCATGGGCAGCAGCGGCTGGTGGGCCTTCCGTGCCTTGGGGTTGCCGTCATAGAGTATCCGCCGAACCGTGGTGTAGGTGAACCGCTGCCGGCTGCGGATCATGCTTTTGCCGAATTTCTGGCCGATGCGTTGCCCCTTGTTGTTGAAATCAAGGATCGCGGTAAACGCCGGCCGGTCCTGGTCCGGCACCAGGCTGCACAGGTCGTTGGACAGCCGCTCGGGCAGCATGGGGATGACCAGATCCGGAAAATAGACGCTGGTGCCGCGGCGGTACGCTTCAATGTCGAGGGCCGAGCCGACAGCGATATAGTGGCTGACGTCGGCGATGGAAACATACAGCCGGTACCCCGATCCATGCCGCTCGACCGCGACGGCGTCGTCAAAATCCTTGGCATCATCTCCGTCAAAGGTCACGTGCGGCACCTCGCGAAGGTCGAGCCGGTTTCCGCCCCATTCGGTCAGAGGGGTCAGTCCCGCCGCTTCCTTTTCCACCCGGGAGGGGAAGGTGCGGGCAAGTTCGAACTGTTCAATGGCCATCCTGATCTGCACCCGGGCGCTCAACGGGTCGCCCAGTATTTCGATGATCCTGCCTTCCGGTGGGCGGCCGCCGGTCCCGTAATCGAGCATTTCCACCAGCACGGCTGTATCGGGGCGGGCGCCGAGGGTGTTGCCGGGGCGGATGAGGACCGAGAACGGCAACCGTTCGTTGTCCGGAGTCACGAATCCTTTCCTGCCGGCCGAAGTATAAATGCCGCACAATGCTGTGATGCCGCGGGCGAGCACCTTGACGACCCGGGCTTCGGGTCTTGCCCTGTCGGTGGAAATGATCCGGATCAGCACCGTGTCGCCGTGGCTGGCGCCGTTGAGGTTGGACCGCGAGATAAACGGATCCTTGCCTTTTTCGGCGGCGCCGGCAACGAGGGCGAAACCGAACCCCCTGCTGTTCAGCTCCAGAACAGCCCTGATCAGGCCCGCGTCACCGGCGGGCAGATACCTGTTCCCCTGGCGGATGATCCGGCCTTTTTTTTCCAGCCCGGCCAGGATTTCCCTGATCGATTTGCGGTCATGCCGGGGCAGATCCAGGCCGATGATCATTTCCCCAAGACCGACGGGCTTCTCCTTCCCGGCAAGGAAGGCAAGGAGGCGGTCGGCAAGGAGGGTGCGGTGGTCGAGCCGGTCGGGATGACCCTTGTGCCGGCTTGTTTTCAGGGTCCGTATGGAGGGATGTTTGGCGAAGCGCTTTTTCATTATGAAAATAAATTGGTTAAATCAGAACAGAGGCATTATCTTTTGATGGATGAGTTGAACACCATGCGGAAACTCCGGCCATATATTTTTCTTTGTTCGACCGGCAACATTTGATAGAGTGGCCCGGATAACACTTGGATCCTGATCATTTTTCGTATCTTACACTATTTATGAACCACTGTCTGTCCATAAATCATAAAAGGGAATTTTCATCACCTGCCGGAAAGCAGGAAGGTTCCGCAAACCGGGGGCCGGGACGGGCAGGCGCATTGTCCGTCCGGGTCGGCTGGACCGGCGGCAAAGGACCGTGCGGGAGCATGCCGCGGACGGAACGGGGAATTCAAGCATACCCCACTGACAGCCTCCATGCAGTATAAGAATATTGAGCAATACCGGCGGGTGATGCAGGGCCTGATCGGTTCGGGGCCTGAAACCCAGGTGTTCTGGCAGGCGCTGGATTTCGCCCTGGAGGCGCACGGGGAGCAATGGCGCCGATCCGGGGACCCCTATATCATGCATCCCTGCAACGTGGCCCGTATTCTTGCCGAAGAACTCGATATCCGCGACGCCGAAATCCTGGCGGCAGCCCTCCTGCACGACACCGTCGAGGATGTTTCGTATGTGACTCCCGCCCTCATCAAGGACAAATTCGGCGGCAATGTCGAGGCCATTGTCGAGGGATGCACCAAGTTGACACATTTCAGCGGCAGCAAGCAGACTTTCAAGAAGATGGTGCACCGGAAAATTTTCAGCGGCGCCGCGGCCAAACCGGAGGTGATGCTGGTCAAGCTTGCCGACCGCCTGCACAATCTGCGGACGCTTTCCTCCATGCCGCGCCATAAACGGCAGAAGGTCGCGGACGAAACCCTCGATATCTATGCACCCCTGGCCACCATCCTCGGCCTGTTCGCCATCAAGCGCGAGATGTACAACCTGGCCCTGGCCTACAAGTTTCCCCGCCAGGGCAGCCGGTTGCGGCAGCACATCAACAAGCTCAAGCAGGACAGCAGGGCGTTGAAGATCGTCGAGCAACTGCGGGCGGCCTTCGCCTTCGAGGGCGTTGACGGCCGGGTTTCGCTGCGGACCAAGGGATTGTGGGGGTATTACGACGCCAGACACCGGATCCTGATCAAGGAAATCGAAAGCCCCCAGGAAATACTGATCGTGGTTGCCGACCGCAAGTCCTGCTACGAGGCCCTGGGCACCCTGAACCGGATCTATCCGCCCATTCCCAGAACGATCAGGGATTTTATCGCCAACCCGAAACCGACCGGGTACCAGGGGCTGCACGCCCGGGCCAATATTGAAGGCAAAAAATACCTCTTCAAGATCCGGACCGAGGAAATGGCCCTCCGCGCGCAGCGGGGACTGGTCCGCTACTGGAGCGGGGACGCGAAGAAAAGAGGCCGGTTTGTCAAGAACCTCCAGGAAATGTTTGATATCCTCGGCAGCGACGAGGCGGTTTCCTACCGGGACATGATCGCAGCCAGCGGCCGCAAGGAGATCTATACCTACACTCCGCAGGGCGACCTGATCTGTCTGCCGGTGAATTCCATCGCCCTCGATTTCGCCTTCAGCGTCCACACCGCCATCGGCCAGACCTGCATCGCGGCCATGATCGGCAACCGACGCGTGGCTCCGGACCATGTCCTCAGCGACGGCGACGTGATCAAGATCATCCGCCAGAGCAAGCCGGTCAATTTTGATCCCGACATCCAGCAGAAATGTCAGACCCCGCGGGCAAGGTCGGAACTGGTCAAAATGTTTCGAAGCAGGCGCAAGGAGGTGACGGAGAGAATCGGTGAGTCGGTTCTGCACCAGGAAATGAAGCGGTACGGCCTTCCCTTTGAAATTATCCAGAAGGATGAAATGGGGGACGTGCTCGAATATTTCGGCATTGAATCCCTGGGTGAACTTTACCTGCAGGTCGGCATGGGCAAGATCCGGCTGCGGGAGCTGATCTATGAAATCAGGACCGGCCTTTTCGCCGGCCAGGAGATCCTCCAGTCCCCGACCGGAGTTTTCAACCGGGTTGAGCTCTCCACCATTGACCCGGTTGTGGTCAAATCGTCGGCCTGCTGCAAGCCCACGCCTCTGGACAAGGGAATTTTCGGCCTGCTGAGCGAACGGGGGCTGTCGCTCCACCACAAGGATTGCGCCCAGCTGCAGAAAATCAAATTTCAGCGCGAAGAGGCGGTGGACGTGCGCTGGGACCTGAAAAACACCATGGTGGCCAAGCCCCAGAAGGTGGTTATATTCGCCGCCAACCGCCAGCGGCTGTTCATGCTGCTTTCCGTCGCTCCCAGTGAAATGAAGATAGTCGATATCATTGCCCTTACCCACAGACCGACCACAACTCCCGCCTGGGAAGTGAATTTCACCGTCCCCAACCTCTACGCCCTGAAAAAGATTTTCAAACACCTCGAACGCTCGGAACTGCCCTACGAATTCATGCTCGAACAGTAGGAGGCTGCCGGCGGATTATTCCCGCGGCCGCACCAATCCGTCCGCCTTGACAGGTTGGGGCAAATCCCGTACATTTCCAATTTCGATGAATATAATACCCTGGTCGACAATACTACCCAGTATGGAACATGTTTGGAATCGGTCTTCCTGAAATGCTCGTTATCCTGGCGGTCGGGCTCATCGTTGTCGGCCCTGACAAGCTGCCGGACCTCGCCAAGTCCGTGGCCAAAACCATTCTCGAGCTGAAAAAGACCCTGAACCAGGTCAAGGCCAGCCTGGCCGACGAGGAGAATCTTCTCGGTTCGGTCAAGTCCGACCTGAATAAAGCGGCCGAGGACCTGAAAGGCAAGTTGCTGGAAGCCGAAGACGTTACCCTGCCTGATCCGGAAAAAAAACCAGGGGAAGACGCGTCTCCCGACCGGGAAGGTGCCGAGGCCGAGGAGCGGGCACCCGAATCGCCCTCCGCGGCGAGCGAACCTCCCCCCTCCGCCTCTGACACGCCCCCGGCGGCGCAGGATCCCGGCCCGGACGAAGCGGCCGACGGTGATTCCGAAGCTGCAGTAAAATGAATGCGGCCCTTGAGCACTTTGCTCCGCATCACAAGGAACTGCGGAAACGGCTGGTCCGCATCATCATCAGCATCGTTCTGGCCTCATGCCTGGCCTACCTGTTCATTGACCGGATCGTCGCCTTCTTCATGATGCCGCTGTTTTCAGCGTATCCGGCCCTGCAGAAACTGGTGTACACCAGGTTGACCGAAGCGTTTATCACCTACCTGAAACTTTCCATGCTGCTGGGCGTGGTCCTCAGCTTTCCGGTCATTGTCTACCAGGCGTGGATGTTCATTGCGCCCGGCCTCATGGACCATGAGAAACGGCTGGCGCGGATAATCGTCTTCTGGTCTTCCTTCCTGTTCCTTGCCGGGGTCTTTTTTTCTTTTTTTATCGTGCTGCCCCGCATACTCGCTTTTTTCATGAGTTATGCCGGCCCCAATCTCCAGCCCCTGCCCCGCCTGGGGCTGTACCTTACCTTTGTCGCCCGGACGGTGCTGGCTTTCGGCATTGCCTTTGAAATCCCTTTCCTGATGTTCATGATCAGCCGCGCCGGTCTGGTCAGCGCCGGCTACTTCAGGGACAAGCGGTTCTACTACTACATCGCCATAGTGGTCCTCGCCTTTCTGCTGACCGCCGGTGAACCGACGGCAACCGTTCTCCTGTCCTTCCCCCTGTTCGGGCTCTACGAGACGGGCATCCTGCTGGGCAGGATTTTTGGAAAGAAAAAGCCTGAAGCCGCTTAGACGGCTTCGGCCAGGCTGAAGCTTTTTAGGCTGTAGGCGTTTAGTTCAGGCTTGAGCCTTTCAGGCTATGGGCTGTTTGGATAGGGCTGCGCCAGAATGAGCGGTTTAGCTTTCCAGGCAGTAGACTATTAGTGTTATTCTTCCTAAAAGCCTTACAGCCTAAACAGCTCTCCTAAAAGCCTACAGCCTAAACAGCTGCAGCCTATTTTTGCAGCTTTTTCTCCACTTCCACGATGATGCTTGAGACAAGTCCGGCACAGGCGATATACAGCCAGGCACGGCCGGAGATGGGGGAACTCTGGAAGAGGTGGTTCATGGTGGGGACATAGGTGTACACGAGCTGGATCAGCAGCATCAGGCCGGCGCCGCCCAGCACCCACAGGTTGGTGAAAAAACCGACTCCAAAGGGGGATTTGGTCAGGGACCTGCAATTGAACAGGTAGAAGAGTTCAATGACCACGAAGGTGTTGACCGCCACGGTCCTTGCCTGCTCCAGGGTCGCGCCCAGCCGCAGTTCGATGTGAAAGAGAATGAAGGTGCTGATCAGCAGGAGGATGCCGACCAGGACGATCCGGGAAATGAGCCGCCGGGTCAGGATCGGCGTGTCAAGGTTGCGGGGGGGGCGCAGCATGATACCGGCTTCCTTGGGCTCAAAGGCCAGCATCAGGCCGAGAAAGCCGGCGGTGGTCATGTTGATCCAGAGAATCTGGACGGGAAGAATGGGCAGGGTGATGCCTAAGAAGATGGCGGCGATGATGACCAGGCCCTCGCCGATATTGGTCGGCAGCGCCCCACCCCGCCGATGGCGGGGACGAATGAGGAGACTACCATAAACCTCAAGCCGATTGATTGCAGGAGTAAATTTCCACCAATTTTGCCCGCACCTATCTGCTTGATTTTTC
>DSAE01000145.1 GCA_011372855.1 Desulfobacteraceae bacterium
CCAACGGCAAGGCCTACAGACGAGTGCGGATGGAAGCGTGACGTGAACGGGTTTTGCGGGGAAAAGTGGTCCGCCACGTCGGACACTGCTTGACAAGCCTTCTCATGGAAGGACAGATGACAGAAAGAGTTTGCAGCTTCGCTGTGGGGTTGGCGTCCCCTCACCCGGCCTTCGGCCACCCTCTCCCAGAGGTAGAGGGGGATTTTACAACACCCTTCTCCTTGGGGAGAAGGTGCCCCGCAGGGGCGGATGAGGGGGCGCCAGGCTTTGGGGGAAAGTCGGCAGGCGGCAGTTTGGTGCGGCCCGTCTTAAGTTTGAAGCCTGGTGGGTTTGTCGATGCAGGCAAACCGGGCGAGGGGCACGGTTCAGTTGAACTCGGGGCGGCGCAGGTCGTATTTCCTGATCTTGTAGCCCATCTGCCGGGCGGTGAGGCCCAGCTCGCGGGCCGCCCTGGACTGGACCCAGCCGTGGCGCATCAGGGCCGCTTTGATTTCCTCCCGTTCCATTTCCTCAAGTGACCTGCGGCGGCCTCTGTCCGCCGGCGTCCGGACCGCGGCGGCGAGCGGCGGCGGTGAAGGCTCCGCCTCGGGCTCGGCCGCGACAAAGGCGGGCAGGTCGCCGAGGAGCACCTGTTCCCGGTCGGCCATGATCACCAGCCGCTCGATCAGGTTCTGCATCTCCCGGACATTGCCGGGCCACCGGTAGTGGACAAGATAATCCATGACCTCGCGGGAGAAGTGCACCTTTTTCCGGTTCTGCCGGTTGCTGATGGCCAGAAAATGGTCGAGGAGCAGGGGGATGTCCTCGGCCCGGTCCCGCAGGGGCGGCAGGACAATCGGCACGACATTGAGGCGGTAGTAGAGATCGGCACGGAAGCGGCCCCTGGCGACTGCTTCCTCCAGGCTGCGGTTGGTGGCGGCGATGACCCGGACATCGACCCTGATGGTGGCGGTGCCGCCCAGGCGTTCAAACTCCTGCTCCTGGAGTACCCGCAGCAGTTTTGCCTGGAGTTCGAGCGGCAGTTCGCCGATTTCGTCGAGGAAGAGGGTGCCGGTGTCCGCCAGTTCGAAGCGCCCCTTTTTCAGGGCCAGGGCATTGGTGAACGCGCCCTTTTCATGCCCCAGCAGCTCGCTCTCCAGCAGGTTTTCCGGCAGGGCGGCGCAGTTCACCTTGAGAAAGGGGTTGCCGCGCCTGCCGCTGGCCTGGTGCACGGCCCGGGCGACCAGCTCTTTGCCGGTCCCGGATTCCCCCAGCAGCAGCACGGTGGCGTTCGAAGGCGCAACCTTGCTGATGGCCGAGAAGACCTCGCGCATCACCTTGCTCTGCCCGAGGATGTTGTGGTGGCTGAACTTCGGGGTCAATTCCGCCCGGAGGGAGCGGTTTTCCTCGCGCAGATGGGCCTCGTTTCTGCGGATCTCCCTGTTCAGCATCAGAAACTGGGCAATCAGGGTGGCGACCACGGTGAGGAAGCGGATATCCTCTTCAAAAGGTATTTCCAGCCCGAACAGCCGGTCCACGGTCAGCACTCCCGCCGGCTCGCCCCCGACCAGGACCGGCACGCCCAGGAAGGAAAGCTCCTCCTTATGGATCCGGCGGGACCGGGTCTTGTTGAGAAAGAGCGGTTCGCTCTGGATGTCCGGGACCACGAAGGGCGCGCCGCTGGCAAAGATCCGTCCCGTCACCCCCTCGTTCACCCGGTACACCCCCCGTTTCTCCTCGTCATGGCTCAGCCCGTAGGACGCCCGGATGGAGAGGGAACGGCCGCTGTCGTCCAGGAGGATCAGGGTTGCCCGCTCCATGCGCAGGATATCGTGCAGGACCTTGAGAATGGACGTGAGGGTGGAATCCAGGTCGTGCGCCCTGCCGATCAGCCGGGCGATTTCATAGAGCGCTGTCAGCTCGATGGTTTCGGTGTGTTCCGTTATCGTCATTTTCTCCATGGCACCTGCCCCGAGCCTGTTATGCTGCAGGCCGTCAGTCTGTCAGGTTTTTCAAAACAGTTTCGTTGGAGTGAGCTCGCGAACTCCAACAATTCCCACGGCGTTGTGTCGGGGTTCGCAATCTCACCCCGACCTACGAATTTTTCCCTGCACAGCCGGCCACGCAAACATATTCTTCTTCTCATTCGTCCCCGCAGCGCGGAATGAGGCGCTGCCAACTGTCCTGCAAGCCTCGGGCCATGCGCGGGAAAATATAATTACTGTGTAAATATCAACAGGATATGTCGAGAGAGAATTTTGTTCCCGCTCATTTCAATACAATTTTGGAATAATTTATTGGAGCGACGGACATGGTTGCACAAAATTGTAGAACCATCGCCATTTTTGTCGCTGGAGCACGAAAAGGTTTTCTGCCTTCCCCGGCAGGAAAATGGCGAAAAGGCCGGCTAACCTGTTCATATCACATGAAATAAAAAATAATTCAGGCCATGGCACGGCCTTTGCCATTCCCCCTGCAAATACAGACGCCTGACGCGGGGCGGAGGAACCTTCTCCTCTGCCTCTGCTCCGGCGGTTTCGTCCACGAGGTAGAGGAGGAAGACAATGAGAAAGGTGGCAATTTACGGCAAAGGCGGCATCGGCAAGTCCACCACCACCCAGAACACGGTGGCGGGCCTGGTGGAAATGGGCCGCAAGGTCATGGTGGTCGGCTGCGATCCCAAGGCGGATTCGACCCGGCTGCTGCTGGGCGGCCTGGCCCAGAAATCGGTGCTCGACACCCTGCGGGAGGAGGGAGAGGACGTCGAACTCGACGATATCCGCAAGGTCGGCTACGGCGGTACCCTGTGCGTTGAATCCGGCGGCCCGGAGCCGGGAGTGGGGTGCGCCGGCCGCGGCATCATCACCTCCATCAACATGCTCGAGTCCCTGGGCGCCTATGAGGAAAATGTGGGCCTCGACTATGCTTTTTACGACGTCTTAGGCGACGTGGTCTGCGGCGGATTTGCCATGCCCATCCGGGACGGCAAGGCCGAGGAGATCTATATCGTCTGCTCCGGGGAGATGATGGCCATGTACGCGGCCAACAACATCAGCAAGGGCATCATGAAGTTCGCCCAGTCCGGCAGCGTGCGGCTGGGCGGGCTGATCTGCAACTCCCGAAACGTCGACAACGAGAAGGAGATGATCCAGGAGTTCGCCCGCAAACTCGGCACCCAGATGATCTATTTCGTCCCCAGGGACAACGACGTGCAGCGGGCCGAAATCAACCGGCAGACGGTCATCAACTGGAAGCCCGACGCCCGGCAGGCCGACGAATACCGGGGCCTGGCCAGGGCCATTGACGAAAATGAAATGTTCGTGGTCCCGACGCCCCTGGCCATCGAGGAACTGGAAAAGCTGCTCATGGACTACGGACTGATGAACTGAACCGGCAATGACGGTTTCGCTACGCTCGCCCAACAGGTGATTGCCGGGGTTCGCGGAGCTCGCCACGACCTGCGCAAAATGTTGGGTTACGGCCTGCGGCCTGACCCAACCTGCAGGGAAGCGGATGCCGGATGAGATGGGCAACCCCGTAGGTTGGGCTGAGCTTGCGAAGCCCAACGAAACCGATGGGATTTGATAAACTTGATGAACTCTATGAACGTGACAAACAGCCGTCGGGTTACGGCCTGAAAGCTCGCCCGACCAGCAAACAGGAGAACCATACCATGTTGACCATGATCAGAGCCATTGTCCGGCCGGAAAAAGCGGATAAGGTCCTTGCCGCCCTGATGGAGGCCGGCTTTCCGGCGGTAACCAAGTATTCGGTCGCCGGCCGCGGCAAGCAGCGCGGCATCAGAATCGGCGAAGTCACCTACGACGAGATCCCCAAGGTCATGCTGATGAGCGTCATCAATTCGGCGGACAAGGATTTCGTCATCGACACCATCATGGAGGCCGCGCGCTCCTCGGGCAAGGGCGCCTTCGGTGACGGCAAGATCTTCGTGACCGAGGTGGAGGAATCCTACACCATCAGCTCCGGCGTCAAGGAGACCGCCTACGCGGTGGAAGGGGTGCTGTCATGAAAGAGGTCATCGCCATTGTCCGCATCAATATGATGAACCAGACCAAGCAGGCCCTGACCGACTGCGGCGTCGATGCCTTCTTTGCCCACGAGGCCCAGGGCCGGGGCAAGGGCTTCGTCAACCCGCTGGTCCTGGAAGGGGCCAGGGAAGGATACGAGGAGGCGGCTTCGCTGTTAGGCGCCAAGGGACAGCTCTATCCCAAGCGGATGGTTACCGCCGTGGTGCCGGACAAGAAGGTCGGGGAGGTAGTGGAGGCGATCATCGACGTCAATCGGACCGGCAAGGCGGGTGACGGCAAGATCTTCGTCGTGCCGCTGGCCGATGCGGTCCGCGTCCGCACCGGGGAAAAAGGGAGCAGGGCCATTGCCTGACACAAAGGAGAATGCAGACATGACAACGACAACCAGCGAAAAACAGGCGGCGTGGGAGCCGGCCGAAGTCAAGGCCGAGCTGCTGGCAAGGTATCCGGCCAAGGTGGCCCGCAAGCGCTCCAGACAGATCCTGATCAACGAGGCCCTGGAAAACACCACCCCGGAAATCACCGCCAACGTGCGGACCACACCGGGAATCATCACCATGCGCGGCTGCACCTACGCCGGCTGCAAAGGCGTGGTGCTCGGTCCCAGCCGGGACATCGTCAACATCACCCACGGCCCCATCGGCTGCGGCTTCTATTCCTGGCTCACCCGCCGCAACCAGACCGATGCCGGCCCGGACGGCGAAAATTACATGCCCTACTGCTTTTCCACGGACATGCAGGAGTCGGACATCATCTTCGGCGGCGAGAAGAAGCTGACCGCAGCGATCCAGGAGGCCTACGACCTCTTCCATCCCAGGGCCATAGCGGTGTTTGCCACCTGCCCGGTGGGCCTGATCGGCGACGACATCCATACCGTGGCGAAAAAGATGAAGGAGAAGTTCGGCGACTGCAACGTGTTCGCTTTCTCCTGCGAGGGCTACAAGGGGGTGTCCCAGTCCGCCGACCACCATATCGCCAACAACCAGTTGTTCCGGCACATCGTCGGTGAAAACGACTCGCCCAGGGAAGGCGGGTTCAAGATCAACCTGCTCGGGGAGTACAACATCGGCGGCGACGGCTTCGAGATCGACCGGATTTTCAGGAAGTGCGGCATCACCTGCCTGGCCACCTATTCCGGCAACTCGACCTACGATCAGTTCGCCTCCTCGCATCTGGCCGACCTCAACGCGGTGATGTGCCACCGATCCATCAACTATGTGGCGGACATGCTGGAGACCAGGTTCGGCATCCCCTGGATCAAGGTGAACTTCATCGGCGTCCATGCCACGGCCAAGTCGCTGCGCAAGATCGCCCGCTATTTCGGTGACCGGGAGCTCAGCGACCGGGTGGAGGAGGTGATCGCCGAGGAGATGCCCGAGGTGGAGAAGGTGATGGCCGAAGTCAGGCCGCGCACCGAAGGCAAAACCGCCATGCTCTTTGTCGGCGGTTCGCGGGCCCACCACTACCAGGAGCTGTTCGCCGAGATGGGGATGAAAACCATCGCCGCCGGCTACGAGTTCGCCCACCGCGACGACTATGAAGGGCGGCAGGTGCTCCCCGGTCTGGAGGTGGATGCCGACAGCCGCAACATCGAGGAGATCCGCGTCGAGCCCGACCCGGACCGGTTCCGGCCGCGCAAGAGCGAGAAGGAGCTGCGGCAGCTCACCGAGTCCGGCCTCGCCTTCAAGGAATATGAAGGGATGATCCCGGACATGGAGAAGAATACCCTGGTTATCGACGACCTGAACCAGTACGAGGCGGAAAAGCTGGTGGAGATGATGCGGCCCGACATCTTCTGCGCCGGGATCAAGGAGAAGTACTCCATCCAGAAGCTGGGCGTGCCCATGAAGCAGCTCCACTCCTACGACTCCGGCGGCCCCTATGCCGGGTTCCGGGGGGCGGTCAACTTCTACCGCGAGATCGACCGGCTGGTGAACAGCAGGGTCTGGAGCTATATGAAGGCCCCTTGGCAGGTCAATCCGCAGCTTTCCGCCACCTACCAGTGGGAGTAGATGTGTTGGGTTACGGCCTGAACGGCCAGACCCAACCTGCGTCTCCCGATGGGAAGGAGAGTAGGTTGGGTTAGCGCAGCGTAACCCAACTTTCCCATGCTCTTGCGACATACCCCGAAGGAAATAACCGACCGGGCGGCCCTGACCATCAACCCGGCCAAGACCTGCCAGCCCATCGGCGCCATGTACGCGGCGCTGGGGATACACGGCTGCCTGCCGCACAGCCATGGCTCCCAGGGCTGCTGCGCCTATCACCGCTCAACCCTGACCAGGCATTACAAGGAGCCGATCTCCGCCGCCACCAGTTCGTTCACCGAGGGCGCCTCGGTGTTCGGGGGCCAGGCCAACCTGCTGCAGGCCATCGACAACATCTTTTCCGTCTATGATCCGGAAGTGATCGCGGTCCACACCACCTGCCTTTCCGAGACCATCGGCGACGATCTCAAGCAGATCCGGATCAAGGCGGAAAAGGAAGGCAAAATCCCGGCGGGCAAGACGGTGCTCGGCGCCAACACCCCGAGCTACGTCGGCTCCCATGTCACCGGTTTTTCCAGCATGGTCAAATCCATGGCCGGGCTGGTCGAGCCCACCGGCAGAAAGAACGGCCGGGTCAATATCATTCCCGGCTGGGTCGAGCCCTGCGACATGGAAGAGCTCAAGCGGCTGATGGACCTGATCGGAGTCAAATTCATCATGTTCCCGGATACCTCGGGCGTGCTGAACGGCCCCCTGTCCGGCGAATACGCGATGTTCCCGGAGGGCGGGGTCACGGTCAGGGAACTCAGGGCCGCCGGCGACTCCATCGGCACCCTGGCGCTGGGCGAGTGGTGCTCGGCGGACGCGGCCCGGTGGCTGGATGCCAGGCACAAGGTCCCCTGCAGCGTGCTGGACATGCCCTTTGGTCTGGCGGCCACCGACCGCTTCATCGATACCCTCCGCACCATCGCCGGGGTCAACATTCCCGAGCAGGTGGCCCACGAACGCGGGCAGCTGGTGGACATGATCTCGGATATGCACCAGTATTTCTACCGCCGGAAAGTGGCCCTGGCGGGTGATCCGGATCAGCTCATCAGCATGACCGAGTTCCTGGTTTCCCTGGACATGTGCCCGGTGCACATCGTCACCGGCACCCCGGGCAAGAGGTTCGAGGAGCGGATCAGGGAGATCACCGGAGAGGCGCCTTGTCCGGTGAATGTCCGGGCCGGCGGCGACCTGTTTCTGCTCCACCAGTGGATCAAAAATGAGCCGGTCGATCTGCTGATCGGCAACACCTACTGCAAATACATCGCCCGGGACGAAGACATTCCCCTGGTGCGCTGGGGGTTTCCCATTCTGGACCGCCAGGGGCACCAGTACTTTCCGACCGTGGGCTACAGGGGCGGGCTGCGCATCCTCGAGAAAATTCTCGGCGTGCTCCTGTACCGCCAGGATCGGGACGCGCCGGAAAAGAGCTTTGAGCTCGTGATGTAAAGGCAAGGACGGGGCGGGCAGTGCCGGTCCTGCCGCCTCTCGCCCCTTCATTCGGCCCGGCAGTCTGAACCATCATGGCCCGGAGGGCGGCGGCTCACCCGCCGCCCTCCGGGCCCGACCAAGGCAGGTGTCCCATGGCGATACTTCCCTTTTCCCCCCGGAAACGGGGCCGGAGCAACGGGCAACCGCGGCGGCTGACTCTGCCCATTGCCCACCGCGCCAATACCAGGATCCGCTTTGCCGTGGTGACGGACCTGACCTTGACCGCGATTACCCCTGACGAGGCCGTGGCCCTGGTGGACCGGATCATGCGTGAGGAGGGGAAGGTTGAGGGAGTCGATATCGCCGGGCCCGGCGAGCCCCTGGCCACTCCGCATGCCACCTTCGAGTGCCTGTCCCGCCTGCACCGGTCCTACCCGGACCTGGACCTGGGCCTGGTCACCAACGGCCTGGGAGGAGCGAGGCTGATGGATGATCTGAAGGAATCGGGCCTGGGGAGGATTACCCTCTGCGTCAATGCCGTCACCACGGTGACCGTGGAAAAGGTTTACGCCTGGATCAGGCCCGGCACCCGGACCGTCCCGCTGGCCCGGGCCGCCGTCATTCTTCTCAACGAACAGGCGGCCGCGGCCGCGGTATGCGGCAGAATCGGGGTTGATTTCAGCATTGCCACCACCGTGTATCCCGGTTTCAATGACGGAGAGGTGGAGGAGATTGCCCTGAAGATGGCCGCCCTGGGAGCCAGGGCCATGATTCTGTGTCCTCATCGGCCCATGCCCGGCGACATGGGGTGCCTGGCAAAACCGGACCGTGGTCTGATGACCCGGGCTGCCAGGCAGGCGGCCCGGCACCTGCCGGTCATTGAAAGCGGTTCCGGTCCGGCGCCGGCAGGAAGTCCTTGGCGGGGCGGCGGGCCGACGGCGGAAATCTCCCTGCCCAAACCGGGCCCCGGGCGTCCCAATGTCGCGGTCACCAGCGAATCCGGGATGGCCATTGACCAGCACCTGGGCCAGGCGGCGCGGCTGCTGATTTACGGTCCACGGGAGGACGGCCTGGTCTGTCTGCTCGAGACGCGGCGGGTGCCTGCCCCGGGGGGAGGAAGTGAACGGTGGCAGGCCATGGCCCGCATCGCTTCGGACTGCTTCGCTCTGCTCACCTCCGCCGCCGGGGAAGCCCCGCGGGCAGTCCTGGGCAGCCACGGGGTGAAGGTGGTGCCGGCCGACGGCGATATCGAAGGGACCGTGGACGCTCTCTACGGGGGCGGCCCAAAGAAAAAGAACTGGTAAAACAATTAAGGCCGCAAGCAGCGGCTGGATAAGGAGAAATTCCATGGCGACACCCAAACGGCAGATACTCGTCTGCCAGAGCTTTCGCGCGGCCGGGGACAAAAAGGGAATCTGCCACAAGCAGACAGACGGCTTTCTGCAGTACCTGGAAGAGGAAATCATCGATCGGGGCCTCAACTGCCTGGTCACCGCCACCACCTGCCTCAAGCAGTGCGAGTCCGGGCCCATCATGGTGGTGCAGCCGGAAAACTGGTGGTTCAAAGGGGTGGACAGCCACGAGGCCATCGACGCCATCCTGGACTCCATGGAGGATGGCACGCCGGCACTGCAGTATCGGATCGCCTGAGTTCGGAGGAAGACGCATGATTCACGTTCGCGGAGCCTGGGCCGGCGATCTTGACGCAATGGTATCCCTGCTGCGCACGCTTTTCACAATCGAAGCCGACTTTGCCTTTGACGAGGCAAAACAGCGCCGCGGCCTCCGCTTCCTGCTGGAGAGCGACCAGGCCTGCCTGCTGGTTGCCGAAGCGGATGCTGCGGTTATCGGCATGTGCTCCGGCCAGCTGGTGATCTCCACTGCCGAGGGCGGGCCGGCCCTGCTGGTCGAGGATGTGGTGGTGGCCGAAGCGTTCCGGCGCCGGGGCGTGGGCGGCAGACTGATGGACGCCCTGAACGATTGGGCGGCAGGCCGGGGTGTTTCGCGTCTGCAGCTCCTGGCCGACCGCAACAACGCGCCGGCTCTGGACTTCTACCGCCGCCGGGGCTGGCAGCCTACCGAACTGATCTGTCTGCGCTGCTATGCCCGGCAGAGCCGGTAAAGCCGGCAGTCGGCATTCAAGTAGTTGGCAGCGCCCCACCCCGCGCTGCGGGGACGAATGAGAAGAAGAACATGTTTGCGCATCCGACCCGCGTATGGTGGCAAAGAGTTCGATTTTGATACCGATTTCTATTTTGATGAGATATTTCCTGCGCCGGTTGAGGAATTGTCCACTCATCGGGATCGAATTAGACCAGAGCTGATTCCATAGGGTCTTTTGGCGTGATCGAGTTTTTGTGCTCTATCTGCCCGTTCTATCGTTATGTTATTCATGAG
>DSAE01000139.1 GCA_011372855.1 Desulfobacteraceae bacterium
AAAAAAGAACGGCGGGAGGCATCGACTCCATGGGTGCTTCCCCTCCCGGCCGGCATGAAACCGGCCGGCACCTTCATGGTTTTCCGTTTTCTCCGCGGTCGGCGGGACCGAGGGACTGAATGCGATGGATGACCGCAGTTGTTGACAGATCATGTTCGAAGGCGATCCGGACCACCCGGCCCCCGGCATTTTTCACCTCCGCGGCCCCGACAATTTCGTCTTCAGGCCAGTCGGTGCCCTTGACAAGCACATCCGGCAGGATGGCTTTGATCAGGGTGATCGGCGTATCCTCGTCGAAAAGGACGACAAAATCCACGCAGCCGAGGGCGGCCAGCACCCCGGCCCTGGCGGCCTGGTCGTTAACCGGCCTGCCGCCGCCCTTTATCCTGCGGACCGAGGCGTCGCTGTTCAGGCCCACCACCAGGCAGTCGGCCGTTTTTCTAGCCCGCTCCAGGTAGGCGGCATGACCGCTGTGCAGGATGTCGAAGCAGCCGTTGGTGAACGCAATCCTGCTCCCCTGGTCCCGGACGGGTGCCAGACGTTCCAGGAGGGCGGCCGGGGAAATAATCTTGTCCCTGTCGTTCTCCTGGTAGGGCCGGTCGGCCACTGGACAAAAGCGGCTCCGCAGCCGATCCAGGTCAGCGCCGGACAGGCCGGCTGAAAGGGCGTCCTCCCCGGCCCCGGCCCCGGTCAACACTGTGCCGTCCGGTCCGATGACCATCGAATGGCCGCCCAGTTCATGCTCCCCGGTTACGCCGCAACTGTTGCAGGCAACGATGAACACCTGGTTTTCCACCGCCCTGGCCCGTAAAAGGACCCGCCAATGATCCAGGCGGACTTTCGGCCACTGGGCCGAGACAACGATGAGTTTCGCCCCGGCGAAGCATTGCCGGCGGGCGGTTTCCGGGAACCGGAGATCATAGCAGACCAGGACTCCAACCTGCCCGCGGGGAGTCGTTATCGGCCCCGGACATCCTCCCCGGGAAAAAAACCGGTCCTCCTCCCACAAACCGAAAAGATGCTGTTTCCGGTACATGCCGGCAATGCCTCCGGGGCCGGCCAGGAAAAACGTATTGAACAGCCCGGACTCCCCGTCGGCCCCGTTTCCCGCCGCGATCATGGATCCGCCGAGAAAAATGGAGTAGCCGGCGGCAAACTCCTGCAGCTTCGCCAGGAGAAGGGGGGTCTCTTCCGCCAGCTTTCCGGCCCTGGGATAATCAAAACCCGAGGCCCAGAGTTCGGGAAGAACGATGAGCGAATCCGCCGCCGGGTTGAGCCGCCGCAGAAGTTCGCCGACCTTGCGGACGTTTGCGGCCGTGTCCCCGAGCGTTACGGAAAACTGCAGGAAGCCGGCATGGGTAAAAAATTTGCCGCTCATGACGCTGGGTCCGCCTGCCTGATCAGGTCAAGGGCCCGGTGCGCCAGGTCGGCAACGGTCACGGCACGCACGCGGTTGTCTTCGTACAGGCGCAGGCGGGATTCGTCGCCGAGCAGCCCGCGGATATGTTCCGCCGCACCTGCCCACCGCAGCAGGCCCAAAGCCCGGGCGGCAAGCCCTCGCGCCTCGGGATCCGCCGAGTGCAGATATTTGACCAGGTCGTCAGCCGCCCCGCGCTCCAGAAGCAGCCGGGGCCGCGCCGCCGCCATTGTGCCGATGCCCCATAACAGGCCCCGCTGCAGGGCTTCATTTTCCAGGAAATTGCCGTGTTGGAAGAGTTCCTCGCCGTCCTCGCGCATATAGGAAATCAGTATATGCACATATTCCCCGGCAAGTCCCGGATGATGGACCATGATCTCGGCCATGGCCTCGGGGGCGCCCCAGCCGATGCCCCCCGATTCTTCGTTCAGGCTCCACATCAGACGGCGCATGATCACCCGCGCCCCTTCCATGTCCTCGTCCGCAAGCCGCGCCACCGCCCTGCCCATGGCGCGGACCGCGTTCCAGCGGACCTGTTCATCGACCCGGCAGATTCCCGAAAACAGGGGTTGAATGACATCCTTTGCCGGGAACTCGTCCAGCCGGGCAAGGATCTCCTCCACATCATCGCCCTCCAGCAGGTGGAGGACCGTCTTTTTAATGGCTCGACTGCTCATGCATCCGTAATGGACCGGGGCACCGTTCCCGGGGCCGTCATTCGCCCCCGGCCGGAGGAGTGAACACGCGTTTGCCCAGTTCTGCATCCAGGAGGTACAACCCCGAGGTATCCTGCCGGATCAGTTTCAGTTTGTCGACGATCTCGCCCACGCTGGCTTCTTCCTCCACCTGTTCGGCCACGAACCACTGCAGGAAATTCAGGGTGGCATGATCCTTTTCCTTCATGGCCAACTCCACCAGGCTGTTGATCAGGCCGGTGACAAGCTGTTCATGTTTCTGGATCTGTTTGAAGGCGTCCAGCGGAGTTTTCCAGCTGGCATCAGGTTTTTCTATGGCCCCCAGGACCACCCTGCCGCCGCGGTCGCAGACATAATCATAGAATTTCATGGCATGAAACAGTTCTTCCTGCACCTGGGCGCGCATCCACACGGCAAAACCCTTGAGGTTGAGGGATTGGAAATACGACTCCATGGAAAGATACAGGTAGGAGGAATACAATTCGGCATTGATCTGGTCATTGAGGGCGTTCAGCATTTTTTCCTTCAACATCGCTCTCTCCTTTGTTCCGGTTTATGCATCACTCCGCCGGCCCCCCTTGGGCAGTTTGCATCACGGCTGCCCGTGAAGCGCATATTGCCCGACCTTCGGACCGCGAAGCCATACTCTCCTGAATAATTATTGTTTTTTCAAGGCGAATCTGGTTCTATCCTACAACTATTCTCATCTGATCAGCAACAGGAATGAACAGAACCATTCTCATTACCGGGGCCACCGCCGGATTCGGCAGGGTGCCGCCCCATGTCAACATCAACACCCTCGAGGTCATGCCGGTCTGCCAGAGCTGGTCGCCCTTTGCCATTCACCGGGAACAGAGGGACTCGGATTGATGCGGCGGGTAGTCATCACCGGCATGGGCATCGTCTCGCCCCTGGGCGATACCCTGGAAGACGTCCTGACATCCCTTCGGGAGACCAGGTCCGGCATCGCCTATCAACCGCACTACGCCAAGCTGAATTTGCGCTCCAGGGTCGGCGGATTCACGCGCATTGACATCGATCGCCATGTGGACAAGAAGGACCTGCGATTCATGAGTGATGCGGCGGCCTATGCCTATATTGGCTTACGCCGGGCCATTGCCCATGCCGGCTTGTCCGAATCCCAGGTCTCGAATCCCCGCACCGGCCTCATCATGGGCTCCGGCGGGACCTCGGCCGCCAATGTCATTTCGGCCGCGGATACCATGCGGGAGAAGGGGCTCCGCCGCCTCAGCCCGTTCATGGTCTCAAGGACAATGAGTTCCACGGTCTCCGCCTGTCTCACCGCCCCGTTTCGCATACAAGGCCTGTGCTACTCGATCTCCTCGGCCTGCGCCACCGGGGCCCATTGCATCGGCGCCGGGACCGAACAGATCCGCTTCGGCCGACAGGACATCGTCTTCGCGGGCGGCAGCGATGAGGAACACTGGATCCAGACCAGCATGTTTGACGCCATGGGCGCCCTGTCAACCGGTTTCAATGACGTTCCCGCCAAGGCTTCGCGCCCCTACGATGTCGCCCGCGACGGTTTCGTGGTCGCCAACGGCGCCGGGGTCGTCGTACTGGAGGAGCTGGAGCATGCCCTGCGCCGCGGCGCGGAAATTTACGGGGAAATCATCGGCTACGGAGCCACCGCGGACGGCTACCAGGTCGTTGTTCCCTCGGGGGAGGGGGCGGTCCGGTGCATGCGCGAGGCCCTGGAGACCGTCGACACGACCGTTGACTACATCAATGCCCACGGGACCTCGACCCCTGTGGGCGACATTGTCGAACTGCAGGCGATCCGCGAAGTCTTCGGCAACGCGGTGCCGCCGATCAGTTCGACCAAGTCCCTTTCCGGCCATTCACTGGGCGCCGCCGGGGTCCATGAAGCGATTTACTGCCTGCTCATGCTGCGGCATGATTTTATCGCCGCCTCGGCCAATATTGACGCCATTGACCCGCAGGCCGCCGACATGCCGATCGTCACCTTGGTGCAGCAAAAACCCCTGAAGACGGTCATGTCCAACAGCTACGGCTTCGGGGGGACGAACGCCTGCCTCGTCTTTCGAAAATATGTTGGGGATGGCACGCCATGAACGGGCGGGACACATTTTTCATGCGCCAGGCCATTGAGCTGGCGGAAAGAGGAATGGCGGCGAAAGACGGCGGACCCTTCGGCGCGGTCATCGTGCGGGGGGACGCGGTCATCGGCCGGGGCTGGAACAGGGTCCTCCGGACCAACGATCCGACAGCCCATGCCGAAATTGTCGCGATCAGGGACGCCTGCGAGCAAACCGGGAGCTACTGGCTGGAAGGATGTCACCTATACGTCAGCTGCGAACCGTGCCCCATGTGCCTGGCGGCCGTTTACTGGGCCAGAATGGCCTCGCTGACCTTTGCCGCGGACCGGAAGGATGCCGCGGCCATAGAATTTGACGATGATCTCATTTACAGGGAGGTCTGCCGGCCGGCCGGGGAGCGCATTCTGCCCATCCGGCGCTGCCTGCGGGATGACGCCGTGCAGGTCATGCACCGCTGGCCTTCGCTGGCCGCCGGGCGGCGCTACTAAAAATACTGATCGGAATCGTCGTGGGGTAAATGCAGGCCTTCCGGGAGGCCCTCCTCTTCATCCAGGAGCTGCATGCCTTCCATGACCAGCCCCATGAAGCCGCCGATCACCTCATACCCTTCCGCTTCGGGAGGAATGCCCGGCTGGTAGGCAAACCGGCCTTTCGTCACTCCAAGCAGCTTGTACAAGGCCTCCTTGCCGGTCAGGTCTCCATACCTGGCGAAAACCACCTCCCCCTCGTTGAACATGACGGTCGCGTCGCCGTCCGGCAACTTCAACTCGACGGTCCCGGTCTTCTGGCTGGCATTGATCATCTGGAACAGCTCGACGACATGCACTTCGGCAATATCGCCGGCCATGCCGGTACCGATGTCGGCGCTCAACCTTTTGCCGGTCTTTCCGGCCCGTTCGATCAGCAGGCGATAGAAGAAGACATGGAGCACGGGATACCGGTGCAGGACATGCTTGAAGTCCTTGCTGGTCAACGCCGCAAGCTTGGTGACGCTTCTGCTGTATACCGAGGTGACCACCGGCGCGCCGGTGAGCAGGCTCATCTCCCCGAAAACCCCCCCGGACTCCATCTTGGAGAGGGTTTCCCCCTTGTCGTCCACGACTTCCACCTGCCCGGTCAGGATTATGTACAGATGGGTTCCGGGATCCCCCTTGCGCAGAATAATCTCGTCTGGACCGTACTGCTTGAAGCGCAGCAGGGTGAAAAGATCGTACAGGTCATTGTCGCCGAGGGAGGAAAAGACCGGAAAGCTGCGGAGCATGTCGGTGAACTCGGCCAGCTCCTTGTTTTCCCATTGCTTTCTGGCCGCAGCCAGAAGTTTCATCTGGGTCGTGGAATAGGCCTTTTCCTTCTTGAACTCGAACCGGATCAAACCACTGCAGCCGCCGCACTCGAATTTGACCTTCTGCGTTCCGAAAACAGTATGTCTTTTGGGAGATTCCTGCCCCTCGGTGATTCGCATTATCTGGCGGACAAGCAGCAGGCACGTCGGTTTGGCCCCGGGGGTGGCCAAGGCATCGCGCAGGACGGTAAATTCGTCGCCGACATTATAAATCGGACAATACCTTTCCTCGGTCACGACAAAAACGGCGTTGCGAAATTCCATGTATGGCTACCGGATACCCTTGTTGATGCAGCCTGAAAAGCGGTTTAGCCAGTAGGCTGAAGGCTGTTAGTCTTATTTTTCTTCCTAATAGCCTATAGTCTGAAAAGCTACAGCCTCCTAACTTGACAGCAGTGTATCACACGATCGATGCAAATCCAAATCATTGGAAAATCTTTTCAGGACCGGCCGAAATACATATAAATCACCACGCCCAGGACAGCCGCTCCTCCGAACATAACCGGGAGGATTTTACCTATCTGCAGTTCACCGTTGACGATCAAAGTCTGCATATAGTGTGTTCCGGAAACATACCATACGCCGATGATGACGAGAACAAGTATTATTTCCTTGAAAGCCTGCTTATAGACGTTCCATCCCATAAAGGTGACAAAGGGAACCAGAAACCAGGGATTGGTAAACAGTCCCCCGATATCCACATCCTCAAGCTGCTGGGGAATGCGGGTCGAGGCAATCAGGTCGACAATTCTGTTGAAGACTCCCGCCGCCGAATCGGCCGCGCTACCTGCTGCTCCTGTTACATCCGCCATTGTCAAGCTCCTTTTCCAAGTTATGCTGTGAACGATTGAACACCTGAATCGCGCAATAGGATCCGCACATGGAACAGGTCGGACCCTTGTCGCTGAGTCCTTCTTCTCTGAAACGCGCTGCTTTGGCGGGGTCGATGGACAGGTCTATCTGCCCTTTCCAGTCAAGGCGGTTTCTTTTCACCGCCATCTTGTTGTCCCGGTCGATGGCGCCGGGCAGTTCCTTGACGATATCCGCGGCATGGGCGGCGATTCTCGACGCGATCACCCCTTCATGGACATCGTCAATGTTCGGGAGCTTCAGGTGTTCGGCCGGGGTCACGTAACACAGGTAATCGGCTCCCGCCGCCGCGGCAATCGCCCCGCCGATGGCTCCGGTGATATGATCGTACCCCGGGGCGATGTCCGTCACCAACGGACCGAGGACGTAAAACGGAGCGCCCTTGCACATTTTTTTCTGCAGCAGGACATTGGCGGCGATCTGATCCATGGGCATGTGTCCCGGGCCCTCGATGATCACCTGCACTCCGGCGGCCCAGGCGCGTTCCGTCAGTTCTCCCAAATGAATCAGTTCCCCCACCTGGCTCCGGTCGGTGGCGTCCGCCAGGCATCCCGGGCGGATTCCGTCCCCCAGGCTGAGGGTCACCTCGTGTTCCTTGAGAATGGCGAGCAGGTCATCGAAGTGCTCATACAGTGGGTTTTCCTTTTTGTGATAACTCATCCACTCCAGCAGGAACGAGCCGCCGCGGCTGACCACGCCCATTATCCGCTTCTGGCGCAGGAGACGCTCCTGAAGGTCTCTGGTGATGCCGCAGTGGATGGTCATGAAATCCACCCCGTCCATGGCCTGCTTTTCAATGGTCTTGAAAATATGGTCAACGGTGACATCGACAAGGTCCCTGCCCTGCCGGTCGACGGTTTCGGCAACTGCCTGGTAGATGGGCACGGTGCCGAGCGGCACCGGGCATTGGGCGAGAATGCCCCTGCGCACCGCGTCAAGATCGCCCCCCATGCTGAGGTCCATGATGGTATCCGTGCCGGCGTCGACCGCCGTTTTCAGCTTTTCGAGTTCTTCATCGAGGTTCGAGATATCCTTTGAAGACCCGATATTGGCATTGACCTTGGTCCTGGTGCCCTTGCCGATGGCCATGACGCCGGGAAAATCATGGTGGATATTTCTGGGCACGGCAATCGTTCCCCCGGCCACCCCTGCCATGAGCGCTTCCACTGTGATGGACTCATTTTTCGCGCACGCCCGCAACAGCCGGGTTTTTTTCCCTGCCAGTGCGTCATTTCGGATGCTCATTGTCTTTCTCCATGTATGTCAAGTTCGTCCGGAAGAGGAACTGAACGGTTGCTCCCTTGATCGATGCGTTGCCGCCGACCTGCCATCCTGTAAATTCGCAAGATACCAACGCCTTTCCAGACCGTCAATGCAAAATACATGGTGCCGGGAGGCCCCGGCTCAACGAGCCGTTGATAATTTAATAACACATAAAATCAATAAGATAAACAAAATAATCGTTGCGCCGGCCGGAGTGGCACGATGATTGATTTACCGCACCACAGAGGGATTATTGCACATTCACATACAACTGCAGAGGAGAACATTATGAAAAAAATCGAATCGATCATTAAGCCGTTCAAGCTTGATGACCTCAAGTCGGCCCTGCATGACCTGGGCGTTCAGGGCATGACCGTGGTGGAGGTCAAGGGATTCGGCCGGCAGAAGGGGCATACGGAAATCTATCGCGGGGCTGAATACGTGGTCGACTTCATCCCGAAAATCAAGGTGGAAACCGTCGTCGCGGATGACCTGGTCGACCAGGTCGTGGAAACAATAATGAACACGGTCCGAACCGGAAAAATCGAGGATGGCAAGATTTTCGTTCTTCCCGTTGAGAAAGTGTGCCGGATCAGGACCGGAGAGACCGACAATGACGCGTTATGATGCCCGTCTGAAACCCGACAACCGCAGCATTAACCTTTCTGGAGGAGAAAAACCCATGCGATCAATACTACCGCTTGCCGTCGCTGCCCTGGTCACGGCTTCCGCCGTGCCGGCCCTGGCTGAAGAACCCGGAACGGGGGCAACCCTCATCCACCTGGCATATTCCATCGACACCTTCTATTTTCTGATGTCCGGAGCACTGGTCATGTGGATGGCCGCCGGCTTTGCCATGCTTGAGGCAGGCCTGGTCCGCAGCAGAAATACCGTGGAAATTCTGACCAAGAACATCGCCCTGTACTCGGTGGCCTGCATCATGTACATGTTTGTCGGCTACAACATCATGTACGGCGGCGGACCCAACGGCTTCCTGCCGGGCTTCGGGTTCCTCCTCGGCCCCGACAACGGCGTCGGCGATGTCCTGGGCAGTGCCGGGGAAATCTACTATTCCACCATAGCTGACTTTTTCTTCCAGGTGGTTTTTGTGGCCACCGCCATGTCCATTGTTTCCGGCGCGGTGGCCGAGCGCATGAAATTATGGAGTTTCCTTGCCTTTGCGGTCGTCATGACCGGATTCATCTATCCGGTGGAGGGGTACTGGAAGTGGGGCGGCGGGTTCCTTGACAGCCTCGGATTTCTCGACTTTGCCGGATCCGGCGTCGTCCATCTCTGCGGGGCCTCGGCCGCCCTGGCCGGCGTCCTTCTTCTTGGCGCCCGCAAGGGAAAATATGCCGGCGGCAGGGTCCACGCCATACCGGGTGCCAACCTCCCCCTGGCCACACTGGGCACCTTCATCCTCTGGCTGGGCTGGTTCGGCTTCAATGGCGGCTCCGAGCTGAAAATAAGCAACATCGAGGAAGCAAACGCGGTGGCCATGGTCTTCGTCAACACCAACATGGCGGCGGCCGGCGGACTGGTGGCCGCCCTCCTGCTCGCCCGTGCCTGGTTCGGCAAGGCCGATCTCACAATGGCCCTCAACGGCGCGCTGGCCGGACTGGTCGCCATCACGGCCGAACCGCTGACCCCCACCCCCCTGGTCGCCACTGTGGTCGGCGCCATCGGCGGGCTCCTTGTCGTATTGTCCATCGTCTTCATCGACAAGGCCCGCGTCGACGATCCGGTCGGCGCCATCTCCGTCCACGGTGTCGTGGGCATCTGGGGACTCATAGCCGTGGCCTTCACCAACCCGGAAGGATCCCTGCTTGCCCAGTTGACCGGAATCGGCGTCATCTTCGCCTGGGTGTTCGGCGCCAGCATAGTCGTCTGGGCGGTGATCAAGGCGGTCATGGGCATCAGGGTCAGCGAAGAGGAAGAGCTGGCCGGTGTCGACATCGCCGAATGCGGACTCGAAGCCTACCCCGAGTTCACGACCAACAAGTAACGAAACCGATCCCCCATGCCCCGCAATGAACAGTGGCCCCGCAACGGCCTTGCTCATTGCGGGGCAACTGTTGTTGAGAGAAGTTGGCAGCGGCCCACCCCGCGCTGCGGGGACGAATGAGGAGAATAACATCTCTTCAGATATCAATTATCTATTGATTTTATTGTTCATTTTCTTTGCTTGCCCAAAGAAAACGAACCAAAA
>DSAE01000001.1 GCA_011372855.1 Desulfobacteraceae bacterium
CAGATTCGGAACGAAGCCATGGCGTTACTAAGCCGTAAACCAACGGGACCATGGCAAAGGCGAAGTAAAAAGCTCCGCAAACGAATGAAAATTCATGCAATTTCCTAACCGGACATTACTGGTCCGCATTGAACTTCCTTGACAAAACTCCGGCACGAAGGTAAGAAATTTTACATTGGTCTGATTACTCTTTTGGCTGGTGCAGCATATCGGCTCGAATCCATGTCGGGGTTAGAGCTCCTGATTAATCACAACCTGGAGGAGGGGACTGTATGGGTGGAAAAATAAAAGAACTGTATAACAAGTTGTGCAGGACCGAATGGAACCCGATGACCACCGGGATCATCATTGCCCTGCTCAGCATTCTGATGATGGCCTGGTGGCGACCATGGGGAGCCGTCGGAGCAGTTCGAAACTGGGGGGACTGGATACTGTACGCCATCGGGATTTATTCCGATCCGGACACCCTGGAAGTGCTTGGCTTTTTTGACTGGGACGGTGAAGCTCTCCCGCAGAAATCGTTCTGGTACAATTCCGGGTCGGTGATCGGCATCGGCTTTGTCGGCGGTGCTTTTCTTTCCGCGCTCCTGGGCGGCCAGTTCGCCCTGCGCTTTCCCCCCCTCCGTGAATGGGTCAAGGCGATCATTGCCGGCGTCCTGATGGGTTTCGGCGCCACACTGGCCGGCGGCTGCAACGTCGGCGGTATGTACAACGCCCTCGGCAACCTGGCCGCCAACGGGTTCGCCATGTGGCTCGGCCTCATTTTCGGAGTGCTGTTCGGCCTCTGGCTCTTGTACAAGGAAATGGAGTATGTCACCTGGGGCAGCGGCGGAGCCAAGACCATTGATTTCCCCGCCCAGGCGCAGATGGTCTTCGGGGCGGTGGTCATCGCTGCCTTTATCTGGGGGGCCTACCAGTACGCAAATTACGACGGCGACGAATACGATTACATTAATTCATTGCCGGGAGTCCTTCTCATTGCCGCCGCCCTCGGTTACGCGATGCAGCGCGGCCGCTGGTGCATGGTTCAGGGTTTCCGCGAACCGCATATGACCGGCAACGGCAACATGGCAAAGTCAATGGCGCTGTCCATCGCCCTGGTTGCCGTCGGCGCCGCGGTGTTGAAATATGAAGTCCCGCTCCGGGCCTACGGAGACGCGGTTCTCAATCCCATTCACTATGTTCGCGGAACATTCGGCTGGGGCGGGGTGGTCGGCGGTTTTATCTTCGGCCTCGGCGCAATGCTGGCCGGCGGCTGCGGTACCGGAACCCTGTGGCGGGTCGGCGAGGGGCAACTGAAGCTGTGGATGGCAATGATTGTCTTCGCCATCTCCAGTTCCCTGACGGGTCTCTGGGTGCAGGGCAATGACTGGGAGGCAAACGGCGTTCTCGGCAAGTATGTCTATCTGCCCGATGTCATGGGGTATGGCTGGAGTCTGGCCCTTATCCTGTTTTCCATGGCGGTCTGGTATGTGGTGGTCATCTGGAACGAGGATTCCAATAAACTTATTCTGCCCATGTAATAACTGACCGTTAACGCGGATTTTTCTGCAGCGCAGCGTCGGAGTGTCCGGCGTTGCGCTTTTTTTTCGCGCAGCCGGGCGGAAAAGCGTATACTGTTATCGTGTGGCGAACCATGAATGCATCTGATCGAACCATGCTCCGGCGGGTTGTCCTGGAGAAACGGGATATGCTCTCCCCCGGTGAACAGCAGCGGAGAAGCTCCCTGATTACTTCCAGGTTGGTGGGGATGGAGGAACTTGGCGGCGCCGCGAAAGTTCTGGTTTATATGCACTTCCGTAGCGAAGTCTGGACGCTGGAGCTGATCAGATTGCTGCTGGCCGGGGGAAAGACCGTATCCATTCCCTGTGTCGTACCGGGCGCATCCCGTCTGCTGGCCGTTCGGATCACCGATCCGGTAAACCAGGTCAGGCCGGGATATTGCGGCATACCCGAACCGCTGCCCGGGCTGCTTGACCACTGCGCCTGCGATCCCGCCGACATTGACGTGGTCATCGTGCCGGGTTCGGTGTTTGACCGCCGGGGGGGGCGGCTCGGCTACGGCGGCGGGTTTTATGATCGTTTTCTGGCTGTGGACGCCCCCGGGGCGCTGCGGATCAGCCCGGCCTATGAACTGCAGCTTATTGAGCGGGTGCCGGTGGAATCACACGATCAGTTCATGGATTTCGTGGTCACGGAACGACGGATTTATGCATGCAGGAGAAAACGGTATGGCCAGAACACTCGTTTACAGGGATGAGCTGTTTCTCGAACATGAGCCGGGGTTTGATCATGTGGAATCCCCGGACCGCCTCAAGGTGGTTTATGATGAGCTTGACCGCGAGGGGACATGGCCGGGCCTGATGTATCCGCACTTTGAGCCGGCATCGCTCGAGGTGATCGGGCTCAACCATTCTCCCGGCCTGATCAAGAGGATCGCCGAAACCGCCGGCCGGCGAAATGATTTTCTGGATGCCGATACCAGGACCTCGGCCAGATCTTTTGCCGCCGCTTGTCTTGCCGCCGGGTCGGTGGTCGACGGCATTCAACGGATAGCAGCCGGGGAGGCGGATAACGGCTTCTGTCTGGTCAGACCGCCGGGGCACCATGCCGAGCGGGATCGGGCCATGGGATTCTGTCTTTTCAACAACATCGCCGTGGGGGCAAAATGGGCCCTGACCCGCCTGGGCCTCAAAAGGATAGTCATCCTCGACTGGGACCTGCATCACGGCAACGGCACCCAGCGCAGTTTTTATGATACCGATGAAGTTCTGTACTGTTCCGTCCACCAATATCCCTTTTATCCCGGTACGGGCGCTCTCCTGGAAACGGGTGCGGGCAGGGGGGAAGGGTTCACCCTCAACGTTCCGCTGCCCGGCGGCCAGGGCGATCATGATTATCTCCTCCTTTTCACGGAGCTTTTTGTTCCGGTCATCAGGAGGTACCGACCGCAGTTCATCCTGGTTTCCTGCGGGTTTGACATTTACGGTGGGGATCCCCTCGGTGCCATGCGGGTGAGCTCCGCCGGTTTTGCCGGCATGACCGGGATCCTGCTGAATCTCGCCCGGGAGCTGTGCGACGGCCGCCTCCTCCTGGTCCTCGAGGGGGGATATAACCTGTCCGGCATGCGCGATGGGACGATAGCTGTTCTCACAGAGTTGTGCGGCAGGAAGCTGAACCCGAGTCATCCCGATTATTCCGTCGCCGTGGAGGAGCCGACCGGGGATCGGCTGCCGTGGTTCATCGAACAGGCCGTCAACCTTGCAAAAAGTCTCGGAAAAATGTAAAGTTAACCGTTCTTGATGAGATTTTGGAGGGAGAGAGACAGGTGCCGGGTATGGCAAGTAAAATTCTTATCGCCGATGACGACGAACTGGTCCGCAACGCGATAGAAAAAATATTGAACATGTTCGGATATGACGTGGTCCCGGTTGACAGCGGCAAGGGAGTGCTGGAAACCGTCAACGACGACTATCACGTCATTATTCTCGACATCAATATGCCGCACATGGACGGGTTTCAGACCCTTGACGCCCTGAACAGGATGAAGTGCGACATACCGGTCCTGTTTCTGACCGGGGCCGGTTCGATGGATTACGCGATCAAGGCCATGAATCTCGGCGCCTATGATTTTCTGACCAAGCCCATCGAGGATATCGCCCTTTTTCACGTCAAGGTCAAAAGGGCGGTTGAAAAACGCTATTATGTCCTCCGGGAAAAGGATTACCGCAGCAACCTGGAGAAGGAGGTTCGGGAAAAAACCAGGGAACTGGCCGAAAAGAACGAACTGCTCCTGCAGTACAGCCACCAACTGGAAGAGGCCACCGTGCAGGTTATGTCCACCCTGCAGGCCGCCCTGGAGGAAAAGGATCCCTACACCGCCGGTCATACTCGCAGGGTGACCGAGTATTCGATGCTCCTCGGCCAAGCGGTCAGCTTGAGCGAAGCAGACATGCTTGTTCTCGAACGGGCCGCTCATTTTCACGACGTCGGCAAGCTGGTGATCGATCTTTCCTGCATTCGGAAGCCGGGAATACTGTCATCGGAAGAGTGGGCGCTGATCAAAAAACACCCGGAAGTCGGCGCCAATATCGTCCAGCCGCTCAAATTCACGGAACGGGAACGAATCGTTATCCTCAACCATCATGAACGCCTTGACGGCAGCGGCTACCCCCGTGGAATAGGCGGAGACGAGCTCGATACGCTGACCAGGATCATCACCATTGCCGACAGCTACGACGCCATGACCTCGCGCCGCAACTACCGCCGCAACCTCACCGCCGTCGAGGCGATGGCCGAGCTTCGCCGCTGTGGAGGCACCCAGTTTGATCCCGACCTGGTCAGGATCTTTGCCGAAGCATTTTTTGCCGAAAAAACTGCGCCGGTCGCCTGAAGCGCCATCGCCTGTTGACAGACACCGCTCCAGGTGTCAAATTAAGCGGAATTTTTCCCATTAACCCTGACAAACGACCATGAAGATCACCAGAGAAGAAGTGGAACATGTGGCCAACCTGGCCCGGCTTGAGCTGCACCCGGAAGAAATCGGTAAAATTACCGCCCAACTGGATACGATTCTCAGGTATGCCGCCAAACTCGATGAACTGGAGACGGAAAATGTTCCACCCACGGCGCATGTTTCCGGCCAGGGCAACGTTTTCCGGGAGGATGAGGTGAAGCCTTCCCTGGCCAGGGAGAAGGCCCTGGCCAACAGCAGTTCCCAGAACGGCGAAGCATTCGTGGTCCCCAGGATCATCAGTTAGCAAGACGATATGGAACCGTATACACTGACTCTCTGCGAGGCCAGGAAACTTCTCGATCAGGGAGATATAACCGCGGTACGGCTCGCCGAATCCATTCTCGGGAGAATCCGCGCCGTCGAGCACCGGATCAAGTCCTTTATAACCCTGCGGGATGAGACGGCAATCATGGCCCTGGCCGAGGAAGCGGACAGGCTGCGTGAAAAAGGCGAAGGGGGAATACTGTGCGGCCTGCCCATTGCCGTCAAGGATGTGCTGTGCACGACAACCATGCGCACAACCTGCGGCTCAAAAATGCTGGAACATTTTCTTCCCCCCTATGACGCCACGGTCATTGAAAAGCTTGACGCCGCCGGCGCGGTTTTGCTGGGAAAACTGGCCATGGATGAATTTGCCATGGGTTCCACCAGTGAAAACTGTGCTTTCGGCGTCCCTGAAAATCCCTGGCGCCCCGGATATATCACCGGCGGTTCCAGCGGCGGCAGTGCCGCATGCGTGGCGGCTGGCGAAAGTCTGGCCACCCTTGGCTCGGATACCGGCGGCTCCATTCGGCAGCCGGCCTCTCTGTGCGGAGTGGTGGGCATGAAGCCGACCTATGGCCGGGTTTCGCGCTACGGCCTGGTCGCCTTCGCCTCGTCGCTCGACCAGGTCGGGCCGTTGACCCGGGATGTCAGTGACTGTGCCCTGATGATGAATGTGATCAGCGGTCATGATCCGCGTGATTCGACCTCGGTCGACACACCGGCACCGGACTACGTCTCCATGTTGCAGGACGGACTGAGGGGAGTCAGGGTCGGAGTGCCGGCCGAATATTTCGGCGACGGCCTGGACCGGGAGGTAGAGCGGGTGGTACGGGCAGGCATCGCCATGCTCGCCGATGCAGGCGCCAAAATAGTCGAGGTTTCCCTGCCCTATACACCGTACTGCGTGGCCGCCTATTACCTGATCGCCCCGGCCGAGGCCAGTTCAAACCTTGCCCGTTACGACGGCGTGCGTTACGGTTTCCGCGATACGCAGGCCGGGTCGCTGCTGGACATGTATCGCCGGAGCAGGTCGGCCGGTTTCGGCGACGAGGTGAAAAGAAGGATCCTCATCGGCACCTACGCGTTGTCCGCCGGCTATTATGATGCCTACTATAAAAAGGCTTCGCAGGTGCGCACCCTCCTCCGGGACGATTTCGCCAGGGTTTTCCGTGATTGTGATCTGATCGCCTCCCCGGTGACGCCGACCCCGGCATGGAAAATCGGGGACAGGGCCGATGATCCACTTGCCGTGTACCTGTCCGATATCCTGACAATTTCCGCGAATCTGGCCGGAATTCCCGGTATGTCGGTGCCGGCTGGTTTCAGCGGAGACGGGCTGCCCGTCGGCATCCAGCTGCAGGCGGCGCACTTCAGGGAGGATATTCTTCTCAGGGCGGCGTGGAATCTGGAGCAGAGGGCCGGTGTCAGAGGCATCCTGCCGGCGGTGGTGGAACAGTGAAGCTCCGTCCCGCACCCCACATCAGCGAAATAACACCGTATCCTCCCGGTAAGCCCCTGGAGGAACTGGAGCGGGAGTACGGCATAACCGGCTCCATCAAGCTGGCTTCCAACGAAAACCCCTGGGGTCCGTCGCCCAGGGCCGTGGAAGCGATAGCCGGGGCACTCTCCTCGCTCCACCGCTATCCCGACGGTTCCAGCTATTATTTGACCGAGGCGGTGGCCGCATGGAGCGGAGCGTCTCCGGAAGAAATCGTGCCGGGCAACGGCTCCAACGAGGTCATCGAGTTTCTGGTCAAGGCCTTTGTCAGGGAAGGGGATGGTGTCATCACCAGCCACCCCTCCTTTCTCATGTACCAGAAATTTGTCCAGGTACGGGGCGGGACGAACATCGTGGTGCCGCTCGCCGACATGCATCATGATCTTGAACGGATCCTTGCCATGATCGACGACCGCACCCGTCTTATCTTCATGGACAACCCCAACAACCCCTGCGGCACCCTGATTTCCAGGGAAAGATTTGAAACGTTTCTGCGCAGGGTTCCTGAAGAGGTGGTGGTGGTGCTTGATGAGGCCTATGTCGATTTCGTCGCGTCGGAACTGCGCATCGATGTGCTGTCATATATCCGCAATGGAGAGGGCCTGGCCCCGCTGGTGTCCCTGCGCACTTTTTCCAAGGCATTCGGCCTTGCCGGCCTGCGGGTGGGCTATGGTCTCATGCACCGGGACATTGCCGCCCTCCTGCATCGGGTCCGCCAGCCCTTCAATATAAATCTCCTGGGCCAGGTCGGGGCAGCGGCCGCCCTGGGGGATAAAGAGCATTACGCCATGACCGTTGCCGAGACCGCCAGGGGCAGGGCATGGTTGAGCGGGGAAATGGAAAAACTCGGATGCCGGGCCTATCCCTCGCATACCAACTTTTTCCTGATCGATGTCCGCGGCGACGCGACCAGGCTCTACGAGGCCATGCTCCGTAAGGGGGTAATCGTGCGCTCCATGAAAGCGTACGGTTATCCGGATTTCATCAGGATCACAGTCGGCACCGAAGCGGAGAACCGCCGCTTTGTCACCGCCTTGACCGAGTGTTTGCGGGAACTCGGTTATGGCTGAACGGTTGCGGATTGTCACCATCGACGGCCCCTCCGGAGTCGGTAAGTCGACCACAAGCAGAAGGGTGGCAAAAGCGATAGGTTTTACCTATCTTGATACCGGGGCCATGTACAGAGCAGTTGCCCTCAAATGCATAAGTAACGCTGTTGATATTCATAACGAAATGGAAGTTGGAAGGATTTTATCCGACTTGGATATCCGATTTCTTCCTCCCCTGTCGGAACAGGATGATGTCCGGGTGGTTTTGGATGGTGAGGATGTGAGCCGCCGGATCCGGGTGGAGGAAATCGGTATGGCGGCCTCGGCTGTTTCGGCCCTGGGGCCGGTCCGTGAACGCATGACGGCAATGCAGCGGCAGATCGGAGCTGCCGGGAAAATTGTCGCGGAAGGACGGGATATGGGCACGGTGGTCTTCCCCGGCGCCGCATGGAAATTCTATCTTGATGCGACCCCGGAGGAAAGGGCAAGGAGAAGGGTCAGGCAGCTGCGCCAACGGGGGATCGAGGTCAATGAAGAGGAAATCCTGGCCCGGATCCGCAAACGGGACCGGGACGACAGTGAACGTTCCCTGGCCCCGCTCCGGCCCGCGCCCGACGCCGTCCATATAGACTCCACGGACATGAGCGTTGAAGAGGTGGCAGCCAGGGTGCTGGAAACGATTCGAACGAGATGAAAAAAGGCCGGTTTTTCCGGCCTTTTTTCATCCTTTCTCAGGGCGTTCCGAAGGGGGAGCCCGATTTTCCTGAGAGGGGTTTACCCCACCGATTCAATTTCTTTGCCGGCAAAAAATTCCTTCAGCGAACGGCCGACGGTCCTGCCCAGCTCTATGCACTGGCTGAGTTCGGCATGTTCGGGGACGTACTGCACCCGCACCCCTTCGTGACAGAGGGTGAATTTCATCTCTTTCATTGCCTCGTTCATCAGCTTGACTGCCTCGCCGGACCAGCCGTAAGAACCGAAGGCGGCCCCGATTTTATTGGTCGGCCGCAGACCGCGCATGTACATGAGGAATCCCGCCATCCTCGGCAGCAAACCGTTGTTCAGGGTCGGACAGCCGAGGACAATGGCGCTGGCATCCAGGACATCGGTCATCACATCGCTGCGGTGGTTGACCCGCAGGTCGATCAGCTTACAGCTGATTCCCTCGTCCTGCAATCCGTCGGCAACCGCTTTGGCCATCATCTCGGTCGAATGCCACATGGTATCGTATATGACCAGGGCGTTGCCCTTTCCTTCATTGACGCTCCAGCGGGAATAGGCATCCAGGACCTTGCCGGGATTGCCGCGCCAGATCACGCCGTGGTCCGGGGCGATCATCTTTATCGGCAGGTTCATTTCCTGTATTTTGGCGATCAGTTTTTTGACCAGGGGGGAGTACAGGGTCAGGATGTTGGCGTAATATTTCGTGCACTCGTACATCAGCACGTCCTGGTTGACCTCGTCGTCAAACCGTTCACTGGTGGCCAGGTGCTGACCGAAGGCGTCGCTGGAGATCAGAATGCCGTCTTCCTTGATATAGGTGAACATGGAGTCGGGCCAGTGCAGCATCCTGGTTTCGATGAAATTCAGGGTCCGGTCGCCGAGGGACATTTCCTCACCCGGGTTGACAACATGAAACGGCCAGTCTTCCCGGTGGAAATGCTTGAGAATGGCCTTGTGGCCCATTTTCGAGCAGATCAGTTTTTCCGGTTTGATCAGGTCGACCACTTCGGGCAGACAGCCGGAGTGATCCATTTCCACATGATTCACCACGATATAATCGATTTTTTCCGGATTGATGATGTTGCGGATCCGGTGCAGCAGATCGCTTTGATGCTGCTTCTTGACTGTATCGATCAAGGTGATTTTCTTATCGATGATCAGATAAGCATTGTACGTGGTTCCGCGGTAGGTGGAGTAGCCGTGAAAATCCCGGGTAACCCAGTCCACGGCACCGACCCAGTATACATTTTTGGCGAGTTCAATCGGTTTCACTGTGTGTTCCTCCTGAAAAAGTGGTGGCAGCTTCTCGGCGGGTTTCCCGCGGCCGGAACGACATCGTCCGCTGTTGCCGACGGAGGGAGACCGTTGAGCCGGCGGGAAGCTCCGTGGGAAATCTTTGGGGGCGACCTGTCGGCTGGGTCGGAGGCGGACGCGCATTGGCTGAACCGCCGACGGCCATGGATAATTTCCCGGTCCCGGTCCTGCGGGATCGGAGGGAAAGGGCCGTCCTTCCGTCCGGGTCCCGCTCCGCCGACGGGGTCAGGGTACCGGTCGCCGGAGAACCGTTAAGCTCTTCCCCTGTTCCGGCCTTGTCCAGAGGTCGTCATATTTCTTCAAACTGGTCTTTCGGAGCGCCGCAGACCGGGCAGGTCCAGTCGTCGGGCAGGTCCGCGAACGCTGTGCCGGGAGCCACCCCGTTGGCGGGATCTCCTGCTTCAGGATCATATTCATAACCGCAGACCAGGCATCTGTATTTTTTCATGGCGATTCCTCA
>DSAE01000224.1 GCA_011372855.1 Desulfobacteraceae bacterium
GGATGAATTTTGTTATCGTTTTAACCGTAGGTTCTGGGAACCGGAGATGCCTTTGAGATTGCTCAACGCATGCTTGGCTCACACACCTGTAAAAATAGCTGAGTTTGGTTAAGAGCCACTTTCATTAATGATTTTTTCAGCCAACGAAGTATAATAACCGGTTTCAGGCCGGGAAGGCAATGATGATATCCTTTCACTGAGAGCAAGACATGAGCGAACAAAATCCCTTTAACCGTCAAAATATTGAACAATCGGCGGTGGTTCAGGCCCCCGGACTGCTGGAGCAACTCGGTCTTCCTCCGGACCTGATCAGGTTCCTGAGGAAAAATCAGCGGACCATCTGGATTGTTGTCGGGATTATTGTTTTCATCATTACCGCGTTTTCTCTGTACGGTTCCTATCGGGCATATCGGGATGACAAGGCTGCATCGGCCCTGACCGAGGCAATGAAGGCTGATGGAGCGAAAAAGCAGGAACTGTTGATCCAGGTGGCCGATGCATACGGCTCAACCTCCTCCGGGATCTGGGCCAGGGTGGAGCTGGCCCGTTTGGCTACGGCCGCGGGGGAGCAGGACCGGGCCGTCGAGGAGTTGTACGGGGTGAGAAAGTCCCTTTCCAGAAACAATCCGGCCATGCCCCTTCTCCTTTATAATCTGGGTGCCCTGCATGAAAGCAGGAATGAACCGGAACAGGCGATCAGCGCCTACGGTGAGCTGGCCTCTTACCTCGGGTTTGAAGCCGCCGCCTACAAGGCCATGGGACGGGTGTACGAAGCGGAGAACGACCGTGAACAGGCCCTGTCGATGTACCGGAAATACCTGGCCGCCCTGGAAGGGGACGAGTCGGGGCCGGGATTTGATCCCGACCGGGAAATGATCGAGGCCAGGATCAATGTTCTGGAAAACTGATGGAGATTATCCATTCTCCGGATGAAATGGCGGCCTGGGCAAAAGCGCAGGCGGCTGCCGGCGGCGGGATAGCCCTGGTGCCGACCATGGGCTGTTTCCATGAAGCCCATCTCAGCCTGATGCGGCTTGCCCGCCGGCAGGCAGGCAAGGTCGTGGTCAGCCTGTTCGTCAATCCCCTGCAGTTCGGCCCCAGTGAAGATTTTGAGGCTTATCCCCGCAATTTTGCCGAGGACTGCCGGATGGCGGCCGGCGAGGGAGTCGATGCGGTTTTCGCCCCGGACCCGGCTGAGATGTACCCGGAGGACTTCCAGACCGTTGTTTCGGTGAAGGATATCACCCGCCACCTGTGCGGCGCGAGCAGGCCCGGTCACTTTGACGGAGTCGCGACGGTATTGGTCAAGCTCTTTCACCTGACCGGGGCCGATTGCGCCGTTTTCGGCGAAAAGGACTATCAGCAGCTGGCGGTAATCCGCCGGCTGACCGCCGACCTGAACATGGATATCGAGATCATCGGCCACCCGACGGTCCGGGAAACGGACGGCCTGGCCATGAGTTCCAGGAATCTCTACCTCGATGAAGGGGACCGGGAGTCCGCCCTGAGTCTGTACCGGTCCATTGCCATGGCCCGCAAGCTTACCGCCGCCGGCGTCCGGGAGGCAACCGTGCTGGAAAGGAAGGTCAGGGCGTATATCGAATCCTTCCCGGGGACGGAAATCGACTACGTCAGTTTTGTCGACGCGGACAGCCTGGTACCCGTTGCGGTGATCGATGAACGCACCCTCCTGGCCCTGGCGGTGCGCATCGGCGGCAAGGTCCGCCTCATTGACAACGGTCTGGTGTTGCGGGACGGTTGACAGGCCCGGGGCGCAGGGTTATTTTATTCCCTTGACCTGACAGGCAACCGCACAGGAAAACAACCCGTCGAAAAATTCAAAGTCGAAATCGGGATCGGGATCGAAATCGAAAAACACCGGACACACAATTCAGGCGGAGGGGCGGATTATTTTTCTCCATCCGCGAAATACAGGGCGCAATACCGCCCATCGGGTGAAGTGACATGCTGCGAACCATACTGAAAGCAAAGATACACCGGGCCACGGTGACCGTGGCCGATCTCAACTACGAAGGCAGCCTGACGGTGGACCGTGACCTCATGGATGCCGCCGGCCTGGTGCCGTTTGAACAGATCAAGGTCTACAACATCAACAACGGCGAACGTTTTGAGACCTATGTGATCGAAGGGGAGCGGGGTTCGGGAATCATCGGCCTCAACGGCGCCGCGGCGCGCAAGGGGCTGGCGGGCGACCTGATCATCATCGCCACCTACGTGCTGATCGAGGAAAGCAAGCTCGAAGGGTACACGCCGACCATTCTGCTCCTGGACGGCAGAAACAGGGTAAAGCAGCATCTTGACAAGTGAGGGGAAACCATGCCCGGCTTTGAAGTATTCGGTGAAGAGGAAAAACGAGAGGTCCTGGACGTATTTGCCACCGGGGTTCTGTTTCGCTACGAGTTCGGCGCCCAGCGGGGGGATGTGTGGAAGGTCCGCAGTTTTGAGGAAGCCTTTGCCCGGTATACCGGCGCGGGCCATGCCCAGGCCGTAACCTCCGGTACCGCCGCCCTGAAGGTCGCCCTGGCGGCTCTCGGGGTCGGACCCGGAGACGAGGTCATAACCCAGGGATTCACTTTTGTCGCCACCTGGGAGGCGATTTTCGACGTGGGCGCTGTTCCCGTCTTCACCGAGGTGGACGAAACCCTCAACATGGACCCGGCCGATCTGGAAAAGAAGATCACCGAAAAGACCGCGGCCATCATTCCCGTCCACATGCTCGGCGCCCAGGCCAGGATCAGGGAAATCAAGGCGATCGCCGACCGGCACAACATCCCGGTCCTGGAGGATACGGCCCAGGCCGCCGGCGCCCGCCTGGCGGGCAGGCATCTCGGGACCTTCGGCGCCTGCGGGACCTTCTCCTTTGACTCGGTCAAGACTATGACCACCGGGGAAGGGGGGATGATCATAACCGATGACCCGGAACTGTGGCGCACCATGTCCGAATACCATGACCACGGCCATGACCATGTCGCCAACCCGGGCGGCCGGGGAGGTGAAGGCCGGAGATTCATCGGCTTCAACTACAGGATGATGGAGCTGCAGGGGGCCATCGGGCTTGCCCAGCTGGCCAAGCTCGACGATATGATCACCGCCCAGAAGGCCAACAAGAACATGCTCAAGGAAGCGGCCGCGGCCATTCCGGGAGCAACATTCCGGACGATTCTCGACGAGGCCGGCGACTCGGCAACGTTCATGGCATTCATGCTTCCGGGCAGGGAGCGGGCGGTCCACGTCAATCAGGTGCTGCGGGAGCACGGGGCCGGGGCGATCAATTTCGGCGAGAACACCTGGCATTATTATCCGAGGTGGGAACATCTCCTCGAGGCCAAAACGCTCTGCAGGAGCGGCTGGCCGTTCCAGGCTCCGGGCAGAAGGCAGGTCGTTTACGACCCGGACGTACTGCCCCGCTCGGCGGAAATCATGAACCGGACCCTGGTGTACCAGGTGCCGGTCAGGATGAGCGAGCAGGCCCGCGAAACCACCCTCACCGCACTGAAGAAGGCCGCCGCTTCCTGACCGGGTGCAAAACCGCGACCCGCGACCGCCGGGGGCCACGCGCACCGATTCCTCTCCTGCAGCGGGAGACCCGGCGGGGGCGCCGGGGTCCCCGCGAAAAACACCCCGGTGAACCGTTTTATGAACAGGGAACTTCCAGCACTGAGAACCGGCACCGACCCCGAACGGGATGCCTGGCTGACCAATTTCTTCACGGAAAACCACCTCGCCTTCGAGGCGTTTCCCGATATCGTCGCCTCGCCGGAACAGCTCAACTTCATTGTCCACATGGAGGGGGAGTCCTTCTATTATCCCTGTCCGGACGGGCTGTTTGCCGCGATTGTCGAGAAAAGGGCGGCTGATCTGCTCGAAGGGGATTACCGCCGGATATGGAAACGGATTGAAGAGCTGGTCGGCTCGGTCATCGACGACCCCTACCGGCGGCAATTCCTCATGATTCTGCTGCGCATCAAGTACGGCCACGAAACGGCCTCAAAGGTGCTGCTCCCCACCCGCCTGGAGAAAAGGCTGCTCCGCGTCTTCATCAACCTCAGCGATATTGAGCGGCCCCTGGGGTCGGTCAGGGAAAAGCAGAACCTGCGGGCCCATCAATTCCTCCGGTCGCGGCTGTTCCGGGAGACCATCAGCAGCCCTGAGGGCTTGCGCATCGAGCCGGGGTCGAACCTCGATGAAATCGGCCAGCAGATCCACCTGGTCCGCCTGCAGCGCCTCATCCTCCTTTCCACCATAGACTCCATCTGGAAGGACGAAGGACAGCCGGCTCCGGACACGGTGCAGCGGGTCGTGCAGGAAACCATCGATTCCGAAGGCTGGCAATGGTTCTGCGACTGGCTGCGGCAGGTCTTGAACTGGGGCAGCAGCCCCTATCTCCTCTGGATCGGCAGCCGCTCGGGTGAAATAATCTTTGACCTGGCCATCATCAACATCCTCATCAAGATGGGCATCAAGGTCATTCTCGCCGTCAAACAGGCCTTTTTTCATGACCGGATTTCCTTTGTCGACCTGCTGGAAGATCCGACCCTGGATGAACTGCTCAAGGGAGCCGACATCATTTCCGATTTGAAAATATCCAAAAAACGGCTGCTCAGCAAATTGCGCAGTGACCGGCAGCTGCTGATCATCTCCGACGGGACCCTGGAAGAGTTCAATCCGCTGCTGACCTCGGTGACCTTTGCCAGAGCCTTCAAGGAGGCCGACCTGGTCATCAATCGCTCACCGGGAAGCCTGCCGTGCATAAACAACCACTTCCTGTTCACCCGCGACCTCCTCAGCATCACCCGCCAGGATGCAATGGATGTCCGCATCACCGTGAAAAAAAGGCATCCGGAAATCATCCACTTCACGGAGCAGGATTTGCGCAACAAGGCCGAAACCCTGATTTACATGGTGAAAAAACAGAAGGAGAAGGGCCAGAAGATCATGTTCTACTCCGCCATCGTCGGCTCCATCCCCGGTCAGCTCGAACAGGCCAAAAAAGTACTGAACGTATTTGTCGACCACCTCCGCTCGACCATGGAGAACGTCATGGTCATCAATCCCGCCGAACACTTCGAGGAAGGGCTGGACGCCGATGATCTCATGTACATGTGGGAAATTTTCCAGCGCAGCGGCATGATCGATATATGGCGTTTTCAGACCGTGGATGACATCGAAAAGGCCTTCTCCCTCCTGCACGAAAAAGTGCCGCCGGAATGGTCGGGCAAGGACGCCACTTTTTCGACCGGCTGCACGAAGGAGATGGAAATTGCCATGGATATGCAGAAGAGGTATCCCGAGATGCAGATCATGGGCCCTTCCTGGGAGCGGTTCCGCCGCCGCAAGGAGTACGGGGTGGGCAAACTGTACGACCGGGTCTTCGCCTGACCGGCTCAGAGCGACGGAATATCCGTCAGGTAAACATCGAAACGGACGGTCCTGCCGCGGAAACTGTGGGAGGGGAGGGCGCCTCCGAGTGGCGGAGCCGTTGCCGGCCTCTTGACGACAACCCTTTTCCGGGCCGTCCGGAGAGCGGCATCCAGCAGGGGGTCCGCATCATTCTCCCGGCCGATCAGCAGCAGCTGCAGAATCTGTAATTTTTTTTTCACCTTGGCCGATTTGCTCCGTTCCGGAAACATGGGGTCAAGATAGACGACGTCAATGACCGTCCCCTGTGCCCGCAACCGATCCATCACCTGCAGGCTGTCGCCGCGGACCAGGCGCATCCTGCCGGCAATTTTACCGGTGGCCGGATGTTCCGAAGCCCTGCGGATGCCGTCCAGCAGCAGCGCGGCCAGGACGGGGTGGCGCTCGACAACGAGAACCTCGCATCCGTGCGCGGCCATCACCAGGGCGTCATCGCCCCAGCCGCCCGTGGCGTCCATGACCACCGTCCGCCTGTTCGCCTTGTGCCCCAGGGCCCTGAGCAGCACCTCGCTTCCTCCGCGCCTGCGCCGGTAGCCGGCCGGTCCGCGGACAAAATCGACCGCGACCGGGCCGTTCAGAGACGGATGGCCGGGACAGGACAGTTCAAGACGGGAGGGGGTGAGTTGCAGAACAACGTCGCACTGTTGCCCGGGGTCAGGGAGAAGACCCAAGGTCCGGGCAAGCTGCCTGGCCTTCCCTTCCAGAGAGGGATCGGTCCAGGCAATGCCGATGCGCGGCGGCGTTTTGGAGGAGGAACGGTCCATGGACAGGAAAAATTCCGCTGTTGCACTCACCTGCTTGAGAAAATCGCTGTTCCTGCATACCATGAACGGCGGCAAGGCGACAAGCGCTATCCGGGCTGCACCGGCAATCGCCTGCTGCAGGCGGGACAACCGACAATGAAAGTATCCGGCCGAGTTAGATTCATGGATGAACAGAGATTTTTTGGCAATCCCTTTGCTGTCCGATCCGCCCGATCCGTCGTTTTGTCGCGCTGTATCGTTCCGATTCTGACGGCGCTGCTGTGGATGGTCCAGCCGGCTTCGGCCTGGGAAGGGATGGTCGTCAAGGTACTGGACGGCGACAGCCTGCAGGTCAAGGTCAATGGCAGGACCGTCGAAATCCGGCTGTACGGCATTGATGCCCCGGAATATAAACAGCCCTACAGCAACAAGGCCAAACAGTTTGTCCGGCGGATGGCCGGCGGCCAGGAGGTCTCGGTGGAGAAAATGGATGTCGACCGGTACGGCAGGCTTGTCGCCCTGGTATCCGTGGGGGACAGGCTGGTCAACAGGGAACTGGTCGCGGCGGGACTGGCCTGGTATTACCCCAGATATTGCCGGAAGCAGCCTCTGTGCAGGGAATTGGCGGAACTGGAGGATAAGGCGAGGCAAGAGAAAAAAGGGCTCTGGCGGGACCCCGCCCCGGTGTCGCCCTGGGAATGGAAGCGGCGCAATAAACCGGGCAGGTAAGACGGGGGCCAGACGCGGCTGATCCGGGCGGCCGATTTCGAGGGAAAATCAGCAAGGGAGCCAGCCCGGGCCTCCGGCGCCGTTGTTGCCGGGTCGGACTCTCGCCGGGATCTACCAATCGTCGGCAGGAGGCGAAGCATCCGTTCCCGTTTCCGCTGGCGGCCGGGTAGGCGGGCCGGAGTTGGTTGCCGCATCCCCGGGCTGTTCCCCTCCTTCCTGCATGATCAGGCCGTTCGGCCAGGGATCGCCGTCGAATCCCAACTCAGCCCAATTCATGCGGCCTGAACGGCCGTGACAGTCAAGACAGCCCAGCGCCTGTTCGGCCGGGGCAACGCCATGGCTTATTCTTTTGTACCGTACGGTCGCGGTGTAATCATATTGGCCGCTGTACGGCAGGACCAGGGCTTTCATCCCATCCTCGGCAAGGGATACCGGTCCGTCGGCGGGGAAAAGTTCCGGTCCGTCGGCGTTCAACAGCGGAGAAATGAGGTAGCGGTATTTGCGGTCATAGAGCTGGGTCGCGTGCATGACCCGGAAAGGGGTGATTTTGGAGCGGTCGCTTTTCGGGGCCGGACCTTGCAGAACCGTCATCTCCCCCGGCTGAATGCGCTGTCCCCTCCTATATGCCGTATCACTGCCGTCATCCCACAGATAGACGGGCTCCACGTTGATCGCCGTCTCGGCGCCGTTCCGGTCCCGGATCCGAAGACGACCCCCGGGGGTGTCCAGATGGACGGGTACTCCCCTGCCGGCCATGATCCAGTTCCAGCCGACCAGGACAGGGGTGCCGCCGCCTTCGACCCGAATGTGACAGGTCCGGCAGGAAACACTTTCGCCGTGTTTGTTCAGTATCGCCATGTCGTGGGGGGCGCCGGAATGGCAGCCGGCGCACCTTTCCCCGGCCGAGGAGGAGTCATCGGCCCGGCTCCGGTGTCCGAACAAGGCATGCCCCCCGTCGTGGCAGGTCTGACAGGAGAAATTTCCGCCGTCGGCCCGCATGTGAATGTCCGCCGGCTCCGGATGCAAGCGGTTCTCCGCCGGGGAGGAAGGAAGGCCGCAATCGGCGAAATGACAGATCAGACAGTTTTTCACGTTCGGCCGCCCGACATTGCGGGCAATGACGCCCAGGTCGAAGGGAGGCTCGGATGAAGGGGCCGGGGAGGAAGACAACCTGTACCGGCCGGTGGTGTCATGGCAGACAAGGCAGTCCAGCGCATCGGGGGAAGGGGCCTTGGGATTGACATTGCCGCGGTCGCTGCTGATGTGGCAGGCCGTGCATCGCGAGGCGTTGGCCGCAACATCTATGGCAAAGCCGGCCAGCGAGTCGTTTTTGCCGAAGGGAACCGATTCGCCGTTTATTACCGCCTTCCGGCTCCAGGTCCAGTGCGTGCTGGCCAGAACCTCATTGGCCTGCTGCCGGTGGCAGGCAATACATTGAGCGGACATGTCGCGGACGGATTCGAACGGCCCCTCGATCTCACGGTGCTGCTGCAGGCCGTGGGCGGCCGGAACGAAGCTGAGGAGCACCGGAACGGCCGAAAGGGCCAGCAGAATGGATCGGACTTCTGAGAAATAGAGTTTGTTCATTGTCTTTTCCGCCGGACAATTTCTTCAATGTCGTCCCTGGTGATCGTTTCCTTTTCCAGCAGGGCCACCGCCATGGCGTCAAGGACCGGCCGCTGTTCGAGAAGGATGTTCTTTGCCGCATTGTAGGCGGACCTGATGAGCGAGTTGACCTCGGCATCGATTGCCCTGGCTGTTTCCTCGCTCATGATCTGGCCGGCCTGCCCCTGCAGGGGATTGGCCGGCCTGAAGGTTATCGGTCCGATATCGGCGCTCATGCCCCACTCGCAGACCATGCGCCGGGCAATGTCGGACACCCGTTCGATATCGTTGCCGGCGCCGGTCGTAATTTCATCGAAGACAATTTCTTCGGCGATCCGTCCTCCGAGCAGGGTGCAAAGGGTATTGAACAGGGAGGTGCGGTCCTGGGAATATTTCTCCTCCCGGGGAAGCTGCATGGTCAGACCGAGAGCGCGGCCCCGGGGAATTATCGTGACCTTGTGCACCGGGTCCGCCCCGGGTGTCATCCAGGCGACCAGGGCGTGTCCCGCCTCGTGATAGGCGGTTACCCTTTTTTCCTTTTCGGTGATGATCATTGACCGCCGTTCGGCGCCCATCATGACCTTGTCCTTGGCCTGCTCCAGTACCTCCATGTCCACCAGGGGCCTGCCCTGACGGGTGGACAACAGCGCCGCCTCGTTGATCATGCTGGCCAGCTGGGCGCCGGAAAATCCGGGGGTGCCCCGGGCAATCGTTGTCCAGTCGACATTCGAGGCAATTTTGACTTTCCGGGCATGAACGCGGAGAATCTTTTCCCTGCCGGCAACGTCGGGCAGCGGCACCAGGACCTGCCGGTCAAAGCGCCCGGGCCTGAGCAGGGCCGGATCGAGTATGTCCTGGCGGTTGGTGGCGGCAATGACAATGACATGGTCGTTGACCTCAAAGCCATCCATTTCGACCAGGAGTTGATTCAAGGTCTGTTCCCGCTCGTCGTTGCCCCCCCGCCCGATGCGCTTCGATGGCGGCCCACCGCGTCAATCTCGTCAATGAAAATAATGCAGGGCGCATTCTTCTTCCCTTCCTGGAAAAGGTCCCTGACCCGCGAAGCGCCGATGCCGACATACATTTCGACGAAATTGGAGCCGCTGATGGAATAGAAGGGGACCCCGGCCTCCCCGGCGATTGCCTTGGCCAGCAGGGTCTTGCCAGTACCCGGTTCCCCGTAGAGAAGCACTCCGGTGGGGATGCGCGCCCCGGCCTCGGTGAATTTGGCCGGATTTTTGAGAAAATCGACGATTTCGGCAACTTCTTCCTTAAC
>DSAE01000147.1 GCA_011372855.1 Desulfobacteraceae bacterium
AAGGCATGGGAGTCGACAAGAAACGGAATGAAGGCCGGGGTTAACTGGCAGTTCACTGCTGAAGATGCCCGGATCAAACTGAACCGTCTTTATCCAACATTAGAGATGTGACAGGACACTAGCGGACAAGCACGGAACGGCAGCACCGGTTTCCCTCCGGTGCCGTCCTCTTTTTCATGATAGCATCAATTGACGATCTAACCGCAGCCCTGCGCCGGTTTGCCGCTGAACGCGATTGGGAGCGCTACCATTCGCCCAAGAATCTCGCCATGGCGTTGAATGTCGAGGCGGCCGAACTGATGGAACACTTCCAATGGCTGACCCAGGAGGAAAGCTATCTTCGGTCTCCGGCCTCCAGGGAGGCGGTCAGCGAGGAGCTGGCCGATGTGTTGATCTACCTCGTCCGGCTGGCGGACAGGCTCGATATCGACCTCCTGGCCGCGGCGGCAAACAAGATCAGCAAAAACGCCCGCAAATACCCTGCCCCAGCCGACGGTTCTGCCGCATCGGGGACGGCCGATTCCCAGGGCGGCCTTGAAGCCTGAACTGCGTGCCGTCCGCTTTTTTCTGGCGGCGGACGATATTGTCCGCATTGCTCCGTTCGGCGACGGCAATGTCAACGACACCTATTGCGTGACCCTTGCCTCGGGCGAACAGCGGATCCTGCAGCGGATAAACCCGGCGGTTTTTCCCGACCCGATGGCCGTCATCGGCAACATGCTCGTGGTCACCGAACATTTGCGTCGTTTCCCGCCCCGGGATCCGGGGCGGGAAACGCCGTTCCGAACCCCCCTTCTTTACCCCGGCAGATCCGGCTACGCCTTCCGCGACCGCGACGGTTCCGCCTGGCGGATGATGGAGCTGATCACAGGCGCCCGGACCTGTCGGACAATTACCTCCCCGGGTCAGGCAAGGGAAACGGGACGGATGCTGGGGCTCTTTCATTCCCAGCTCCGTACCCTTGACCCGCAGTCGCTGGTTGACACCCTGCCCGGCTTCCATGACACCAACAGCTACCTGCACCGTTATGACCGGGTTCGTTCGGAGCCCCGGCGGCACATACCGGAACCGGACCGATTTTGCGATCTCGCCGTTGAAAAAGGACGCGACCGGGTGAACCTGCTGACGGAGCGCCGGGACAGGTTGAGCCACGGTATCATTCACGGCGATCCCAAGATGGACAATTTTCTCTTTGACCAATCCTGCGAGACCATCGTCAGCCTCATAGATCTTGACACCGTCAGGCCCGGTCTTCTCCTCCACGACCTGGGCGACGCCCTGCGGTCCTGCTGCAACCGGGCCGGGGAAGCGCCGGATAAACCGGGGGACGCCGGTTTTGATCCCGGCCTCTATGCCGCATGGTTGGAGGGGTATCTGTCTACGGCCGGGGGGCTGCTGACCGACGAGGACAAAAAATCCGTGGTGGACGGGGCGATGCTCATCACCTTTGAGCTTGGTTTGCGCTTCTATACCGATTATCTTGCCGGCAACCGCTACTTCAAGGTTTCGTATCCCGAACAGAACCTGCGCCGGGCGCGTACCCAGTTCCACCTGGCGGAATCAATTGACCGGCAACGTGACCGGCTGGCCGCCGTGTTCACTGACCTGACCGCGGCCGGAAAAAAATAGAGGACGACATGCCGAGCACCACACAATCCTTTCGCCTTCTGCATCGCTCCGGAGAATGCCGGGCACGCTGCGGTGCGTTGACGACCCCGCACGGCACCATCCCGACCCCCGTTTTCATGCCGGTGGGCACCCAAGCCACCGTCAAGGCGGTAACGCCCGAGGATCTCGAACGCCTCGGCGCCCGGATTATTCTCGGCAACACCTACCATCTTCTTCTCCGGCCCGGTCCCCGGTTGATCAAACAGCTCGGCGGTCTCCATTCGTTCATGCACTGGCCCCGGCCGATCCTCACCGATTCCGGAGGCTTCCAGATCTTCAGCCTGCGTGAGCTGGCGAAAATCACCGAGGAAGGCGCGGAATTCCGATCGCACCTTGACGGCAGCCGCCACTTCCTCAGTCCCGAAGACGCCGTCCGGGTTCAGGGAGACCTCGGTTCGGACATCATGATGGTCCTGGATACCTGCATCCCGTGGCCCGCCACCAGGGAAGAGACCGAAGCCGCCACCGGTCTCACCGAACGCTGGGCCCGACGTTCAAAACAGATCCAGCCCCCGGACGGCCGGCTGCTTTTCGGCATCGTCCAGGGCGGCATGTATCCCGATCTCCGGCAACGGACCGCGCAAAACCTGATGGAAACAGGTTTTGACGGCTATGCCATCGGCGGGCTGTCCGTGGGTGAACCCAAGGAACAGATGTATGACATGACCGAAGCAGCTGTCGCCTGCCTGCCCGAGGACCGGCCCGTCTACCTGATGGGGGTCGGCACGCCGGAGGACCTGGTGGAAGGGGTCTATCGCGGAGTGGACATGTTCGATTGCGTCATGCCCACCCGGAATGCCAGAAATGGAATGCTCTTTACTTCCCGCGGCAGACTTGTTATAAAAAATTCCTGCTATCGTGATGATCCCGGACCCGTAGACGAGCAGTGCGAATGCTATACCTGCAGCAATTATTCCCGTGCCTATCTTCGGCATTTGTTCATGAGCAGGGAGATACTTGCCTACCAGTTGAACAGCATTCACAACCTGCACTATTACTGTTCGCTGATGGCGGGGATGCGGGACGCCATACAGCGTGACGAATTTTTGTCCTTCAGAACCGATTTTTATGCCCGTCGGCAAGACTCCATGGACATGGAGCAGCTGAAAAAAACTACTTACACGGAGGATATTTCATGATTGGAACAGCCTTTGCGCAGGGAGGAGCGACCCCGCCTGCCGGAAGCGGCTTTGCTTCGTTTATTCCCCTCATCCTGATTTTTGTGGTCTTTTATTTTCTCCTTATCCGTCCCCAGCAGAAAAAGGCCAAGGAGCACCAGATATTTCTCAGCGCCCTGAAAAAGAGCGATGAAGTGGTGACCAGCGGCGGTATCCATGGCAGGATTACCGGACTGACCGACGCCGTCGTCACCATGGAAATAGCGGAAGGGGTCCGGATAAAGGTGAACCGCTCGAGTATTCTGACTTCCGCGGTAGACGCCAAAAAGAAAGTCGAGGCATCGGAAAAGCCGGCCGGCGGTTGAAGCATCAAAGGTTGTTGACCCACTTCATCGTGCATGAAGCCATTTCAGGCCGCAAGGCTGCCCCCGCAGCTCAGCGGCCTTTTTGATTTCCCGGCTGCGGCCCCTCTCCTGCAACCTCCTGTCGGTGCATCGGCACGGAAACTGACCGCCGCCGGCCTTCCGCCTTGACAGGAAAAACATGCGAAACTGATGAAATCGTCAGGAGTACTCACCGCACTGCTGTTGAAAAGGGCGACCAATGCCTCGGTAACGGTGGCCGTCCTGCTCATCTGCGCCAAGCTCTTCGCCTGGGTGCTGACCGGCTCACTCAGTGTCATGGCCTCCCTGGTCGATTCCCTCATGGATGCCGCCGCCTCGACCATCAATCTTGTCGCTGTCCGCCTGTCCCTCAATCCCGCCGACGAAGACCACCGCTTCGGCCATGGTAAGGCGGAGTTTCTTGCCGGACTGGCCCAGGCTTCCTTTATCACCGGCTCGGCTTTTTTTCTGGTCATTCATGCCGTGGAACGACTGCGCAACCCCGTCCCGGTCACCCAGATGACAACCGGAGTGGCGATCATGGCGTTTTCCATCGCCGTGACCCTCCTTCTCCTTGCCTATCAGCACCATGTGATCCGCAAGACCAATTCAACCGCCATCCGGGCCGATGCCCTGCACTACGGCACCGATGTCCTGACCAACCTCGGCACCATCGCCGCCCTCTTCCTCGCTCACCATGGCTGGCCCGGTCTTGACCCGATTTTTGCCATCATCATTGCCTGCTACATTTGCTTCAGCGCCGTCAAAATAGGCTACAATGCGACCCAGATGCTCATGGACCGCGAACTGCCCCTGGAAATACGACAGAAAATCATCAGTATAGCCCTTAAACCGCCCCAGGTGCAGGGGGTCCACGATGTCCGCACCCGGCAGTCCGGCCAGGTCATCATGATCCAGCTGCATCTGGAACTGGACGACAATATGCCCCTGCTCCGTTCCCACGGCATCGCCAGGGCGGTGGAAAAGGAAATTCTCCGGACCTGGCCCGGGGCTGACGTCATCATTCATCAGGACCCGGCGGAACTGGCCAGAAAAACCGAGAAAAAAGTGTGGGGCGCCGAAGAAGTACCCGGTCCCTCCCAACCCCCTCTCGATATATGACGACGGACAGCCCGGCCGGACATTGCCCTTACTGGCGGAGAATTTCCCCCTCCGTTCGACTTCCCCGCAGCGATACTGAAAATGTAGCAGGGACACGGGCGATGGGGTACACTGACACCCGGGCAAGGGCGGCGGCGGGCCGGCTCCATCCGTACATCCCCTGAACCAAGGAGAGACCATATGCAGATTGAATGGGCCTATCTGCGCAAGGGCTGAACCTCGTGCGCCCGGGCACAGTCTGTGCTGGACGAATGGGAAATGAACATTAAGGAATCGGTTGAGGCCCGCAAGGTCAAAATCACCGGGGACCAGGCCTGGGACATGCTGCGGCGGGCCGACGAAATCATCGCCGCCAAAAGCAGCACGTACACCGTCCTGCATCCCGCCGCTGACGGCCGGGAGCAGGTGCTCAACCACTGCCTGGGCAGGACCGGCACCCTGCGGGCCCCGGTCCTGAAAGTCAACAATCGCTATCTGGTGGGATTCAACCGGAACATGTACGACGCCTGTCTCGGCTGATTGCCGCGTGCAGGGTACAGCCGCCGCATGAATATCCTTGACCCTTACCTTGAACCGCGGCTTCGCGACCTCGACCGGCAGGGACTGCTGCGCCGGCTCGTTCCCCTTTCCCGGGCGGACGGCGCCACAATTGTCGAGGGCGGCCGCTCCTTCCTCAATCTGTCCGGCAACGACTACCTCGGCCTGGCCGCCGACCGGGAGCTGGCAAGGCAGTTTTACCGCCGGCTGGACAACGATACCATCCTCGACCTGTTCGGTCCCGGAGCTTCCGCCTCCCGGTTGATGACCGGCAATTCCGGGCTCTACGCCCGGCTGGAATCCAGGCTGGCTGAACTGTACGGAACCGGGGCCGCCCTGGTCTTCAACTCCGGCTACCATTGCAATACCGGAATCCTGCCCGCCCTTGCCGGCAAGGAAGATCTCATCCTGGCCGACAAGCTCTGCCACGCCAGCCTCATCGACGGCATGCGCCTGGCCCGGGCGAAAATGATGCGCTACCGCCATCTCGACTACGACCAGCTTGAGGATATTCTCCGGCGCCTACGGCACCGGCACGATCAGGTCTTTATCGTCACCGAGTCAATATTCAGCATGGATGGCGATGTTGCCGATCTGCGTCGACTGACGGCGTTGAAAAACCGGTTTCAGTGCATCCTCTACCTGGACGAAGCCCATGCGGTCGGAGTGCTTGGACCGCGGGGTTTGGGACTGGCGGATCAGCAGGGGGTGGCCGGTGACATCGAACTGCTCATCGGCACCTTCGGCAAGGCCCTGGCCGGCCTGGGAGGATTTGTGGTCTGCTCAGCGGTGACGGCGCAATATCTGATCAACCGCGCCCGGCCCCTGATCTATTCGACCGCCTTGCCCCCTGTTTGCCTGAACTGGCTGCTCTTTGTCCTGGAGAAGATACCCGGCCTGGCAGAGGAGCGGCACCGCCTGCAACGGCTGGCCGCCGACCTGCGCCGGAACCTCGTGAACCTCGGCCTCACAGTGGGCGGCGCTTCGCACATTATCCCGGTCATTGTCGGCGACAGCAGGCAGACCGTACTGGCGGCCGACAGGCTGCGGCAGCAGGGATTGTGGGTGACACCGGTGCGGCCGCCCACCGTGCCCGTCCATAGCGCCCGCCTGCGGTTGTCGCTTTCGGCCGCCATGGACCCCGTTGACCTGTCCCGGCTGCCGGCCCAGGTCGCCGCAGCCGTTCTGTAGAGTCATGCAGTCCTGCTGGCTGTCAGAACAGCACCGCTCTCCCTCCTGCATCCTGTTTTTCAGCGGCTGGGGCATGGACCCGGCGCCCTTTCGGGTCATACCCCCGGCCGGCTACGACCTGCTGATGCTCTTCGATTACCGGGAAATGGACCGGGACCGGATCGGTGACCTGATCCCGGCGGGCTACTCCCATCTGCACCTCCTGGCCTGGTCCATGGGCGTCTGGGCGGCGGCTTTCCTGCTCGAGCCGCTGCGTGACCGCTTTGCTTCCGCCGTCGCCGTCAACGGGACCACCAGGCCCATTGACGACCGGTACGGCATAGCGGCCAGGGCGTATGAAGAGATGATCAGCGGTTTTTCGGCCGGCACCCTTGAAACCTTTTACCGGAGCATGTTCACCGACCCGCGGGAGGCGGCAAAATTTTTCCGCAACCGGCCCCGCCGGTCCGTCGACGCCATGGGCCATGAACTGGCAGTGCTCCGCAGCGCCTACCTGGAACATGGCCCGGCCGCCGACATCTTCACCCGGAAACTCGTCGGCAGCCGCGACCGGATATTTCCCGCCCGGGGACAAATTCGCGCCTGGGGCAGGAACAACTGCGCGGTCCTGCCCCTGCCCCATTTTCCCTTTTACGCGCTGCCGCAGTGGGGCGATTATCTCAGCAACGGATAATTTTCATGCGACCGGACAAGGATACAATTCGCCGGCGTTTTGCCCGGGCGGCAGCCACCTATGACCAACAGTCGGTCATCCAGCGGCGGGTGGCGGAACGGCTGCTCGGCCTGCTGGACAGATATCCCCCCCCGTCACCCCGACGACTGCTGGAAATCGGCTGCAGCACCGGCATCCTGACCGTTGCCCTGGCCCGTCGCTACAGGGGCCTTGCAACCCTCTACGCCAATGATATTGTCCCTGAATTCGAGGTCCCGGTGCGGGAAAAAACAGGGGATGCCGTCAATCTTGTTTTTCTGCCCGGCGATATTGAAACCACCGCCCTGCCGGCCGATCTCGACCTGGTCATTTCCTCTTCCACCCTGCACTGGCTGCACGATCTGCCCGCATTGCTGGCGCGACTCCATGAGCGGATGACTGTCGGGGGAATCCTGTGCTTTTCCCTGTACGGCCCGGAAAATCTCCGTGAACTGCGGAAGGTTGCCGGCATCGGTCTTGACTACTTCTCCGTTGCCGACCTGCGGAAAATGGTCGGCAGCACCTTCAGGGTGCTGGCATGCGAGGAAGAGCTGCTCACCGTTTACTTTGCCGACCCCAGGACCCTGCTCGATCATCTGCGCCAGACCGGGGTCAACGCCCTGGACCCTGCCCCGTGGACCCGGAAGCGGCTCAATGACTTTATCCGGCAGTACCGCCGCTGCTATGGCGGTCCCGACGGAGTGGTCCTCACGTTTCACCCGGTCTATTGCGTGGCCGCCAGGGAACCCTGAGCCGATGAATCGTCCCTTTCCCGCGTCAGGGAAAATTGCGGTACTTCAGGGAACCGGCTATACTGTCAGGGGAGATGCGGTCTGCCGAGCCATGGCGGAACAGACAAACATTGCGCACACAGGCCACCGACGGTGGCGGGAGCATAATGCCTACCCTCTATTTTTGCGGAATCGATACCGGCATCGGCAAATCGGTGGCCACCGGGCTTATGGCCCGCTACCTGCTCGAACGGGAAGAACCGGTCATAACTCAGAAACTGGTGCAGACCGGCTGTTCGGGACGGCCGGAGGACATCGTCACCCACCGCCGTCTTATGGAGTCCGGCTGGCTCGACGAAGACGAACAGGGCCTGACCTGCCCCTACTGCTTTCCCTTTGCCGGCTCACCGCACCTGGCGGCCCGTCTTGCCGGCAGGATCATTGACGCGGACAGAATCTCCGCCGCCACCAGGCGGCTTGAACAGGCCTACCGGTGGACCCTGGCGGAAGGGGCGGGCGGATTGCTCGTTCCCTTCAACGACAACCTGACCCAGCTCGACTATCTCGGTGCACAGCACCATCCCCTGGTCCTGGTCACCTCCTCCCGGCTCGGCTCCATCAACCACACCCTGATGAGCCTGGAAATTCTTCGCGCCCGCCGGCAGCCCCTGGCCGGACTCGTCTATAATCTTTTCGGCGGGGGGCCGGACGAAATCGTCCGCGATTCCCTGCGCCTTTTTTCCAGGGCCCTCCAGGAGAACGGCTTCGCCGACAATATCGTTGTCCTGCCCCCCTGGCCGCATTCCGGCGGAGCCGAATGGCACAGGCTCCTCGATCAAGCCGCCTGAAACGGGCGTTGTCCGCTGTCAGTCAATATGGCCGCGCTGCCGGAGCTGGCGGTCATGGACCCTTCCCAGGGCGACCAGGCCCGCTATCGCTCCGACAAGCGCCCACCCCATGTCCGACTGCGTGTCCCAGACATAGCCCTGGGTGCCGAGGAACGACTCGGCCGCCGTCTCGCTGAGGAGGGCCACCCACCATTCGAGCAGTTCATAAAAGGCGCTGAGAGCGAGGCAGAAGCAGACCGTCAGAAAATCGCGCCAGGCAGCGGTGCGCACCACCCTGCATCGTATCAGAATTTCGCGGGCCACGACCGCCGGAACAAAACCCTGGGCAAAATGGCCGAGCTTGTCATAATTATTGCGCTGCCAGCCGAACAGTTCTCCCAGCCGATCAAAGAGCGGCACCTCTGCATAGGTGTAATGCCCGCCGACCATCAGGATTATGCAATGAACGAGGACAAGAAAGGCTGCCAGGGGAGTCAGGGGGAATGCGCGCCGGGTGAAGAACATGATGCCTGCCGCGGCAAGGGCCGGTGCCACTTCCAGAAACCAGGTGGGATAATCCCTGGGATTGATCGCCGACCAGAGCAGAACGGTTCCGAAGACCGTTCCCCAGGCCGTGACCGCCCACATGGAGTACCCTTTTTTCCGACGAGAATCCGATGGCTGCAAAAGTATGCCCTTCGACCGGAGGGAACAGGTTTTTTTCTTGCCTGGACCCGCCAACAGTGTTGATGATCAACTCACTTCCCTTCCGCTTTCAGGCCGCCGGCATCGGACTGTTGTCCGGCCAGGGCCTGCGCCATGATGAAGATTTCCAGAATATCATTATAGGACAGGATCCCTTTCCGCCTGCTATTGATTTGCTCAAGCATCTTTTCCGTGTAAATTTTTCCCGTTCCCTCGCAGAGCCTCCGGACAAGGTTTTCTCCGGTCAGCCGGGAGTCGGGGGGGTCCGGCCGTTGGGCGATTTTTCTTATTATTTCCTGCTTGACGCCGGCTTCCTCCCCGGCGCCGGCCCTGTCGGATCCTTTGTGATATGTCAGGCCGAACGCCCGGCATTCCTGTTCCCTGAGACCCTTGATAAATTGTCTCCGCACATTGCCCGGCAGAAAAAAGTCATCGTTGTCGTGGCAGAACAGGTACAGCGTCCTGGCCAGGATAAAGGTGGGCTCACGGTTGAACTGTTCAACAAGGAGGTCGTAAAGGAGTTGTTTCACACCATTCATTGCTCTCCACCACGGCTTGGTTCGGCACCCTGTCGTGCCGCAATTCCTCTCTGTACTTCCATGAGAAGGCTTGTCAAGCAGTGTCCGACGTGGCGGACCACTTTTCCCCGCAAAACCCGTTCACGTCACGCTTCCATCCGCACTCGTCTGTAGGCCTTGCCGTTGGCCTGGTGCATG
>DSAE01000148.1 GCA_011372855.1 Desulfobacteraceae bacterium
AAGAACAGCAGGCGTTGTCATCCCGGCTGGTGGTTTTTTGCCGCCGCAAGGGTCACAAGCCGGTAATTTTTTTTAAACACGGGTAAAAATCGGCCAAGATCTATTACCTGTCACGGATTCAGGCTGAAGTAAAATTTTTGTACTTTCCTTCTGCAAACGTACAATAATTTAAATAAACTACAGAGGGAAGACGGACCAAGGCGAGAGAACCCTTTCATGGCAAAAAAAGAAAAACTCCTCGTTGGTGTGGACATCGGCTCGCATGCTGTTAAAGTCTGCCAGCTGCAGAAAACCGGCAGCGGATACAGCCTCTTGTCACTGGGCAGCGCGACCCTGCCTCCCGGCTCCGTGGAAGACGGAGTACTGCAGGAGCCCGACCGGGTCGGGGAGGTTATCACCAAACTTTTCAAGAATCTCAAATTCAGCAAAAACACCAAGGTTGCCATCTCCATTTCCGGCTACTCGGTTATCGTCAAAAAAATCAAGCTCGATGTCATGGACGAAAAAGAGCTTGCCCGCTATCTCGCCGAGGAGGCCGAACAGTACATTCCATTCGATATCGACGACGTCTATCTGGACTTTCAGGACCTGAAAACCGCCAAAGAGGAATTTGACCAGACCGATATCATGCTGGTGGCGGCCAAAAAGGATGTCGTCGACGGGTATCTGGACATGCTCCGCCAGATCAAACTTGTCCCGTTGCTGGTGGATGTCGATGGCTTTGCCCTCGAGAACATCTGGAGCACAACCCAGAAATCCAGGGAGAACATCGCCCTCATCGACATAGGGGCCGAAAAGATGAACATCAACATCATCATCAACGGCACCTCGGTGCTGGCCAGAGACATCGTCGTCGGCAGCCAGCAGTTGACGGACAAGATCGCCAACACCTTCGGCATCAGCGAGGACGAGGCCGAAAAGCTGAAGCTCGGTCTCATCGAAGCGGGTGACCGGGAGAAGGAACTGAAGGAAATTTTCAACTCGGTCTGCACCAACTGGATCTTTGAAGTGCAGAAGGCCATTGACCTCTACCGCTCAAAAAACCCGGACAAGCCGATTGCCAAGATCGTCCTGAGCGGGGGCGGATCAAAGGTGAACGGCATAGCCGAGTTTATCAGCAGGGAGACCGGGATTGAAGCGGTGCGCTTCAACCCCTTCGCCGGAATGAAGTTCAATGAAAAGAAAATTGACCGGGATTACATAGAGGGCATTGCCTCGGAAATGGCAATTGCCGCCGGCCTGGCAATACGACCGTCTGAGATTTGAAGATATGGTTTACATTAATTTATTACCGATCCGTGAGATTAAACGACGGGCAAACGCTGTCCGGCAGCTGACCCTCTTCGCTTTTGTCCTGGCCGCGGTGCTCATAGCCGTGGGGGTGGTCGGCGTCTACCAGAAAAGCATCGCTTCCCAGCTGCAGAAAAACATAGCGGAGCTCAACAAGGAAAAACAGCATTACAACCAGGTCCTTGAGCAGATCAAGAAACTGGAGGAAGACAAAAAGGAAATTGAGAACAGGATAGCGGTGATCAAGGCGCTGAAAAAATCATCGGCCCTGACCGTCCGTGTCCTTGATGAAGTCGCCAGCCTGACCCCGACGAAACGAGTCTGGATCACTTCGTTGAACCAGTCGGGCTCGAGCCTGCAACTCAACGGCATGGCCCTGGACAACCAGACCGTCGCCGGCTACATGGAGAGTTTGAAGTCGTCGAATTACATATCGGATGTGAACCTGGTGGCCAGTTCCCAGTCGGCCTATGCCGGCAGGAACTTGAAATCGTTTTCCCTTTCCTGCGCCATAACGGTTCCGGATACTGCCGAGCCTGTAACGGCCACAGCAACTCCTCAGCAATAAAAGGCTTTATTTATGGCAGCTGATAAAAAGACACCAAAAAAGGCGTCCGGCTTCAACGCCTTTATCGACAAAAAGTACATCCCCCTAGACAATAAAATCAAAATTGTCATTGCTCTGGCCCTGATCATCGTGCCGGTCGCATTGTTCTATTTCCTTCTCTACTCGCCGACCGACAAACAGATCCAACAGCTCGCCAAACAAAAAGAAAGTCTGCAGGCGGAAATCGCCAAGGCGAAAAAAGCGGCCGCCGAATTGAGCAAGATCGAGGCGGACAAGGCCAAAACAGAGGAACTGTTCAAGGAAACAGCGACCTTGCTCCCCAAAACCAAGGAAATTCCGGCGCTGCTGCGCAATATATCCGATCTCGGCAAGGGAGCCGGGCTGGACTTCCTTTCCTTCAAGCCCGGCGCCGAGGTGCCCAAGGATTTCTATGCCGAGATCCCCATCGACATCCAGATCGACGGTCCCTACCATAACATGGGATATTTTCTCGACCAGGTGAGCAAACTGGAGCGGATCGTCACTGTCGATAATATTCAGATGAGCGGCGCCAGGAAGGAAGGGGCGGAGATGCTTCTCAAATCGTCCTGCCGGCTCAAAACATACCGATTCACCGGGGTGCAGCAACAGGCTCCGGAGCAAAAGGGACGTCGCAGGTAAAAACTACAGAGACCGGCTGCACAATGTTACGGAAAAAGATACCCCAACTATTTCTTGTCCTGCTGCTCTTCAATCTCATTGTTCTCATCTGGCCCGCTCCCCGGTGTCATGCCCTGGAAGCAGGGCAGGCGGAGGAACCGGCGCCCCCGGAAATGAACAACAATGATTTCAACTACCTGCTTGAAGGCCGGCCCGATCCGTTCAAGCCGTTCATCGAACCCGAGGTGGCCACCAAGGTGGACCCCAATGAGATAATCGACGAAGAAGTAGAGCTCACGGGAATGCAGCTCTTCGAGCCGGGGCAGCTGGCCCTGGTCGCCGTCATGTTCGCCGGTGAAAAAAAAATTGCCATGGTCGAGGACGTCACGGGTAAAGGGTACGTCATCAACGAAGGCGTTCTCATCGGCCGGCACGGAGTGGTCAGCGAGATACGGGGAGACCAGGTCATCGTAACTGAAACGGCACGCACGCGTGCCGGCAATGAAATAGTCACCACGGTTGTCATGCGCCTGAAAAAAGAGGGAGACAAGTAAACCATGCGTCAATATTCCAGCAATAAAAGGAAACCCTGTTTCCTCAAGGTAAACCGGCTCACAGCAGTGTCCGCTCTTTTCACGCTTGCAGTTTTTGCCGCGTTTCCGGCCGCCGCTGCAAACATGATCAATTCCGTCACTGTTAACCCGCAGGGCTCAACGCATGCCATCAACATACATACCAGTGACGAGCCGGCCTACACTGTCTATGAGCTCTTCAATCCGCCGCGAATCGTAGTCGATATCGCCGATATCGCCGCGGCTGACAGCGATAAGCTGAAACTGCCGGATGATCTTCCCTACTCCCTCTCGACCAGCACCATTTCCGATTCGGAACCGGCCCTGACCCGCCTGGAATTCACCTTTGCCAACGATTACGCGGGCTACAGCGTTCAGACCGTCGTCAACCAGATCGTTCTGACGGTCGATGTTGGAGAAGCGGCCACGGTTGAAAGCCAGCTGCCCCAGGTGAAGCTGCCGTCCGATCCCGATGTCGGCGCGGCGGCGGGGGCCGCTCCGCAGACAAGCGGCGATTCGCTGCGCCGCAGCTTTACTTTCGGGGGCTACGACAGGCAGAGGATATCGGTTGATTTCTACAAGATCGACCTGCACAATGTTTTTCGCCTGTTCCGCGAAATCAGCGATGTCAACATCGTGGTCGACGAATCGGTCAAAGGCTCCCTGACCCTAGCCCTCAATGACGTTCCCTGGGACTTTGCCCTCGACATCATTCTCAATCTCAAGGACCTGCAGAAGGAAGAACGGTTCAACACCATCGTTATCCTCCCCAAGAACAAGCAGTTTGACTGGCCGGAGAGAACCGAGGACAACCTCAGCTTCGAGGCCGACGAAAACATCGCCGTCCAGGAGGCCATCGTCATTCAGCAGCAGATGAACATTCCGCCGGAGGTGGTTGAAGCAAAGAAAATTGTCCAGCAGGGCCGCGAACACGAGAAAAACGGCAACTTTGACGACGCGATCAAGGCGTATGCCGAAGCGTTTGCAAAATGGCCCGACAATGACCGGCTGGCCAACAAAATTGCTTCCATCTCCCTGGTCTACCTGCGGCAGAACGCCCAGGCGGCGCACTACGCCAAACAAGCCCTGCAGATAAACGGGCAGAATGCCAGCGCCGCCCTCAATGCCGCCATTGCCCTGGCCAATATGCATGAATTCAGCGAGGCCCAGCAATATTTCGATCAGAGCGTCAGCGTGGCAACCCCTTCCCGGGAAGCCCTGCTCAGTTACGCGGTCTTCAGCGAGGAGCAGAAGCAGTACGAAGGGGCGACGAAGCTTCTCGACAAATTCGAGAGCATGTACGGCCGCAGTGTCGATTCCATGATCGCCTCTGCCCGGATTCTTGACAAACAGGGCAACCATGAGGCGGCGACGGAAAAATACAAGGCCATTTTGCTGTCCGGCTACCGGATTCCGCCGGACCTGACAAAATATATCCAAAGCCGTATAGCGCTCAAGCAGTCAATGTAATTCATCAGAGTCAAGCACAGAGGGAAACTCCATGAAACAAAATAATACCAGCCTGACGCTCATTCTCCTGGCCGTCATCCTGATGCTGACCGTGTCCTGCGCTAAGAAGGAAGCCACCCCGCCGACCAGCGAGGACATCACCAATCCCGCTCCGGCCGCCGCCGAGGCAAAAGAGGAAGGTCCCGTTCAGCTGCCGGTCCGTTTCCAGGTCCCGTCGTACTTTGCCCAGGATGAACTGGCCACGGATATGCTGGAAGAGGATACCGAGGAGTATGAAATCAAGGTCGGGGCCAACATCACCTCAACCAGGGGGCCGCAGCCGTTATGGGACATTCTCAAGCGGCTGGCGAAACTCCGGGGCATGAATGTCAGCTGGTCCAGCGACGTTGACCAGAATGTCCTGGTCGACGTCGATATCAGCGCCGATGACAGTTTTTTCGGCGCCATCGACAACCTGCTGCGCCAGGTCGACTACTTCCATGAAGTGGAAGGAAATACGATAGTCGTCAAGTACAAAGAAACCAAAACGTTTAATGTTTCTATTCCCTTTATGAAGGGGAATTACAACTCGACCGTGGGCGGCAACTTCCTGACTGATCGTAATGCTGCTACCGGGACCGAAGGTACTGTAAAAGTTACCAGTTCGGATAACCCATTTGATGTATGGGAAAATATTAAACTCAATCTAGAAACCATTCTGGAAATCTGGTCTGGAAGAAGGGAAGATGAACTTATCAAGGGTATTGCCGACAAAGAAGCTCAACAAGCGGCAAGAACATACCGGGGCGAAGCAAGACAAGCCGGAGGAGGTGTTGGAGACCTGCAAGAAGAAGGCCAAGGCTTGCAGACCGAGACAAGGGGAGTAACCCGTCGTACCGCTCAAGGGTATTACACCATTGACAGAAGTGTTGGGCTTGTCTCAGTCACAGCTCCTCGGCCCATGATGCAAAAAGTCGAAAAATACTTCAATAATTTAAAAACGGAACTGTACCGCCAGGTCGTTATTGAGGCAAAAATCATTGAAGTCTTTCTCAAGGACAATTCCAAAATGGGACTTGACTGGAGCCGGGTGCTCAAGGACTTCAATATCTCGGGCCTGGTCGAATTCGGGACAGGCGGTCTGCTGGGCCAGGTGTATCCGTGGAACCCGCCGGATGATCTCAAACCCAATGCCAACTATCCTGCCACCTTTCCCGACAGTTTCATCTATCGGGTATCGCTGGAGGCAGTGCCTTTCACTGCCATTCTCAATGCCCTGAACGAGCAGGGGGACACGACGGTGCTCTCCAACCCGAAGCTGACCGTCCTCAACGGCCAGCCCGCGGTGATCAGTATCGGCACCGATATCGCTTATATCAAGGAAGTCAGTTCGGATGTGAACAATGAAACCGGGACGGTCACCTATACGGCCGAGACGGACAGTGTTGTGGAAGGCATTGCTTTCGGCGTCCTGGCCTCGATCATCGATAACGAATCGGTGATCCTTCACCTGACGCCCGTGACCACCGACCTGGTCAACGACGTGATTGAGTACAGGGAATTCGGCATCGGCCTCTCGGTTGGTCTGCCGCGAGTCCAGATCAGGGAGATGTCGACCATGGTGCAAGTCAACAACGGCGAGATGCTTATCATCGGTGGTCTGATCGATTCCATCGAGGCCAAGGACAGCGCGTTCGCTCCCGTTGTCGGCAATATACCCCTGGTCAAATATCTGTTCGGCTTCGAGGAAAAGCGCATGGAGAAACGGGAGCTTGTTATTCTCCTGACGCCCAAGATAATTTAACCCAATCACAGGATCGTCAATTCATCCAGACATAACAGGAGAAGAAGTATGAAATACTGTCGCTATCTGCTTTACGGACTATTGGCCATTTTAGTCGGCGGCTGCGGACAGACCGTGAAGGAATCCCTGAAAGTGCAGCCCGCGCTCAAGAGCACGACAGGTGCTGATAAATCAGTTGTTATTCTGCCCTTTGCCGACTATTCGTACGCGGATGACCTGGAGACGGCCTATCGCCGCAACATGTCCATCACCGAAAATCTGACCGACCAGCTGGTGAGCAACAGTTTTCATGTCTCCGTCCAGGAGGATGTCTTCGGCTACCTGGTCAGTCAGGACATCATCAATATCGTCGCCTACGAGGATAAATCGTCATCCACCCTCAACGATGAACTGCGGGATGAATGGTCGCCGACGATGAAGGCCCATCTGCAGCGCTACATCAACCTGAGCAAAAAACGGCGGGCAGGCAGCAAGCCGGTGCTGGACAGTCCGGGCACCCACGCCCTGACCCAGCAGGAAGTCGTCAAAATCGGCCGCCACTTCGGGGCTGACTATATCGTCCGCGGGCGCATCGTCGAATACAAGACGCGCCATGACCCCTCCTGGAGTCCGCTGAAAAAAGGCGTACTCACCTTTATCACCGGGGCGACCAGCAAGCTTGCCTGGGGGAACGCCAGCGCGGACAAATATGACATGTACGGCAGCATGATCGCCGGCGCCGTCTGGGGCGGCATCCTTGGTTCCAACGCCGAATGGCCGTGGGAACAGGATAAGGCCGATCAGACCATCCTCGGCATTTCCGGCGGCGACGACGCCAATACCATTTTCTGGGGTGCGGCCGGCGCGGAATTCGGCCGGCTGGGGCACAAGAGCGGTGAAAGTCCCCAGGCCGCCGTGCAGATGCGGGTCTGGGTGCAGGACGCCTATTCCGGCGACGTGGTCTGGACCAACAGGGTGGATGTCAAGGTTTCATCGGAGACCGTGTTCGGCGACAACCAGCTTGACGCCCTCTTTGAAAGCGCCACCGAAAAAGCGATAGCCACCCTGATGGACAACTTTGTCGCCCAGGCCTTGTAAGCCGACGCCGGAGCACAGGGCATAACAAAAAAAGCCTGTCAGTCATGACAGGCTTTTTTTGTTTGTGCTTTCTGTGCCGAAAATGACTACTGCTGTTTCTCTTTGTCCTGCCGCTGGGCGTTTTCGTACAGGGCGATAAAATTGATCGGCTCCATCAGGAAGGGCATGAATCCCCCGTCGACAGCCATCTGGGAGACAACCTGCCTGGTGAAGGGGAAGAGCATGATCGGGCAATCCACCGCCAGAACCCGCCGCACGTGTTCGGCCGGAATGTTTTTCAACAGGAAGACGCCGGCATGCTCGATCTCCACAACGAACATGATCGTATCTCCGGCGTTCTTGTCCATGACCTTGGCGGTGATGGTCAGGGCAACTTCCCAGTGGTCGTCATCAATTTTTTTGCTGTTGACCTGCAGGTTGAAATCGACTTTCGGCTCCTGGTTCCGAACGAGGAAAATATTGGGGGCGTTCGGATTTTCAAACGAAAGATCCTTAATATACATTTTCTGCAGGCGGAAGACCGGAACTTCCTGTTTTGCTTCCTTCTCTTCAGTCATATTTGTCCTTTTTTTCTGAGATGTCTGGTGCGGGCAACAGCCTTCTGTTTTACCCGAAAATGAAATCCGCGCAAGTGGAATTATCCCCCCTCCGCGCATTCCTTACGGCTGCAGGGTCTGCTTCAGGAACATGCCGGTATACGAATGGGCCGTCCCGGCGACTTCCTCGGGGGTCCCGCTGACGACAATCCGCCCGCCGCCGTCGCCTCCTTCCGGACCCATGTCGATGATGTGATCAGCCGTTTTGATCACATCCAGGTTATGTTCTATCACCACCACCGTATTGCCGGCATCCACCAGCCGGTTCAGGACGTTCAGCAGATGCTGGATATCGGCCGGGTGCAGTCCGGTTGTCGGCTCATCGAGGATGTAGAGGGTCCGGCCGGTGCTCTGGCGGCTCAATTCCCGGGCCAGTTTTACCCGCTGCGCCTCCCCTCCGGACAGGGTGACCGACGACTGCCCAAGGGTTATATAGCCGAGCCCGACATCAAAGACGGTCTGCAGCCGCCTTTTGATCGGGGGAATGTTCCGGAAGAACTCGAGCGCCTCCTCGACGGTCATGGCCAGTACCTCGGCGATGTTCCTGCCCCGGTACCCGATCTCCAGGGTTTCGCGGTTGTAGCGGTTGCCCCTGCACTGTTCACAGGTCACATAGATATCGGGGAGAAAATGCATGGCGATCCTGATGACGCCGTCGCCCTCGCAGGCCTCGCACCGGCCGCCCTTGATATTGAAGCTGAACCGTCCGGGCTTGTATCCTCTTGCCCTGGCCTCGGGAAGCCGGGCAAACAGCTCCCGGATCGGGGTCATGACGCCGGTATAGGTGGCCGGGTTGGATCGCGGGGTCCTGCCGATGGGGCTCTGGTCGATATCTATCACCTTGTCGATGGCGCCGATTCCCGTAACGGAACGGCTGTCCCTGTTCCCCGACCCGCCGTCGGCCAGGGCGGCGTGTACCCGTTTATACAGGGTTTCAATGACCAGTGAACTCTTGCCGGAGCCGGAGACCCCGGTCACGCAGGTCATCACCCCCAGGGGAAAGGATACCGTCAGGTCCTTGAGATTGTTGGCATCGGCACGGTGGACGGTCACCAATGATTTCGCCGATTTGCGGACCGGTCTCCTCCTGCCGGGGACCGCTATGGAGAGGCGTCCCGACAGGTAGCCGCCGGTCAGCGACTCCAGGCAGTCGAGCATTCCGGCGACATCGCCGGAATAAACGATCTCGCCGCCGTGCACTCCGGCTCCGGGCCCCATGTCAAGCACGTGATCGGCCGAGGCTATGGTGTCGGTGTCATGCTCGACGACGATGACCGTATTGCCGAGGTCCCGCAGGTTCAGCAGGGTTTTGATCAGCTTGGCGTTATCCCGCTGATGCAGCCCTATGCTCGGCTCATCCAGAATATAGAGGACCCCCGCCAGCCTGGAGCCGATCTGCGAGGCAAGCCGGATCCGCTGCGCCTCTCCGCCTGAAAGGGTCCCGGCCCGCCGGTCGAGGGAAAGGTAGCCCAGGCCGACATCCCGCAGAAAACCGAGCCGGTCGTCCACTTCCTTGAGAATGGGGCCGGCAATGAACCGCTGCCGCTCCGTCAGCTCCAGCGTCCTGATGACTTCAATCATCCGGGTGATGGACAATCTGGTCAATTCTATGATGGACCATGGTCCTACCCGCACGGCCAGGGCTTCCGGCTTCAACCGGGCCCCGTCGCACACCGGACAGGGCTGCTCGTTGA
>DSAE01000262.1 GCA_011372855.1 Desulfobacteraceae bacterium
ACACTCGGTTTACATATTGCAGCTATCTATTAGCATATTGATAACACGATAGATATTTTCACAATAACCATCGATGTTGCATTTTGCATCATCTGCGGCGTCCGCCATGCTGCGCGAAAATTCTCAAATTAATCTTTTGAAATCAGTAATTTATAAATATTTTCCTTTGTGGTACGGGGTTTGCTATTTCATAGACATGAAAACAACAACCCGCCAAATCACGGAAGGAGATTGCCCATGTCAAAAGCAACAAACACATTCAGTGCCTGGGATCGTTTCATGACGGCCATTGCCTTTGCCGAGGCTGATGATGAGAAGTCGGCAAGGGAGATGGCTGAGGCAAAGTTGAACGAGGTTGAAGGAGATATCCGCTGTCTCCTTCATACCTGTCCGGATGCAGGATAAAATGGGACATCCCCGATAGGGACAAATTTATCATCATAATAGATATTGGTAACTACAAGGAGACACAATGAGCTTTTTTCGCTTTTTCAAAAACAAAAAGAACGGACAAACCATCCGGGTCGACCGGCGCGCGCAGAACATATTCCATGATGCGGCGGCCGTCGCCTTCACCGACGAAGGGGAGCACGGGACGGCCCGCCGCATGATTGACCGAACCCGGGGCAGCCGGACGATTCTGATGGTGGTGAACGGGGACAGCAGTCCCTCAGCGCTGAACAATTACGCATTGGAGATGACCAAGCGCCTTGACTATGAACTCCTGGCCCTCCATGTTACCGAGGCCCCCCTTGCCGTGCCGGAGGAAAGGCGGGAAGCCGTCCTGTCCGCATTCAGGGAATCCTGCGCCGAAAGTGTGCAAACGCTGCAAAAGCAAGGCCGGACACTAGGGGTGGCGGTCAACAGTCTCATCGATTGCGGGAACCAGGATGACATTGTCGCCAAACTTCATGCCGAGTATCCGGGTATGCGGTATGTTCTCACCGCGCCTGATCCCGATACTGTCAGAAGCGATGCCGGGCAGGCGGAAATACCGGTCTTTGACCTCGGCTGTTATCATCCTGCCACCGCCTGAAATGGAGCACGGCCTGGAGCGTCAGAGATCATGTGCCGCCATACATCTTGCAGAGGGAGCAGCCCGATGATGCCCCCCTGCAGTCCACCCCGGACCTGACGGTTCTGCCGGCCCGGTGTGAGGCGCCGGGTTGGGAGCAGACACCGATCACATCTTGATCCCTCCCTGCGCCCGGAGGGCCCCGGGATTCTCCCCCCGCGACGAAAGAAATAAAGACGGAAAAGCCGGTCCGCTGGGAACCGTGATAAAACCGTAACCGGTTGCCCACCGCAACCACCTGCTGAAACGGAAAAAAAATGACACCTGAAATCATACTTGTGCTGGGCGTGCTCTGCGTCGCCATCCTGCTGTTCATCTTTGAATGGGTCCGGGTCGATGTCGTCGGTATTATCATGATGACGGGACTGCCGCTGCTCGGACTGGTGACCCCCCAGGAAGCGGTCAGCGGCCTGTCGAGCAACGCCGTCGTTTCCATCATCGCCGTCATCATCATCGGCGCCGGCCTCGACAAGACCGGAGCCATGAACTCCCTGGCCCGCCTGATCCTCAGATTCGCCGGCAAGAGTGAAAGCCGAATCATCACCCTCATCGCCTCGACCGTTGCCTTTATTTCCAGCTTCATGCAGAACATCGGCGCCGCCGCCCTGTTCATGCCGGCGGCGCGGCGGATCGGCCGGCAGACCGGCATCCCGGTTTCGCGCATCCTCATCCCCATGGGATTTTGCGCGATTATCGGCGGCTGCCTGACCCTCATCGGCTCGAGTCCCCTGATCCTGGTCAATGACATCATGAAGATCGCTGATCCCGACGTGGAGCCCTTCGGCCTTTTCGCCGTCACCCCCATCGGCCTTGCCCTGGTGGTCGCCGCACTGGCATACTTTATCGTCCTGGGCCGCTTTGTCCTGCCCAGTGCCGCGGGCGAGGAGAGCAGCGGCCCCATGTCGGTGATCCTGCAGAATACCTACCGCGACATGGGAACACTCTTTGAACTCCATGTCCCTGCAACGTTCAGTGGCCCGAAATCACTGGAAGAATTGTCCATCCGCCCACACTATTTCACCACGGTCATTGCTGTCGCGCAGAACAAGGGGAATAGGAAATTCTTTGCCCCGAAACGGGAAACCGTCATTGCCGCCGGGGATGACATTGCCGTTGTCGGCACCCGGGAAATGGTCGAAAAAATGGCACAAAACCTGGGATTTGTTCTCAAGGAGGAGTTGGTCTCTTTTGCCGAGGATCTTTCCCCGAACAATGCCGGCATGCTCGAGGCCATCATCACCCCCCGGTCGGAACTTGCCAGGCAGACCATGCGGGGCTTTGAGTTCCGGAAGCGGTATCAGGTGAATCCCCTGGCAATTTTTCGGGGCAACAAGGTTTTTGTGGCCGGCATCTCGGACATCATCCTGCAGCCCGGAGACGCGCTGCTGCTCCAAGGGCGCTGGGAAAAATTCCATGTCCTGAAGAACAAGCCGGACCTGGTGTTCACCGAAGAGGTCCAGGGCGAAATCATCCGGACCGACAAGGTCAAGGTTGCCGTCGGCTGCCTCCTGATTTCACTGATCCTGATTCTCGGCTTCCACGTCCAGCTCTCCATCGCCCTCCTGACCGGCGCCCTGGGAATGATCCTGAGCGGGGTCATGACCATCGACGAAGCCTACCGGTCGGTGGACTGGATGACCGTCTTCCTGCTGGGCGGGCTCATCCCCCTGGGCATAGCCTTTGAAAACACCGGCGCCGCCCGGTTCATTGCCGATACCATCATGGGTGCGATTGGCACTGTTCCGCCCATTGTGCTGCTCACGGTCATCGGTCTGCTGACCTCGTTTTTCACCCTGGTGGCCTCCAATGTCGGGGCCACGGTTCTCATGGTTCCCCTGTCCATGAACATGGCTGTTTCCGCGGGCGCTGACCCGCGGATGGCCGCCCTGGTTGTCGCGGTTGCCTGTTCCAACACCTTTGTCCTGCCGACCCATCAGGTAAACGCGCTCATCATGCGGCCGGGCGGATATAAAACCGTTGATTACTTCCGGGCGGGGGCGGGCATGACCGTTCTCTACCTGATCGTCATGATGGCGATGATCTCTTTTTTCTACGGGGTGGCGGCCTGATAATTCCGGCCGGGAATCAGGAAGGGCGGTGTACATTTCCTTTGCGGCAGCTTCTCCGGTGCTCAACTGTCAACGGTCTGCCGCAGGAGAGGCAACTCATGAATAACATAACGATAGAACGGGCAGACAGGGTACAAAAACTCGAGCACGCCAAAAGACCCCGGTGGAATCAGCTCTTGGTCAATATCAAGAAGTCACTGGCTCCGGGCGTCAATCCGTGCGGATCACACCCCCAACCACTTCCTGGCCTCTTCCATCGTTCGAAACACCTTGGTCACGAAGGGGATTTCAGCCGGGTCGGCCGAAAACTCGTACATTCTCGCCAGGCCGAAAGCCAGATCCGAAGGAGCCACAACCGCTGTTTTCCCCCCGATTCGCTGTTCGGGGATATAGCGCTGGGCCCGGCTGAAGTTCAATACATCTTCCGAGGTGAGATGATCGAGAAGGCTGTCGGTCAGGTCGAACAACACCTTTTTGGTCACCGTTCCTTCGTAGAATTCGTCGACGGCTTGAGCGAATTCCTGGGCCGAGACCTCCCCCGATACAGTGAAAATCGTCAATGATTTTTCCGGCTCGACCCGTTTCGTTATTTTTCCCATGGCTGTCCAATCCCTCGCATTTTTTCATCCCGCCTCAACGCAGCCCGAAAAACGGACAGAGAAAAAATCGCCCTTACTTCCAGGCGAGATCCCGGCCGTCGATTTCCATGCGGTTGAGCACGTCCAGCCAGAGCGACAGTTTCTCCGCACCGCCGAGTCGTTCGCCCCGCCATTTCTCCTTCTGCCTGGCCAGCCAGTAGCCGTCCGCGTTGAAGCTGTACACAGGAACGAGGTCCGATCGATCGGTTACCGGCCGCACGTCGTTATCTTTCGTATCCAGCACCACCGGATGCGGCAAAGAGTGCAGGCGGCAGGTGAGAACCATGTGCGGCGTGCCGGTGTCCAATGTTTTGACATAGGTCAGGCGCATCCGGTCATCACCAATATTCAATTGGAGCAGGGTGAAATACTTGGCCAGGGCAAGGTCCTCGCAATCTCCCTGGCCCCGGCGCAGCGTCTCGTACAGGGTTGCCCAGTAATCCTCCTGTCCCCTGTGAACAGATCTTCGGCAACCTCAAAGGTATTAAAGTAGGCATTGACCGCCGCAATTTTTTCATGTTCCGGCACAAAACGGTTTTCCCGGACAAGGATGCGCCACCGCTCCGTCCGGCTCAATGCCGGTTCGGGCCGCGGCGGGGGGCCGACCGGGTCCGGTTCCTGAGGGATCGTAACCACGACCGGAGTTTTTTTCCCGCAGCCGAGCCCCAACACAACAACGCAGAGAACGAGCGCCGCAAGCACCCTGAGCAGGAAGGGATGCAACCCGCGCCCGTCTCCTTTCCGTTGTTCAAGTGATGGCATCCGTACCTCTCCCTCCTAATCCGTATTGGAAACGGTCCGATAGACGTTGAGATAGAGACTGGACAGGGTAAGGAAGGCGGTGACGATCAAGGGGCCATAGATAATCCCCAGCACTCCGAAAAGGCTCATCCCGCCGATAATCGCCAGGAAGACCAGCACGGTGTGCATTTTTACCTGTTCGCCGACAAACTTGGGTTTGAGAATATATTCGACCGTGAAGGAAAGGATGATATAGAAAACGAAGGTCAGCACCCCCTGCCCCACGTGGCCGCCGATCAGGAGGATGATGGCGGTGGGGATCAGGATCAGGCCGATGCCGAAAATCGGCAGAAAAGCCAGGACCGCCATGACGCTGCCCCAGAGGACCGGGGACTTCAGGCCCAGGACGGCGAAATAAGCGCCGCCGATCAGGCCCTGGAACAGGCCGCTGATGCCGTTCACCACCAGAATGGCCCCGGCGATTTCCATGAATTTCTTGAGCAGCAGTTCATTCTGGTCGGCCGGCAGGGGGGAGAGAATCATCAGAAACTGCAGCAGACGGTCAATTTCAATGAGGAGAAAATAGACCACCAGGATGAGAATGATGAACTGGACGACAAAGCTCATGATATTGCCGGCCCAGACCGATGCCTGACTGTAGATGAACAGACCGGCCGCGCCGGCAAACCGTGTCAGGGTTCGCGACAGGTCGGCCGGTTCAAAATTTATCCCCCAGCCGGCGAGAACTTGTTGTGCCTCTTGCGCCAATGTATTATTTTGAATGAATTGTTGCAGTCTGACCAGGAGGTTCGCGTCCCTGACGTACTGATACAGATTGAGGGTTTCCGTTGACAGGGCGCCGATGCAGAATGTCAACGGCACAAAGACGATCAGGACGATCAGACCGCAGGTCAGCAGGGATGCCATCCAGGATGACATCCAGCGGCAGAGCCAGGAATACAGCGGTCGGAAGATGCCGGCCAGCAGGAAGGCGAAGATGAGCAACTGCCAGAACGGCCACAACACCCATCCAAGCAGCAGCATCGACAGAATGTAGATTACGAAGAAAAACCGGGCCTGAATCGGGTTGAATTGCAGCGCAGGGAACGGCGCTTCTGCAGGAGGTCCCGATAATTGCCTGTTTTTTTCGTCGCTGTCCTGGATCATCAATGAATTATACAGAGCAGCCGGGACAAAGCAAAGGAAATAATCCCCCTTCAAACATCCCGGCAGGACAAATAAATAACAAAGTAAAGGAAAAGCACTTTTCCTGACATGGTTGCCCAGATGCTGAACAAGGACCTCGAAATCACACTCCGCAAGGCCGACGAAACGCAGCGCAAGCCGAAACCCGATCAGAACAGCCTCGGCTTTGGCAAATACTTCACCGATCATATGTTCGTCATGCACTGGAACAAGGAGAAAGGGTGGCACGCTGCCGAGATCTGCCCGTACCACAGCTTCTCCCTGGATCCGGCCGCCATGGTTTTCCATTACGGCCAGGAAATTTTTGAAGGACTGAAAGCCTACCGGGGGCCGGACAACCAGATTCTCCTTTTCCGGCCGCTGGACAACCTGAGCCGCATGAACAAGTCCGCCCTGCGCATGTGCATGCCCCGTTTTCCGTCCGAGGGGGTTCTGAAAGCCATGAAGGCCCTCGTCTATCTGGACCGTGACTGGGTCCCCGCCAATGAAGGGGCGACTCTCTACCTGCGGCCGACGATGATCGCCACCGAACCGGCCATCGGCCTCCGGGCGGCCGAGGAATACATCTTCTTCATCATCATGAGTCCCGTCGGCGCCTATTACGCGGAAGGATTCAATCCCGTGCGGATATATGTCGAGGATACCTATATCCGGGCCGTCCCGGGCGGCGTCGGCGATGCCAAGACCGGCGGCAATTACGCGGCCAGCCTCAAGGCCCAGAACGAGGCCAAGAAAAAGGGGTATGCCCAGGTCCTCTGGCTCGACGCGGTTGAACGCAAATATGTCGAGGAGGTCGGCACCTCCAACATCTTCTTTGTCATCGGCGACGAACTGATTACCTCTCCACTGACCGGCTCCATCCTGCCCGGCGTCACCAGGGACTCGGTGCTGCAGCTCGCCCGCGACAAGGGCATCAAGACCGCGGAACGGCGCCTATCCATCGACGAGGTGTACCAGGCCCATGACAGCGGCACCCTCAAAGAGGCTTTCGGCACCGGGACCGCGGCGGTCATTTCGCCGGTGGGGAAACTCTGCTACAGGGACAGGATCATCAGCATCAACAACGGCAAGCCCGGAGAGATGGCCGCCATGTTCTTCAACGAACTGCAGGCCATCCAGCGCGGCCAGAGTGAGGACCGCCACAACTGGCTGGTCCGGGTCGGTTAGGCCTTTAGCAGGGGGAAAAGTTCCGGTCAACTCAACCTGCAATTTTTTTTCCCCCTCTCCCTTGATTTTTCATAAACCGTCACTATTGTTTTGCCCATCAAAACGGGACAAGCTGTAATTTTGTCCGAAATCAGCGGATTTGAGCCAGCTTCGGACAATAGCTTGCCATTCCGGCTCAAGCCGAATCAATCAATCAAATTGTGCATAGTAAGGAGGAAGTCGATGAAAATTCGTCCACTGAACGACCGCGTCCTGGTCAAGCGACTGGAGGAAGAAGCAAAAACCGCCGGCGGGATAATCATTCCCGACACCGCCAAGGAAAAGCCGGCCGAAGGTGAAGTTGTCGCCGTCGGTCCCGGGAAAATGAACACCAAGGGTGAACGGACCGCCATGGACATCAAGGCCGGGGACCGGGTGCTGTTCTCCAAGTACGGCGGGACGGACATCAGGATCGAGGGCCAGGATTACCTCATCATGCGTGAGGATGACATTCTGGGCGTAGTTGAAAAGTAACAATCCAGGAAAATCTGTAGAAATAAGGAGATAGAGAAATGTCTGCAAAACAGCTGAAATACGGGACCAAGGCCCGTGAAGCCATGCTCAACGGGATCAACACCCTGGCCAATGCCGTCAAGGTAACCTTGGGCCCCAAGGGCCGCAACGTGCTGATTGAAAAATCCTTCGGCGCGCCGGTCATTACCAAGGACGGCGTCACCGTGGCCAAGGAGATCGAAATCAAGGACAAGTTCGAGAACATGGGCGCCCAGATGGTCAAGGAAGTCGCCTCCAAGACCTCGGACGTGGCCGGCGACGGCACCACCACCGCCACCGTTCTGGCCCAGGCCATTTACCGCGAAGGCTCCAAGCTGGTTGCCGCCGGAGCTAATCCCATGGAGATCAAGCGCGGCATCGACACCAGCGTCGAGGCGGTTGTTGCCGAACTGCGCAACATCTCCAGCCCGACCAAGGAGCAGAAGGAAATCGCCCAGGTCGGCACCATTTCCGCCAACAACGATGCGACCATCGGCAACATCATCGCCGAGGCCATGGACAAGGTCGGCAAGGAAGGGGTCATCACCGTCGAGGAAGCCAAGGGCATGGAGACCTCCCTGGATGTGGTCGAGGGCATGCAGTTTGACCGCGGCTACCTGTCGCCCTATTTCGTGACCGATCCGGAAAGGATGGAAGTCAGCATGGAGGATCCGCTGCTCCTCATCAACGAGAAGAAGATCAGCAACATGAAGGACCTGCTGCCCATCCTCGAGTCCGTGGCCAAAATGGGACGCGCCCTGTTTATCATCGCCGAAGACGTGGACGGCGAGGCCCTGGCCACCCTGGTGGTCAACAAGCTGCGCGGCACCCTCAACGTCGCCGCGGTCAAGGCCCCCGGTTTCGGCGACCGCCGCAAGGCCATGCTGGAAGACATCGCCATCCTCACCGGCGGTCAGGTCATTACCGAGGACCTCGGCATCAAACTGGAAAACGTAACCATCAACGACCTGGGCAACGCCAAGAAGATCGTGGTCGACAAGGACAACACCACCATCATTGACGGCGCCGGCGACAAGGATAAGCTGGAAGCCCGGGTCAAGCAGATCCGGACCCAGATCGATGACACCACCTCCGATTACGACCGCGAGAAGCTCCAGGAGCGCCTGGCCAAGCTGATCGGCGGCGTGGCCGTCATCAATGTCGGCGCGGCCACCGAGGTGGAGATGAAAGAAAAGAAAGCCAGGGTTGAGGATGCCCTCAACGCCACCCGGGCCGCCGTTGAAGAAGGAGTGGTTCCCGGCGGCGGCGTGGCTTACCTGCGCTGCATCAAGGCCCTTGAGAAACTGAAGCTGGAGGGCGAGCAGAAGCTCGGCTGGAACATCATCCTGCGCGCCCTGGAAGAGCCGATACGCCAGATCGCCACCAACTCCGGCCGTGAAGGCTCGATCATCGTCGAGCATGTCAAGGGCATGGACGGCGCCATGGGCTTTAACGCCGCCACCGAGGAGTATGAAGACCTGATCGCCGCCGGTGTCATCGATCCGGCCAAAGTGACCAGGTATGCCCTGCAGAATGCGGCTTCCGTTGCCGGCCTCCTGCTCACCACTGAGTGCACCGTTGCCGAGGAGCCTGAAGAGGATAAGGGCGGCGGCATGCCTCCGGGCGGTATGGGCGGCATGGGCGGCATGGGCGGTATGGGCGGTATGATGTAAGCCCAATCTGTCAGCCAGGCAGTTCATATAGCAAAGAGTTCTTCCGCCGCGCATTGCCGGTGGAAGAACTCTTTTTACTTTCCTGTTGACAAGCCCCAACAAATCTTGCTAATTAGCACCTTTTGCATTAATTTGATCCCATCATGGCGATGTAGCTCAGCTGGTTAGAGCGCACGGCTCATATCCGTGGTGTCCGGGGTTCAAGTCCCTGCATCGCCACCATTTGAAAATCCAGTATCATTCGATACTGTCCAAAAAGGCCCGAAATTACGGGCCTTTTCTTTTTCCTTTGTTCGGACAACATTATAAGATATAGTGGCTATTAACAATATTCAGCTGAATGATTATTTTTTAAAGCAAGATCAACATAATACGATTTGGAGGTCTTGCCATGAAAATGCCGGTCATAAGTCTCGTGGAATGGCAGAAACGA
>DSAE01000027.1 GCA_011372855.1 Desulfobacteraceae bacterium
ACTACGGCCTGACCATCAATTCACTGGAACAGGTCCTCATCAATGAAAACAGGAACACTTCCGGCGGTTCCTTCAGGCTGGGTCAAGGGCGTTTCCTGCTCAGGGTGCCCGGCGAATTCGAATCACCCGATGAAATGTTCGGGCTGGTCGTGGGGACCCACGACGGCGAGCCCGTCTATGTCAAAGATATCGCCCGGGTCAGGGACAGCTTCAAGGAAGAGACCAGCCGCTCCCGCCTGGACGGCAGGGAAGCCGTCAATATCGCGGTCAAAAAGCGATCGGGGGAGAACATCATCGCCATTACCGGCGAAGTAGACCAGGTCATCGAAAAGAACAGGCCGTCCTGGCCGGCGGGGACGGAAATAACCAAGGTCATGGATAAGGCCAAGGATATCAGGCACATGGTTGCTGACCTGGAGAATAATATCCTGTCCGGACTAACGCTGGTGGTGCTGGTCATATTTTTCGCCATGGGCATGCGCAACGCCATTCTTGTCAGCCTGGCCATTCCCTTCTCCATGCTGCTGTCCTTCACGGTGCTGTACATCATGGGCGTCACCCTGAACATGGTCGTCCTGTTCAGCCTCACCCTGGCCCTCGGCATGCTGGTGGACAACGCCATTGTCATAATTGAGAATATTTACCGATTCATGGAGCAGGGCGCCACGCGCGTCGAGGCCGCCATGAAGGCGACCTCGGAAGTCGCCTACCCGGTAATCGGCTCCACCCTGACCACCCTGGCCGCCTTTTCACCCATGCTCTTCTGGCCCGGCATAATGGGCGAATTCATGAGCTATCTGCCCCTGACCCTGATTGTCACCCTTTCCTCGAGCCTGTTCGTGGCATTGGTGATCAACCCCGCCCTGGCCTCCCTGTTTGCCAGGGTGAAACAAACGGGAGGGGATGGGGGACCGCCGGCTGCCGGGCCTGCTGACTCCTTCGAACAACCCGTCCGCATCGAGGGTCCCCTGCTGACACGGTACAACGGCCTCCTCAATTTTTCGCTCCGGTACCCCTTCGTCATCCTTGGCACTGCCGTCGCCGTCCTGGTCCTCATGGTCCAGGGCTGGCTGCTGGCCGTCGGTCTGCAAAAACCGGTGGAATTCTTTCCCGATATTGACCCCAAGGGGTTGTATATCAACGTCGACGTCCCCGAAGGCGCGGACCTGGATTACATCGACCTCATTCTGCGGCGCCTTGAATCGGCTGTTGCCGGGGGAAGCCGGACAGCAGTTGCCGGCCATGACCCTACCTGGGAAGAATACCGGCGGACCATGGAGCCCAAACTCCATGTCTCGGCCGCTGACACGGAATATTATGGCCCCAGCGACCTGCCGAACATCACCAACATCTACATGAAGGGAGTTGTCACCGCCGGGCCGGGCAGCGCCTTTGACCCCAATGCCCCCAACCATATCGGCGTCCGCTTCCTCGATCTCGAGGAGCGCCAACGTTCGACCCATGACACCGTGGATGACATCAGGGAACGGATCCGCGACATCGCCGGCGGCAAGATCACCATAGCCAGACAGGAGGAAGGTCCCCCGACCGGGGCGCCTATCAACATTGAAATATCCGGCGACAATTTCACCGTTCTCGGCGAGCTTGCCGCCAAAATAAAAAATATCATCGCCCGCATCCCCCACGTGATGGATGTGCGGGATGATTTCAACGAGGGCACCCCTTCGGTCCAGATCCTGGTGGATCGGCAGAAGGCCGCTCTCTTCGGACTCTCAACCAACATGATCGGCTTCGCCCTCAAGACCGCCTATAACGGTCTCGAGGTATCCACTTACCGCGAAGGCAACGATGATTATGACATCACCGTCCAATTGCGAGAATCCGACCGAAAAATGATCGACATCCTCAACGAACTGATGATCCCCGCCCCCTCCGGTGAACTGGTTCCCCTCTCGACCCTGGCCCAATTGCGGTTTGCCGGCTCCATTGGAGATATCGTCCGGATCAATAATGAGCGGGTGGTCACGGTCAAGGCCAATGTCGACGAAATGAAGGTGCCGGGCCCCGTCGCCCGGGCCCAGGCGGAGGAAATTCTGGCCGACTTCCCTCTGCCTCCCGGATACAACATCAAATTTACCGGGGAATTCGAATTTCAGCAGGAGTCGGAGGATTTTCTTTCCAAGGCCTTTATGGTCGGCCTGCTCCTGATCTTCCTGATACTGGTGACCATGTTCAATTCGGTCGGCCAGCCTTTTATCATCATGACCTCGGTCATCCTGTCCCTGGGCGGCGCCTTCCTCGGCCTGATGCTCTTCCGCCAGCCCTTCGGCATCATTATGACCGGAGTCGGGATCATCTCCCTTGCCGGCGTGGTTCAACAATGCAATCGTCCTGCTCGACTACACCAATAAATTGATGGACAGGGGGTTTGCGCTCCGGGAAGCGGTGATTGCGGCCGGAGCAACGCGGCTGCGGCCCGTCATCCTGACGGCGGTGACAACGATCCTCGGTCTTATCCCCATGGTTACCGGCATTTCCTTTGACTTTCACAGGATGGCCTTTTCCTGGGTCAGCGAATCGAGCCAGTGGTGGCGCTCCATGGCCGTAGTGGTGATATTCGGCCTGGTTGTCGCCACTTTTCTGACCCTGGTGGTGATTCCCACCCTGTACTACCTGCAAAAACGATTCATTGAACAATACCGCCTGGTTCTCCAGCGTTTCGGCGATCAGTACCGGGGCCTCTACGAAAAGCTTGCCGGCGAACCCTTTGACCGGCAATGAGACGGATGGGCAAATTTTCAATATCTTTCTCGGCCCGGCTGTTGTATCTTGGCAGAAGGACACAACGGCTGCACCCCGACCGACTCCGGGCCTTCGGCCCCCCCCAGGAGTGTCGTGCCCTGATAACCGACGATTGAAACAAACCTGACCGCGACCCATGGATAGTGCCGCATTCATCCTGAACCAAAATTTCATCGACGATCTCTGGAACAGGATCAACGCCCTGGACAGCGCCTTTACGCCCTTCGAGGTCTTCGACACGTCCGCCCCCAGGGGAGTCGTCCCGTCCAAGGAGCACCTGGCTTCCCTTCTCGACGCCGTGTTCTGGACCAGCTATGAGATGGAGGAAGGCACGGCGGTTTCGGTCTCCCTCATTTTCCGCAAACCCGAGCAGGGGGCCGACACGTTCTGTTTCGATCGCCCAATCCCCTTGTCACCGAAAAGCCTGGTCAAACTGGGCCCCGCCCTGGAAAATCCCCGGGCCCATATCAGCGTCTGGCCCGATGAACAGGGCTTTCTCAAGGTCTGGGGCTTCATAACCGGTTCCGATGAATTCATCACCTATGATTTATGGGTCCAGGGATTGGGTCCGGGATGCGTTCTGATCACCTTCGGCGGAAAAAGCCTGGCCGCCCTGATTGAAAGCAAGGCGGTTTTTGTCGATACCGGCATCCTGATGCAAGCGATCCTGCCCAAGATCACCCACGGCGAGGCACGCGGCAGGGCGGACCTGGAGACAGTCATCAGGTACAATTCGCTGCTGTTCATAGCCCAGGCCATGCGCTCCCACGGTCACGGCGGTACCGTGCTGGTTGTCCCGGAAGGGAGCAATTGGCAGCAGTCCATCAGGCACCCGGTCCCCTATACGGGCGGCGCCAGTTTTCTCGACACCTCCCTGGAAAACCTGCAGCCCTCATCGGCCCAGCTGAAGAGCCAGAAAGGCTTTTTTGACTTCATCAAGAAAGCCTTTTCCAAGCGGCATAACAAATCCGCCCTGCAGCGAGAAAAAATCAAGCAGCAGTGCAGCCGCATTGCCCGGCTGACGGCTGTTGACGGAGCCCTGTTAATGACGCCCGACCGGTACACCTACTGTTTCGGGGCCAAGATAGAGGCCATCGACCCCACACCGTCCGCCTTTGAACTCCAGGCTCTGAAACCGATCGAAGGATATGCGAAAACACCGCTCAATTTTTCCGATCTGGGCGGTACCCGGCATCTGTCAGCGGCCCAGTTCGCTCACGACCAGCCCGAGGCAATCGCCCTTGTCGCCTCCCAGGACGGAGATGTCACCTTTTTTACCCAGGAGGCGGAAACGGGTGATCTCGTGGCGATCCAGCAGGCGGAACTCGCCCTCCTGCATGAAGGTCTGAGCGGGGCATTGTGGAATATTTCCCTCATTACCAAGATGGAAGGTTTGAACAATGAGTGATCTGACCCGCCGCACCAAAGAGATATGTTGCTTCAGGACCGGATACCGTTTTATTACCTCCGTTTCCGCCCATTTGATCGTTGACCGTTCTTGCCTGAACGGTTGAAAATGAATGTAGCGTCTTCTTGCCCCGTGCCTTCTCGCGGTTGACAAAGACGTGCATGTCGCTTACTTGTTAGAAGCACCTGGGGCCGGTATTTTTTGTCGGCCGCGAGGGATGCCCTCCGGCAAAGCCCAGGTTTTCAAATGCACCCGAAAAGACGATCTCTCCTCGATCGTCGGGGCAAAAAAATTATCATTGCCGGGGTTTCCCATCCATGTTATCTGGACAATCCTGTCAATGGCACCGGGAAATTGTCGCCTTCCTGAATGAACTGCCTGAATGATTGAGAAAATTCCACACTGCTTGTTCAATGGGTAAAACATTAATAATCGCTGAAAAACCAAGCGTTGCCGCCGATATCGTCAAGGCGCTGCCGGGTAAGTTCACCAGGACGAAGACGCATTTCGAAAGCGACCGCTACATCGTCTCCTTTGCCCTGGGCCATCTGGTTTCCATAGCCTATCCCGAGGAAATCGATCCCCGGTATCAGAAATGGACCATTGACAACCTCCCCATCCTGCCGGACGAATTTCCCCTGACCGTGCTGCCGGAGACCAAATCCCAGTTCAATGCCCTGCGCAAACTGATCCGCAGCCGGGATATCGACGGGATAATCAACGCCTGCGACGCGGGCCGCGAGGGCGAACTGATCTTCAAATACATCATGCAGCTGGCGGCCACCCGTTCGGTTGAGTCCAAAAAAATAGAGCGGTTATGGCTGCGGTCCATGACCCTGGAGGCCATTCGGGAAGGCCTGGGCAATCTGCGCTCCGACGAGGAAATGCACCCCCTGGAGGAGACGGCCAAGTGCCGTTCCCAATCCGACTGGCTGATCGGCATCAACGCGACCAGGGCGATGACCTGTTATAATTCCCGTTTCGGCGGCTTTCGCAAAACCCCCTGTGGCCGGGTTCAGACGCCTACCCTGTCGATGATCGTCAAGCGTGAAGAGGAGTGCCGCTCATTCATTCCCCGGACCTATTGGGAACTCCATGCCCTGTTTACCGGCACCGGTTTTTCCTACGAGGGGGTCTGGATCGACCCGGACTTCAAAAAAGACGACAGCAAGCCTGACAACCGGCAGGATCGCATATGGGACCTTGAGCGGGCCGCGGAGATTGCCGGCCGCTGTCCCGGCAAGAACGCCCGGGTCAAGGAGACCAGCAAAAAAACGACCCAGGGCTGCCCGCTGCTCTATGATCTCACATCACTGCAGCGGGAGGCAAACAGCCGTTTCGGCTACTCCGCCAAGAACTCTCTGGCCATTGCCCAGGCCCTGTACGAAAAACACAAACTGATCACCTATCCGAGAACCGACAGCCGCCACCTGCCGGGAGATTATCTGCCGCCGGTGAAAAAAATCTTCCAGGCCCAGGTCGACGGGCAGTTCGGCCGGTTTGCCCGGGAGGCCCTGGAGAAAAACTACCTGAAAAAAAATCCGAAGATTTTCAACGACGCCAAGGTCAGCGACCATTTCGCCATCATCCCAACGGGCCTGCTGCCCGGAAAACTGTCCGAGGCCGAAGAGAAAATTTATCAGATGATCGTCCAGCGGTTTCTGGCAATATTCTTTCCTCCGGCCGAATACTTCAATACCCGGCGGTTGAGCATCGTGGAGCGCGAAACCTTTCTCACCGAAGGCAAAATCCTGGTTTATCCCGGCTGGAAAGCCGTGTACGGGGCGGGGGCGGATACCGGCCGGTACGAACTTCAGGCCCTTCCGGACAAGGTCCCGGTCATCTGTGAAAAAGTCGAGCAGGAGGAACATCAGACCAAACCGCCGCCCCGACTGTCCGAAGCCACCCTGCTGACCGCCATGGAGCAGTCAGGCCGGCTGATCGAGGACGAGGAACTGGCGGAAGCGATGAAGGAGCGGGGTCTCGGCACGCCTGCCACCAGGGCCGCCATCATCGAGAAACTGATCAACGAAAAATATATCGTCCGCGAGAATCGTGAACTGTCGCCGACCGGCAAGGCATTCGAACTGCTGTCACTGCTTGATGCCATGCAGATTGACGTCCTCGCTTCCCCGGAATTGACCGGGGAGTGGGAATACAAACTCAACCGGATCCTCAAGGGCGGCATGACCGGAACCCAGTTCATGGCCGAAATCAGGGATCAGACAAAAACCATTGTCGAAAAGATCAGGAATTACATGGCCGGCCGCAAGATCAGGCCGGAAGCTCCCTTCTCCCCTGTCAACGACATGCGTTTTTTTTCCACGGCGACCATGTACGTCTCCGAGGATGAAACGATCAAGATCCGCAAGGTGCTGGGGGGGCGAGTCATGCGCGAGGAGGAGATCGTCGCCCTGATCAGGGGAGAGACCATCGGCCCTTTTGACGATTTCCGCTCCAAACAGGGCAAACTGTTTACCGCCGCCCTGACCATGAAAGGGGGCAAGGTAGAATTCATTTTTCCCGAGAGCGGCGATGAACTCGACACCGAGCGGATAAAACAGTCTGAGCCGCTTGGCCTGTCGCCCATTGACAACACCCCGGTTTTCGACACTCCGGCAGCCTTCATGTCCGAATCCGCCCTCAACGGCGACCAGAAAAAGGGGCTGCGGATCAGCAAGGTCATCCTCGGCCGCCGCATCGACCGGGAAGCCATCGTCCAACTCCTGGAAAAGGGCAGAACCGAGCTGATCAACGGTTTTGTCTCCAAAAAGAAAAAACCCTTTGACGCTTACCTGCTGCTTGACGACAAGGGCAAGCTCACCTTTGAGTTTCCCCCCCGCCGGAAAAGAGAAGGACGGAAAAAATCAGGAACCGCCTGAACACGGGACGTACGATATGGGAAGGTTGAAGAAAAAATATAAGGACAGGAGCGGTTCCGACCTGGCACGGCTGTGCGCCCGGATTGCCCTGGACAAGAAAGCCGAAGACATTGTCATCCTCGATGTCCGGACCCTGACCTACTTTACCGATTATTTCGTCATCATGAGCGCCAGGTCCACCCGTCACGCCCAGGGCCTTGCCGAGGCGATCGAGGGCGAACTGAGCGCCAAGCGGATTTCCAGCAAAAACTGCGAGGGACTGAAGGAGGGTCTATGGATCCTGCTCGATTACGGTGACGTTGTCGTCCACATTTTTTACAAGGAACAGCGGACCTTTTACGACCTTGACGGACTTTGGCACGACGCACCCCGGATAGCCATCGAGCAGCCCGGCACCGTCCTGTAACATCAACCTCTTTCCCGGCCTGCCGATGCCTACTCAAACTCTGCTGCTGGCAATTCTCGACGGTTGGGGCCACGGTGAACCTTCTCCGACCAATGCGATCACCGTCGCCCGTACTCCCAATATGGACCGCTGGACGGCCGAATACCCCTTTACCACCCTCGTGGCCCACAACGGCCTGGTCGGGCTGCCCGAAGGGCAGATGGGCAATTCCGAGGTCGGCCACCTCAACATCGGCGCCGGCCGTATTGTCTACCAGGATTACACGAGGATCAACAACGCCATCGCCTCGGGGGAGCTGTTCACCAATTCCGTGCTTTCCTCGTTGATGGACCGGGTCAAAACCCTGGACGGCGGCCTCCACTTTTTCGGGCTGCTGTCGGACGGCGGCGTCCATTCCCATATCAACCATCTCAAGGCCCTGCTTGAGATGGCCCGGCGAAAAGGGCTGGAGAAGGTTTTTGTCCACTGTTTCATGGACGGCCGCGACACCCCTCCCCAGAGCGGCGCCGCATACATGCGGGAGTTGGTCGGTACCATGCGGAGTCTGGGCTGCGGCAGGGTTGCCACGATCTGCGGCCGCTACTTTGCCATGGATCGGGATACCCGCTGGGACAGGGTTGAGAAGGCATGGGATGCCTTGACAGGCGGGGTCGGCGTCAAGTCCTCCGATCCGGTGCAGGCGGTGGAGGAGGCCTATCTGCGCGGCGAGAACGATGAATTCATCAAGCCGATCGTCATGGTTGACGGGGGCCTGCCGGTAGCCGTCGTTGCCGACAACGACGGGGTCATTTTTTTCAACTTCCGGGCCGACCGGGCCCGGGAACTGACCAGGGCCTTCACCGACAAGGACTTCACAGCCTTTGCCGTTTCCAAACGCCCGAACCTGGCCGGATTTGTCACCTTCACCGAATATGATCGACGGTTTACCCTGCCCGTCGTCTTTCCCCCGGTGAATCTGCACAACATCCTGGGCGAGGTTCTCAGCTTGCACGGATTACGCCAACTCCGCATTGCTGAAACCGAAAAGTACGCCCATGTCACCTATTTCTTCAACGGCGGCGGCGAATACCCCTTCCCCGGCGAAACCAGAATCCTGATCGATTCGCCCAGGGACGTGGCCACATACGATCAGAAACCGGAAATGAGCGCCTTTGAAGTGACCGAGCGACTGATCGCCGAACTGCGGAAAGCGGAAACGTCCGGCGCTCCCTTTGATTTCGTCGTGCTCAATTTCGCCAACGGCGACATGGTGGGACACACCGGGATCCTCGAGGCAGCCGTTAAAGCCTGCGAGGTGGTCGACCAGTGCCTGGGAAAAATTGCCGATTATCTGCTCGACAACGGCGGCACCATGCTGATCACCGCCGATCACGGCAACGCGGAAATCATGGCCGATCCCCAAACCCATGGCCCCTATACGGCCCACTCCCTCAACCCGGTCCCCTTCATCCTGGTAAACGACCGGTACCGCGGCTGCACCCTGCGCAGCGGCGGGGCGTTAAAGGATATCGCCCCCACGGTCCTCGCCTTGCTCGATCTTCCGGTGCCCCCGGAAATGGAGGGCGTCGACCTGCTCCAGTGCCCTTGACCGATGGTAGGAGCAGAATGAACAATCGTGCACTCTGCGTCGGACAGATGCAATGTTAGGCTGAGCTCGCGAAGCCCAACGTCAGCGATTGGAATTGTTGGGGTTCGTGAGGCTCACCACCAACCTACGCCCCAGCAGCAACCGATCCTTGAGGCATGATCCCGTCGAAATCGAAACGACTTCCACCCAATCCCCGAATGTTACGCAAACATGTTCTTTTCCCTCAAACATTCCGCATTGGCGCACTGGGCCGAGTATGCAAAGCCCAACGTAACCGATTGAAATTGCTGGGGTTCGCGAGGCTCACCACCAACCTACGTGACTCATAGCATCCTTCTCCAGGGAGAGAGGTGCCCCGCAGGGGCGGATGAGGGTGTTCTTCATACCCACAGCGAAGCTGCAAGCACCTTCTGTCTTCTGTCCT
>DSAE01000094.1 GCA_011372855.1 Desulfobacteraceae bacterium
CTGGGATGCGGACGGGAAACCGACTTCAATCTGCTTGAAGCCTGTTTCGACCAGGAGATTGAACATCGCCAGCTTCTCTTCCATGCTCATGGGCTGAATGAGGGCCTGGTTGCCGTCGCGCAGATCGACACTGCACCACACCGGTGCGCGGGTGATGGTTGCGTTCGGCCAGGTTCGATCAGGCAGATCCACCGACGGATACGGTCTGTACTTTTTAATCTTGTCTCGCATCATGATTTCTCTCCGCAATCGGTAAAAAAAAAGCCACGGTTCCGCATCGAACCGTGGCTTAAATGGAAATTCGTTCTCCCTAATGGATCAGAACACTCCTCCCCCATTTGCCACAGTTCCACCGGGCAGTTCAAGTAGTATCAGAAGGGACAGGATAGTAACGTGTGCCATTGTTCTTTTCTTCTTCACGATCCAGGGTATTGTTTCTCACATACTATTGTTCTTTCCCTGTTTGTCAAGCATGAAATACTGTGCGGAGGCGGAAGGGGCGGTGAAAAAGATTGACATCCGCCGGTCGCAACGATAAGAAATAGTTCTTTTGCCTTTGATAACCATTTTACCGGAAAAAAGCAATGGCCATCGTCAACTTGAGACACATGGGAATCAACCAGAGCGGCACCATTGTCGCCGTCAAGGTCAGTGGTGAACTGGGCCGCCGCATACGGGAAATGGGCCTTGTCCCGGGAACGGAAATCACCATCAAGCAAAGGGCGCCCCTCAATGATCCGGTCGCCCTGCGGGTCATGGGGGGCACGCTGACCCTGCGGAACAACGAAGCCGACTATATTGAGGTGGAAACCGAACCCGCCGGCAAATAATATTTGTATTCAACTGGTTTACCCTTTCCGCCCGGCGTTAGCTCCCCCGCGGGAGTGCTTCCCTTCGGCCAGGACATCCCGACCGGGAAGACGGCAGCGGGAACAGCGGAGGAAACCCCTTTTTTTTCCGGCACGCATGGAATAAAGTAGTAATGAGACACGGGTTGCCGGCCGGGGGGGTTCCCCTTGCGGACCGGCAGGGCAACTGCCTGCATCAATGTTTCATTATGGGATTTCGTGCCATGTTTCTTCCTTTCCGCCTGTCCGTTCTCCTGATTCTCCTTCTCTTTTCCGCCGCCGGCGCCCAGGTCCACGACCCTGTCCAACTCGCCCTCATGGATCTGCTGGAGAACAGGTCCCTGCCCTCCAATGGGGAGACGGATCTCCGCGTCGGGGAATATACCGTTGATCAATGGCTGGTCGAACTCTATGCCCAACGGGACATGCGCCCCCTCTGGATCGATGAAAACGGACCTGGAGCGAGGGCTTCCTCCATTGCCTCGACGATCATCGCCTCCTTTGACGAAGGTCTTGACCCCGATGCTTACCATGCCGAAACGATTTCCCGGCTCTGGAACAGTGACGATTCCTCCGAGCTTGCCCTGCTCGATGTGCTGCTGACCGACGGCCTGAGTTCCTATGCCGCCGATATGGCCCAGGGCCGGACCGAACCGTGCCTGCTTGACCCGCAGCTGTTCGCTTCGGCAAGGCAGACAGGGGACAACAACCCGTTGGCAAGAGTCCTGGAAGCCTACCATGCCGACGACCTCGACCAGTACCTGGACAGCCTGAAACCCTCCCACAGCGCCTACGGCCTTCTCCGCGACGCCTTGTCCGAATACCGGAAGATTGCCGCACAGGGCGGCTGGCCCGCGATACCGGACGGTCCCTCCATCAGAAGGGGAATGCAGGATCCCCGCCTCCCCAAAATTCGCCTCCGACTGACGATTACCGGCGACTACGGCGGCACCGACCTTCACTCCCCTCTGTACGATGCTGAACTCGCCGACGCCGTGAAGCTATTTCAGAAACGGCACAACCTGGAGATTGACGGCATCATCGGCAGAAACACCCTGGCGGCGATGAACGTGCCGGTGGAGAAACGGATCAGCCAGATCCTCATCAACATGGAACGGTGGCGCTGGCAGCCGCACCGCCTGGACGACAGGAGGGTGTACGTCAATATTGCCGGGTTCTACCTGCACGCCATGAACAAGGAAAAAGTCGAACTGGCCATGCCGGTCATTGTCGGCGAAGTCTATCACAAAACCCCGGTATTCAGCGACCGCATCAGATACATTGAATTCAATCCCTACTGGAATATTCCCGATTCCATCGCCCGGAACGAAATTCTCCCCGAACTCATCAAAAATCCGGCCTATCTGGAGGAAAACAATATACGCATCTTCGAAGGCTGGTCGGAAAACGCCCCCGAGCTTGACGGCTCCATCTTCAACTGGCGGGACATCGGCAGGCACATCAACCGCTACCGGTTCCGGCAGGATCCCGGTCCGGACAACTCCCTGGGCAGGATGAAATTCGTCTTCCCGAACCGGTACAGTGTCTTTCTGCACGACACCCCCCGCCGCGACCTGTTCAAGCATGACGACCGCGCCTTCAGCCACGGCTGCATTCGGGTGAGCGAGCCCCTCGACTTTGCCGGCTACCTCCTTGCACAGGACGACGACAGCTGGGACACGGAGCGAATCAACAAAATTCTGGATGAAAAAAAGCGGACCGTCGTTGTCCTGAAGAATCCGATGCCGATCCATATCCTCTACAGGACGGCCATCGTCGACCCGGAAACCGGAATCATTTCCTTCTTCAAGGACGTGTACGGCAGGGACGAACTCCTCCTCCAGGCCCTGTATCCGGGAGGAAGCGCGAAAATCTGCCAGTACCCCCCGCTCGCCCCCCGATAGGGACGGAGGTCCCCCGGTTTTATTCCCGCACCGACAATGTCCAGGCAAAAGAGCTGCCGCCGCTGACCCGCGGCGGGAAGACTGGTTCCTGCAAAAGAGAAGGCGTTCCCCGGATTGATATTTGTATCACTCGTCAGTAAGCCGCCTGCCGAGAAAATATCGACCCAAAGGAACGCCGGAAGAAAGAGAACTGTCTACTTTGTAACAGACGCCTGGCTTTTTTGGAATTAGACAAATTGTCGCACATCATGAATCCCGTCCGGAGGCAGAACCCTGCCTTCAGATAACCCGCTGTTATCATGAGACTATTGAGAATTCCTCTCCTGTCCGTCCCCAGACAGGTGCGACAATTTGCCGCATCTTGGCATGAAAAAAAACCGCTCCGCCATCCGGCACAATGTCTGTCTCCGGGGCTGGATATTTCCGCCGCGTCAGGATATGGTCATGAAACTGGCAAATCCGCCGGTCGTGTGATATTGTACCATGCAAAGTCGGCCGGCCGCCAGGCCGGCCCGTTGGCAAAGAGATTCTGCGGGGCGGGAGAGAGACTTGTTTGGACAAAAAACAAAGCAGATTTTCATTGACAGTCTCAGCAGGAACGCACCAGAGGCCAACCTGCCGTTAACCTGGCTGTTGATGCTGCGGTGGGGAGCGCTGGTCTGCCAGACGCTGCTGGTTCTTGCCGTTTATCTCCTGTTCGGCGCCCTCCCCCCTCTGCCTATAATCATCCTGATCATTCTGTTCGGGGCCGGGATCAATCTGGACTTCCACTTCGGGTTCCAGAAAAAACACAAAACCATCCCCAGCGACGTCTTCGCCGTGGTCATGTTCCTGGACCTCATCCTGCTTACAGCCCTGATCTATTATACCGGCGGGCCCATGAACCCGTTCACCTTTCTCTACCTCATCCATATTTCCCTGGCCGCCATTCTCATGCGTCCCTTTTGGGCATGGAGCCTGGCCGGGTTCACCGTTTCGCTGTATGCAATCCTCTTTTTTCTTCCGGACCCGACAGGTGCCATGGGCCACCATGACCATGGCGCCATGTCGTCCCCAATGCCCATGCCTCCTGATTCGCTGTCCGAACCCCTTATGCAGCCTGACCTGGTCCTCCATCTGCAGGGGATGTGGGTGGCCTTTGTCGTCACTGTTTTTTTTGTCGTCTTTTTCGTCAACAAAATACAGCAGGACTTAGAGGCGCATCAACAGACGCTGACCGAACTGGAGACGGAAAAGAACCGGAGCGAAAAACTGGCCTCGCTGGCCACCCTGGCCGCCGGAGCGGCGCATGAATTTTCCACGCCCCTGTCCACCATTGCAGTGGCCGCCGGTGAGATGCTGACCACCCTCAACAAGCAGGAGCACTGCGACCCCGACCTGATTGCCGACACCAGACTGATCAGGAACCAGGTGGAACGCTGCCGGGAAATTCTGTACCAGATGTCCGCCGACGCCGGTGAACATCTGGGAGAATCACTTCGCATCTTCACCATCAAGGAATTGTGCAACGAGGTCCTGCTCTGGTTTCCCGACCACGTGCGCACCAGAATCAAGCTCGAGTGCGCCATCAAGGATCTTTCCATCCGGATGCCCTTTCGCACCTTGAAACGCATCATCCGCGGACTGATCAAGAACGCCCTTGACGCCTCTGCTGAAGACGCGCCGATCTGGGTTTCCTGCCGCAAAGACGACAAGTACCTCTATATCGTGGTGCGCGACCAGGGACAGGGGATGGACGCTGAAACAGTGAAAAAGGCGATAGAACCTTTTTTCACCACCAAGGAGCCCGGCAAGGGACTGGGCCTGGGGCTGTTTCTCACCGAATCGGCGGCGGAACGCCTCGGCGGATCTTTCTGGCTCTCCTCGATCCCCGGCAAGGGCACCACCGCGGTCATCAGTTTTTCGCTATCTCAGATTCAATACGGTTGATTTTTATGATACACTATGGACAAGGGCTGATGGAAAGTTCAAGTACAGGCAGGAATCATGACGACATCAATACTGCTGGTCGATGACGAAACGCTCTTTCGCGAGCGGCTGGGCCGGGCTTTTGAAAAACGGGAATACATCGTTTTCCTGGCCGCCAATTATGATGAGGCCATGGACATTATCCGGCGGAAAAAACCGAAAATGGCGGTGGTGGACATGCGGATGCCCGGCAAATCGGGACTGGAGCTGATCAAGGACGGGCTGGCCGTATGCCCGGCGATGCAGGTGGTGGTCCTGACCGGGTACGGCAGCATCGCCACGGCGATGGAAGCGGTGCGGCTGGGCGCAATATCCTACCTGCCCAAGCCGGCCGACGTTGACGATATCCTCAACGCCTTTGTTCACAGATCGGAAATGGATACTCCGACAAGGGGGGAAGAATTTCTGGCCCCGTCCCTGGCCAGGCTGGAATGGGAGCACATCAACAGGGTGCTCTATGACTGCAGGGGCAACATCTCGGCCGCGGCCAAGAGGCTCGGACTGCATCGCCGGACCCTGCAGCGCAAGCTCAACAAGTTTCCCCCGGACAATTAAGTCTCCCCCGGGGCCGCAACGGCAAAAGCGCCCGGGGGCGGCTCATGCCCCTGCCAGGTTGCGCCGGCCCGGCGGTCCGCCCGCGCAGCCGCCGCCCGGCCGCGGCAGCCTCATCCTTCCCCTCCCACGATCAGGTACCGGACATAATGGTACGAGGAAAGAACGGAGAACAGGATGAGGAAGAGAAGAGCAACACCCACCGCTTTCTTCCGGTAGCCGCTCACCACATCCCCCATTCCTTCCATGCTCCGCAGAGGTTCGGCGACAACCACGCTCGTTCCCATGAACGTTCCCCCGAACAGGGCGGCATAGATCGCGAAGCCGATATACTGATACTCCGGCTTGAGCAGACAGAACGGACATTTATGGTACGGCATCGCGTAAATATACGATGAAAACACAGTGGTAACCGTCATCAGCGCGAGGATGAAAAATCCGAGCCACAAACAGCCGAAAACGAGGCTGAGCCACGGCCGCGGCGTCTTGAGCAGGACAACGCCGACAGCAAGCAGCAGCAAGGCTGAACCGTAAAACAGCAACAGGCTCATCCCGTGGGTCAGCCCGGAGAGGAGATTGGTTCCGCCTCCCACGGCATCCCCGAAGACGACGGCGCAGCAGGAGGTGATGATCTCGGGCGTAAGGCCGGCGATATACACGATTTCCAGGGCCAGATCAAGGACGACCAGGGGCATCAGCAGGAGCAGGTAGACGTATTTCAGCCGGACCAGTGGGTATTTCGGCGACCGGATATCGAGCTGATGGAGGACGATCCAGAAACCGTAGAAAAAGACCCCGCCGATCTTGACGATCAGGGCCGGAATCCCGAAATCATTGGCAAGCAGGCTCCCCGTGGCGCACATCGCGCCAACGATGGACTGGCTGAAATAATCGGCCGCCAGGACAAACACGACCAGGGAGACGATCTGGACGCCGAGCCCGCATTCAACCAGGGTGGAGGTCAGCCATATTTCGTTTTCCAGCCGTATCTGTCTGTTCGAGTCACTGTCAGGGTCCCAGAAGAGCAGGACACGAACCGCGCTCCTGGCCGCCAGGCCCAGAAGAAAAAGGACCAGAACCCCGCAGATGAGAAGGGCGATGCTCCAGGAATTAAGAAACATCGATCCGCCCGTCCTTCATGTCGATGACCCGGTCCACCGCCTGGTGCTCAGTGACCTGGGGATCATGGGAGGTGATGATGATCGTCTTGCCGGCCCGCTTCAGGGCGGCCATATACTCCATGAACTCCCGGCTCAGACGGCTGTCGAGATGGGCCGTGGGTTCGTCTGCCAGGATGAGGGGGGGGGGTCGTTGACCAGGGCCCGCGCAATGGCCACCCGCTGCAGTTCGCCGCCCGAAATCCGGCCGGCGGGAAAATTCCCCCGGTGACCGATGGAAAATTGCTGCAGCAGCCTCTCCACCCTCTCCGCCATGGCGCGCCGGCTCAATCCCAGGGGCACCAGCGGCAGGGTGATATTCTCCCGCACGGTCAGGGCCGGCAGGATATTGTAATTCTGAAAAATAAACCCGATGCAGCGCCGCCGGTGCACCGTCAGAAAACGATCGGGCATCCTTGCCGGCTGCAGGCCGGCGATCGCCGTCCGGCCGCTGGTCGGCTGAATGACGCAGCCGATGATCGACAAAAGCGTGCTTTTTCCGCACCCGCTCGCCCCCCGCAGGCAGTTCAGGGTATGCTCCTTGATGCGCAGATCGATGTCGCGCAGGGCGACGACCTCGTTGATCTGCCCCTGGTTGTATATCTTGGTCACCCCTTCCAGTTCGATAAGCATCCCGGTCTCCCTCGACGGTCCCGTTACATTTACATGCCGCTGAGAGCCGAATCCGTCGGGACGATGGCGCTGCGCCAGGCCGGAATAACCGTGGCCGCCATGTACGGCAGCACTGTGAAACAGAAAATCAGAAGAAGGGTGGACACCTGGAGCGAAGGAACCAGGCGCAGGGAAGGATGGATGACCGACCAGCCGACCATGACGGACCGGAACAGGGATGCATCAAAATAGGCGACATGAATATAGGCCCCGGTGCATCCGGCAATAAACGCCCCGCCGGCAACCAGCGCTCCCTCCCAGAATCGGACGGCAAGGATGTCCGAGGTCTCCCAGCCCAGGATTTTCAGAATGGTTATTTCGCGCCGTTCCTCCGGCGAAAGGCCCGACGCCTTGTCCCAGGCGAAGATGACGAAAGCCGCAAGGGCGGTCAACAGGCAGACCGAGGCAAAACCGCTGCGCCACCCGAAAACAACCTGATACGTCTGACTGATCTGCGACCTGGTCAGCACCCTGGCGTCCGGCAGGGCCGCGGCAATTTTCCGGGCTATGTTCGGGACCTCTTCCAGGTTGGCGACATAAACGCAGAGATCGGTCGCCGCCGCCGGGGAAATGTGAAACAGGTCCCGCGCGTCCCCGATGTCCATGACGATCAGGTCGTTGGTCAGCACATCGGTGACCGCATCGAATACTCCGGTAATTGCGTAGGAGGCCTGCGACAGGTCCGGCCGGAACAGGGAAAGGTACGCGGTCCCCTTGCTTTCCACGATGCGCTTGATGGACCGGCCGACCAGGACCCAGCCTGACGCGCCCGGCTCCGGAACCTCCCCCTCGGCCAGGGTCAGGTTGAGCTTTTCCCCCAGCGGCATCCGTTCCAGATCAACGCCGATCACCGTCAAATTGGCGCCGGTCACCTCGTCGAAATAATACCCCCATATCCGTGGCACAACCTCCCGCACCCCGTGAATCGAGGCGACCTGTTCGCCATAGTCCAGCGGCACTTCCGTCTGCCGGCCCGCGGAAAGCCGCTGGATGGTTATTTCCGGGGCGGTGCGGAGGGAATCCAGGGCGGTTTCGGTCAGGGCTTCGGTGACAAACTGAAAGGAGGCCACCAGGAAAATAACCCCGGCAAACACGATGAGTACACTGGCATTTCTCGCCCTGCGGCGCCACAGCGATGACAGGGTGTAGTCGATGATGTTCAGGTGTTTGGTCAGCCCCCCGTTCACTTCCCCACCTCCCTTATACCCCCGGGAATCGGAGGGGCCCAGAAGGAACCCGTCGGAAAATGCTCAATGGCGCCGGGATGATCCATGAAGGGCACGACGGCGTCACTGGCCGCCGGGTGCCTGGTGTACCTGGCCTCGGTGGCGATGCACAGATCGCTGAGACCGAGGGCCGCCGTCGCGATCTGCCGCAGGTCGGACCGGGCTTCGTATTCTGCCAGGCGATGACGGTAATGGCTGTACAGGACGGCATGAACCGCCGCCAGGCAGGCCAGCAGCAACACCAGGACGTGCAGCGGCCGGCGAAGGACTTTGTCAGAAACGGGGCTCACTTGACTCCATGATGCATCCTGGCGCCGGCCCGCAACGATTGGACCAGGTCGTCGGTCACATCATCGAAAACGAGGATTTTCTCTCCCTTGTGATCCTGCTTGAAATTCTCGGCGGCATCCCGGTTGGCGAAGGGAATGAACTCCTTGCCCATGGGGCCGTACACATCGCTGCCGATGACGTAAAACGCCTGCCGGCCGTCTATCCACGACAGGGTGTAATAGTCCTTTACCCAGATCTCCCGTATATCGCTCCTTGCCGCCTTGCCGTACTTTTCCGGATGAAAATAGAACACCAGCAGGTCCTTGACTCCGTCAAAAAACAGGACATTGTCGTCGGCAAGCCGGATCTGGGTCAGCCAGTTTTCATATTTGGCCACGAACATGCCGCATACCGGACAGCGGGTGGCGGCGGCAACTTCGTCCTGGGGGCCAGCCTGAATGAAGGCCGCGCAACAAAAGAGCAGGACGACAAAAAGCGTCATCATCGCATACATCCTGATACCGTTCACTTCCACATCCTCCCTGTCTGATCATCCATCGCAATGGCTGGTCCTCGGTTTGCTGCGATATGTCCGCCGGAGACGATTCAGTCGAAATACGGCTCCAGCAATGCCTGCAGCTCCTGTTCACTCACTCCGCCCAATATGGCCGCTGTTATCGTATGTTCCGGGTCCAGAACAATTGTCTGCGGCAAAGCCTTGACTGTATAGCTCGAGGCGACC
>DSAE01000279.1 GCA_011372855.1 Desulfobacteraceae bacterium
AAACATGAAAAGGACCAGTTAAACTTGTATGATTAAGAGCCCCAAGGGGGCTTTCCCAATGTTAATAGCCCCCTTTGAGGGGGCAACCTGAGGCCTCCAGCTCTGCTGGAGGAGCCTCACTCCCTTTATCCCTTCCCGGTGATCATAAAGGAGTTCATGGTGCGACCATCCAGAACCGTCATCCTGATTCTGTTGACCGCAGCCCTCATCACTGGCGGGTGCGGCTATTATTTTCCCCATGTCTATGACGGGCCCGACCGCACCATCTATATGCCGAACTGGAAAAACCGGACCAGCCAGCTCGGCCTGGACTCGAAAATTTACCAGTCCCTGTCGCGTTGGTTCCAGAAATCACCAAGAATTGTCCTGACGAAAAACAGGGAGGAGGCGGACCTTGTCCTGGCGGGGGAAATCATGGACATCGCCCTGCCGAGCGTTGCCTGGGACGGAGAGGCCAGAAGCACCCAGGTCAAGGTCAGGCTGCATGTCCGCTATGTTCTCAAGGACCTCAAGACGGACGAAATCATCTGGGAGATGCCTGGCGAAGTGTGGACCGAGGAATATTCCACTTTAGGCGGATCCGCGAAGATGGGCGACAACGAACGCGCGGCCTTGAACCAGATCCTCACCGACATGTCGGAGCAGATCTACCTGGGCACCCTGGACAAGCTGCGCCGGGAAAACATGCCCCGGCATGCGGCAAAATAATTTCCGTCTTCGTTGAGGAACAGATGCGGCGCCGGGGTTCCCGGCGCCTTTTTTTTCTTGCGGCAGGCGCAGGCGGGTATGCTACCGGCCGAGAAGATCCTGCGCCGCGGAAGCAATGGAGCGCGGGTCGAGGCCCTGATCGGCATACAGGTCCTGCGGCTTGCCGGAGCTTCCGTAGTGACCGACGCCGAGCCGCTTCATGGCGACCGGCAGACACCGGTCCATGAAGACCACGGCTGCACTGGCGCCGAGACCGCTCTCCACGTGATGGTCCTCCACGGTCAGGACCGGCCCGATTGACGCCGCCTCGACCAGGCCGGCCTCGTCAATGGGGAGCAGCGACGCCATGTTCAGCACTCCGGCTGAAACCCCGTTCTCCTTGAGAATGGCGCAGGCCTCGATGACCGCCGGCACCAGGGAACCGCAGGTCACGATGGTCAGGTCCGTACCCCGCCGCAGCCAGTCAGCCCGGCCCGGGACAAATCTGTATTCCGCGTCAAAGAACACCCCGCCGTTTTCATCGGTGATGACCGGTGTCTTGGAACGGCCCATGCCCACGAAATGATTGCCGGGATGGGTGGCGATATACCTGATGATCCGGTCGGTCTGGTTGGGATCGGCCGGCATGAACACCGAAAAGCGGAAATAGTTTTTCATCAGCCCGAGATAATCGATGCATTGGTGGGTGGGCCCGTCCTCGCCGACATCAAGCCCGACATGGGTCGCCACGATCTTCAGATTGGTATGATTGAAGTCGGAAAGGCGGTTCTGATTGTACGCCTCGGACACGGCGAAGGAACCGAAGGTGGAAAAAAAGGTGACCAGTCCTTCGCGGCTCAGTGCTCCGGACATGCCGGCGGCATGATGCTCCTGGATGCCGGCTTCGTAGTAGGAGTCCGGGCAGTGCTTGCGGAACCCGCCCATTTTCACCGAACCCTCCAGGTCGCAGGACACGCCGATGATCTTCGGCGCCCGCCCGACAATATTGTTTGCCTCGGCCAGATTCTGCAGGGCATTGCCGTAGGCCGAGCGGTTGTCGGTTTTGGCATCGGCGCCGTACAGGATGGGCGTCCCGGCCTGCATTTCGGGAAAATCGGCAGGCGGCGGCATGATCGTGTCGGTCCGTACCGGTTCCCGGCGCTTTTGTTCCCACTGCTCGAAATCATCGACCGCCCCGAGTTCCTCCAGGGCGGCGGCAAGCTGTTCCCGGTTCAATGGAGACCCGTGATATTTGGCCAGATTTTCCATGAAGGAAATGCCCTTGCCCATTATGGTGCGGGCGACGATAACGGTGGGCGTTCCGCTCCGGTTCCGGTACGCCTCGGCCAGGGCGGTGAAAATGCTGTTGCAGTCGTGGCCGTCGGCCAGGTATTTCACCTGCCAGCCGAGCGCCGAGTACAGACCGCGAATGGACTGGGGCATGACCACCTCCGTGTCCCCGCAGATCTGCAGGTGGTTGCGATCGATCAGGACAATCAGGTTGTCCAGCCGGAATTTCCTGGCAAACCGCAGGGCCTCGGCCACCTGTCCCTTCTGGTGTTCACCGTCGCCCATCAGGCAGATGACGCGGTTGTCCCGCCCCTTGATCTTGAAGGCCAGGGCCATCCCCACCGCCGCCGAAAGCCCCTGGCCAAGGTTGCCGGTATCCCATTCGACACCCGGAACCACGGACTCCACATGCCCCGGAAAACCCGATCCGGCGCGGCGGAAACCGCTGAGAAAATCATCCTCGGTGAAATAGCCGAATTCGGCAAGGGTGCTGTAGGCTCCCGGCGAGATATGCCCCATACTGATGACAACCCTGTCCCGTTCGGGAGATCGGGGATTGCGGGGATCATGCCTGATGAGGCCGTAGGTGACCAGCATCAGGTCGAGGGCGGAGAGCGAACCGCCGGGATGTCCCGAGGCGGCAAGGGTTGTGGCAAGGAGAATGCGGCGTGCACATCGCTTGCGCATCTCGCCGAGGGAACGGATTTCTTCAGGGGACAACCGGGGATTGTTGACGTCAAGCTGCAGGGCCATAACCGCTCCGTTACTTTGTTCTTTCACAGCCGGAAAGAAAGGAGAAAAATTGAGACTGAAACCGTGTACAAAATGTGAGATTCGTTATAATACACTGATTCAGAATGACAACAGGAAATTTTCCCCTCTCTCCCTGATTGAACGGCCGTGACAATGCAACACCGGGCACGCTCGAAAAATGCCGCATCCTTTGACGGAGTTTCCCCGGAACGGCTCTCCGGGCCGGCCTGTCGGCAAAGGACCTCCGCGACCATTATGCGCATCGACACGCTGGCCCTCGACAATCCCTTTGTGCTGGCGCCGCTGGCCGGATACTCCGACCTTGCCTTCCGTCTTCTCTGCCGTGAAATGGGCGCGGGGTTCTGCTGTTCGGAAATGATCAGCTCGCACGGCCTGGTCCGCGGACAGAAAAAAACCCTTGAACTGCTTGCCACGGTGCCGGAGGAACGTCCGGTAGCATTTCAACTTTTCGGCAGCGACCCGGGGGTCATGGGGGATGCCGCTGCCCATCCCGCCCTGCGGGCGGGAGACATTCTTGATATCAACATGGGCTGCCCGGTGCGCAAGGTCGTCAGAAAAGGGGCCGGCGCTGCCCTGATGAAGGATATGCAAAGGGCCGAAAAAATAATCAGAGCGGTACGGCAAAACACCTCCCTGCCGGTGACGATAAAAATCCGCAGCGGCTGGCACAAGGAGTGTGAAACGGCCGTTGACTTCGCCCTGATGGCCCAGGAAGCAGGGGCCGCCGCCGTAACGGTCCATGCCCGGAGTTGGGCGCAGGGTTTCGCCGGCCGGGCCGACTGGCGGATCATCGCCCGGGTCAAGGAAACGGCGGTCATCCCGGTTATCGGCAACGGTGATATCCTCTGCTATCAGGACGGGCAACAAATGATGGCGGAAACGGGATGCGACGGAGTAATGATAGGCCGCGGCGCCCTCGGCAACCCATGGGTTTTCAGGGAGTCGGGCCGCCCTTCCACCCTGGAGGGCCGAATGCCTGTTGTTCTCCGGCACCTGGAATTGGCCCGGTTGTTTGTTCCTCCGGCCAGGTTGCTTTTTTACCTCAAAAATCATATCACTCGATATACCGGAGGGCTTCCCGGGGCGTCCGGCATCCGGCAGGAGATTGCCCGATCTGCATCCGTCGATTCGATCCTCCAGGCCGTTCTGACCGCCAGGGACGACCTCCAGCCAGAGTAACGGCACCTGGTGCAGTGCATGGCAGGCTCCGAGCCGGAGGCGCTGTCTGGGGTTTTTCAGAAAACATATTGATTTTATGTGGGTTTTTTTTCAGTTTCGGGTAAAAAACCGTGTATTCTTTTTCAGCACGAATACGTTCGCACACCCGTCGGCGCGTCTTTCCCGGGTCGGCGCTGTTTACCCGCCGGTCTGCAGTCGGTGTACAATTCAGTTGATCCAGGTAACTGAGCAAGGAGTGGTTCTATGAAAATCGCGGTCATGAAAGAAACCCACCAGGGTGAGATGAGGGTTCCCATAATCCCGCCGTCCGCTGAAAAGCTGGTCAAGCTCGGAGCGGAGGTGGAGATAGAAGCAGGCGCCGGCCTGAACTGCCGTTTCAGCGACGCCGACTACGAAAAGGCCGGGACGAGGATCAACCCGTCACGGGAGGAACTGCTGCAAACGGCGGATATCATCCTGCGTCTCCGCAAGCCTCCCCGGGAGGAGGTGGATCTGATGAAAAAGGGGGCCATCCACATCAGCTACCTGGACCCCTTCAGGGAGCCTGATCTCGTTGACAAACTGGCGGCCGCCGGCGTCAGCGCGGTGAGCCTGGAAATGCTGCCCCGCACCACTCTGGCCCAGAAAATGGATGTCCTCAGCTCCCAGGCCAACCTGGGGGGCTATGTTGCGGTGATTGTGGCCGCCGGGCAGCTGGACAAGGTATTCCCCATGATGACCACCCCGGCCGGGACAATCAAACCGGCCCGTGTCTTCATCATCGGCGTCGGTGTCGCCGGTCTGCAGGCGATCGCCACCGCCCGCCGCCTCGGTGCCAGGGTCGAGGCCTTTGATACGCGGCCGGTGGTCGAGGAACAGGTCAAATCCCTGGGGGCGAAATTCGTCAAGGTTGACCTGGGCGAAACGGGGGAGACCAAGGATGGGTATGCCAAGGAATTGACCCCGGAGCAGATGCAGATGCAGAAGGAAGGAATGGCAAGGGCCTGTGCCCAGGCGGATGTGGTAATTACCACGGCACAGCTGTTCGGCCGGCCGGCGCCGCGTATTGTTGACCGGGCCATTATCGCCCAGATGCAGCCCGGCGGCGTGATAGTCGACATGGCGGTGGAAACAGGCGGCAACGTCGAAGGTTCCGAAGTGGACAAAATAGTCGAAATCGAAGGCGTCAAGGTCATCGGCTTCGGTAATCTTCCGGGACGGGTGGCCCAGACCGCCAGCCAGATGTACTCCTCCAACCTGGCAAACTTCGTCGATCACTTCTGGGACAAGGAAGCAAAATCGTTCAGGCTGAAAACGGACGACGAAATCATGAAAGGCGCCCTGATCACCCATAACGGGGCAATTGTCAACGAAATGTACAAGAACATCATGAGCAAGCGAGGATGGAGATGGATGCTGTATTTTTAACCTTTGTTTTTGTTTTGGCGATATTTCTTGGGTTTGAACTCATTTCCAAAGTGCCCTCGATCCTGCACACACCCCTGATGTCCGGCTCAAACGCCATTTCCGGGATCACCATGATCGGCGCCATTGCCTCGCTCCGCATCGAAAAGTATGGTTTCGCGGCATTTCTCGGCACGTTGGCGGTGGTTTTCGCCACCATCAACGTGGTCGGCGGATACGCTGTCACCAACCGGATGCTGGAAATGTTCAAGAAAAAAGATGAGGGAGGCGCAAAATGAGTTCGTCATTCCTGGCAATCAACTTTGCCTATGTCATTTCGGCCGGAATGTTTATTTTCGGGCTGAAAATGCTCAGCTCCCCGGCCACCGCCCGGCGCGGCAACCTGATTTCGGCTCTGGGCATGCTGCTGGCCATCGTGGTCACTCTTTTCAGTCAGGGTCTTGATTACAAATGGATCGTACTCGGCATCGTCATCGGGGCAACCATCGGCCTCATCGCGGCATACAAGGTGGAGATGACCTCCATGCCCGAGATGGTGGCCCTGTTCAACGGTTTCGGCGGCATTGCCAGCATGCTCCTGGCCTGGAGTGAATACCACCAGAATCCGCAGATGAGCGTATTCATAGGGATTGTCGCCTCCCTGTCAGCGTTTATCGGCGGGGTCACCTTTTCGGGCAGCATGATCGCCTTCGGCAAGCTGAGTGAAAAAATTCCCGGCAAGGCCATTCTGTTCAAAGGCCAGCATATCATCAACGGGGCGATTCTTGTGGTTGCCCTCCTGTCCACGGTATTTTTCGCTTCCAATGCCGAGTCGCTCTACTGGGTCTACGTCCTGCTCATCATCATCGCCCTGGTGTTCGGCGTCACCTCCGTCATTCCCATCGGCGGGGCGGACATGCCGGTTGTCATCTCCCTGCTCAACAGCTACTCGGGCCTGGCGGCCTGTGCCGCCGGCTTCGTTATCAACAACAACATCCTCATCGTCGCCGGCGCCTTGGTCGGGGCCAGCGGCATTATCCTGACCAGGATAATGTGCAAGGCCATGAACCGGTCCCTGGCCAATGTTCTTTTTTCAGGGTTCGGGGCCAAAGTCCAGGCGGGCGGCGACGGGCCGCAGGGTGAAATCAAGCCGGCATCGGCCGAGGATGTGTATTATATCCTGGAAGCCGCCGATTCCGTGGCGTTTGTGCCGGGATACGGGCTCGCCGTTGCCCAGGCCCAGCATGTGACCCGCGAGCTCGGCGACCTGCTTGAACAGAACGGGACGGAAGTCATGTATGCCATCCATCCCGTCGCCGGCCGGATGCCGGGACACATGAACGTGCTCCTGGCCGAGGCCAACGTGCCCTATGATCAGCTGATCGAAATGGATGACATCAATCCGCGCATGGATTCCATCGATGTCTGCGTCGTCATCGGCGCCAACGACGTCGTCAACCCGGCTGCCCTGACCGACGAAAACAGCTCGATTTACGGCATGCCGATCATCGAAGTCCACCGGGCCAAAACGGTGATTGTCCTCAAGCGTTCAATGAGTCCCGGTTTTGCCGGTATCCAGAACGCCCTGTTTTTCATGGAAAACACCCGCATGTACTTCGGCGACGCCAAGGCATCCATCCAGGCCCTGGTCGCCGAATTCAAGGGGGGGAATTAGGGAAGCCTCATGAGCCGCTCCGCCACTGACCGGCTCATGATGGTTTTAGCAGGATTCACTGACCGCAAAAAAAAAAGAAGGGAAGGGAAACCGGCCCTGCTCAATGCAGGATGTCCGTCAACTGGTCGATATCCAGGTTCATCACAAAGGCAACCCTCATCAGGGGGAGGGAGAAGGTGTTCCGTTTTGTTTCCAGGATGCGTATTTCCTCGGACGGCATCTCCGCCGCCGTGGCAATTTCCTCAATGGTCATGCCGAGCCGGATCCGCCATGCCTTGACAAGGGGGACGTTCTGCCTGGCTACCATGTAGGCGACATCATGGGGAATAAATGGACATCTTTCTTTCTTTGTCAGCGTCATTTGGATGCAAAGCAGGATGGACGATTACCAACCGGCCCGGAATGTCCGTCCGCCGTCGGATGACCAGGGAAATCCCGGACTTTTTTTGCGGATAACCGGTTTATTCCCCTCCGCCACGGTCTTCCCGATCCGGCGCCACCGCCTTCAGGCTGGAGCAGAATCGTAATCCTCACCTTATATGAACCTGAACGAAGAAAGTCCAGAAAAAATTCTTCCTCTTGCCGGGAAACGCCTTCCTTGCTCCCCCTGCTGACCGGATCCGGGTCACCGTGGGGATTATCGCGAAATGGGAAAAAATTCACCTCGATGGCCGCCCTCCCATCTTCGAAACGAACGAAGTCGAGAAAATCGGAGACATCTGCATTATTGTCTTCCGCCAGGGTCAGGTAATAGGCGGCGGCAATCCCCCCAAAAAAAAGGCCCTCCTTGCTGAGGAATGAGGGGGGGGACAGCAAGGAGGGCTAATCGCTCACGAGGAGGATTACGTAAATAATAATCAATTCTGGCCACCAGTCAAGTTTTTTCTGTTTCAACCCCTCAAAATTTTCCTTTTTTTTCCAAGTTTGTCCCAAATTGCCCGTGAATCCAGCATCTCCTGCCACGCCCTCAAACAGGGAACCCCAGTCTGCTCAGGTGCCGGTCATCCTTGCCGCATATTGCGGAAAGAGCAGGCAGCCGACAAGGATATGCAGATCAATGCCGAAAAAAAATATGATTACGAGAAACAGGACGCTCAGAAGAATGGAAATGAGCACGGCGGCAAACAGTCTTGCCCGTCCCGCGGGTATCGGCAGTGTCTTGAAGTTATGGTTGAAGGAAAGAAGGACAAAAAGCAGGAAGGACAGCTCCAGCAGGATTTCGTAGGGATAATACAGTTCAAAATTCCTTGCGTAGAGATACTCCAGCACCAGCCAGTACAGAAAGGCCGCACCCAGGATGCCCAGGTTGACGGTAACAGTTCTGATCATTGCCCCGACTTCGGATGACCGGCGGGAAGTCGCGAGGATGGCCCTGGACGGGCCCGGAGCGGAACGGGCATGCTTGTGCGGGGCGATTGACCGTGGAATCAGAGAACCGCCTTTTTCAGCGCTTCAATGCCGACCCGCTCAATGAACCGGGCGGTCCGCTCCTTTTTTCTGCCATGGGCGGCATAATATTCCAGGCACCTGCGGATGAGAGCAACCACCACGTCCCTGCTGACATCCTCGGCGATAATATCGCCAACCCGGGGCCGGCGGGCGGAATTGCCGCCGAACACGACGGTCCATCCCTTTTTTTTGGCGAACACCCCGACATCCCTGACAAAACTCTCGCCGCAGCAGAAGGGGCAGCCGGATACGCCTATCTTTACCTTTGCGGGCAGTTCCATGCCCAGAAAAAATTCTTCGATTTCACTGCCAAGCCCAAGGGAGTCGCCGACACCGAATTTGCACACCGCGTTGCCGGGGCAGGCCTGGACATAGTGCAGGCACAGCTCGGTGGCCATGCCGGGATCCATCTTCAAGTCCCGCCAGATATCATCAATAACCTCCGCCTTCATGCCGACCAGGGCCAGGCGGTGGCCGGAGGTGATTTTTATAATCGGAATGTCATATTTCTCCACGACACGGGCTATATCCTTGAAATTATCGAGGGTCGCCATACCGACGGGTATCCTTGGCACGATGGCATAGGTCTGCTTGTCCCGCTGCAGGATTGCGCCTTTGGGGGTGATCTCTTCCGTCATGTCTTTCTCCTGATTGGATTGCTCCCGGTGGCTCAAGGTGTGCAGGCCACAGTCTCTTTTACCTGAATTATACCTGAATTATCTTGCGGTGTGAAGGACAAATAGCCCATAATCAGGACCGCGTCACTTATGAGCTGATCTTATCGAGTTTACAACTTTTTCTGAAAAAGCTGGTTTTTCTTCGTGCGATTTTATATAATGAGGCATGGGAGAAGAACTTCATGCCGTAGCCTTT
>DSAE01000123.1 GCA_011372855.1 Desulfobacteraceae bacterium
CGTATCAGTCGTATGGACATGGCAGCGCAACCAGGTGTGGAGTTCGCGGATTACCTTGTGGCGCGACGTGATCGCCAAGTCGCCCGCCCTGACCAGGGGCCATGTCAACTTGGGCGCAGCCCTGATGGACATCAGCCTGATCGAGGCGGAACAGTCCCTGCAGCGGGCCGTTGCCCTTGATCCGGATCACTCCTACGGCCTGATCATGCTGGGGCTGCTGTATATCAGGCAGAACAGGCTGGACGAGGCCATAGCCGTTCTGCACCGGGCCCTGGCCAGCAAAAAGGAGCAGCGGACCGCCATGGTGTGCGATTCCCTCGGCATCGCCTACAGAAAGACAGGCAACTACGCCGCCGCCATCCGCTACGGGCAAATGGCCCTCCAGGCCGATCCCAATTATCTTGACGCCTTGATCAATCTCGGCGTGGTGTTCGAAAGAACGGGCGAGTACGACAGAGCGGAGTCGTTTTTCCGGGAAGCAAGGGCCAGGGGCGCGGACGGGGTCGACCTGTACAACAACTGGGGCATCACGGCCCACACCATGGGGAAGACCGACAGGGCCATCGAGCTGTTCAGGGAGGCCCTGCGGCGCAACCCCGACCATATCGAAACCCATTACAACCTGGGCGTCGCCCTGGGCGAGAAGGGCATGGTGGAGGAAGCCCAGGCCGAGATGAAAAAGGCCATGCACCTGCGGATGCAGCTGCAGGGAGGAAAAGGTTCAGGGGAGAATTGACTGCCGCGCCAGCGTATTGGTTCCTCTATTTGTCCTCATACCCCCCTGAATTCCCATGCCGGTGGCAGGGCGAGACCTCAGACCAGCAATCGAAGCGCGAATAATTCCGGCGGTCCGGCTGCACCCTGAATCCCTGGAGAGCGGCCAGGTTGTACGTAGTGCCGTTGAAGTTTTTCTCAAAGCGGTACGGCACCGGGTCGTCACGGTAGACGATCAGGCGGGAACGGCGCACCCCGTGCGGGACCGCTGAATGGCAGGCGACGCAATAAAGGTTATGCGTTGTCCTGGGGCCGGAGGCATTGTCCGGACGATATTTCTTATTCCCATGTGCACCGTGGGCAGCGTGTGTCCAGCTCCCGTCTTTGTAGATGCCGTGGCAGTTGAGGCAGAACAGTTCGCTATTGGCAATGGTGGGGCCGTTGAAATCCCTATCGCCTCCCTGATTGTTGCCCGTCAGATCATTCAGGCTGAACAGCAGGCCATTGCTGCTTTCCGGCCAGTACTGCCTCCCGCCCTTGAGCATGAACTTGCGGGTCGAGCCGTGGGGCCCCTTGGCGGCTCCCGTTCCTGTTGTCTCATTATCGGTGCCGTGACAGTCGGAACAGTACATGGTCTGCTCGCCGTAATTGGTCCACGGCGGCTCACACTGATCGCCGAATCCGCTGCTCGCCGGGGCCAGACCTTTGGCGATGGAGGCGGTCTGGTAGAGCAGACCTTCCCGGACCGGATGGACCGACCGGTTGTTCTTGCTGAACTCCATGGCCTGGTCGGTGATGAGCTGTCCGGAAGGACCGGTTAGGGCCAGCACCCCGTCCGGTTCGTTCAGGGCGTAATAGGAGTGGCACTTGTAGCAGATGTTATATTCGCGCATGGGGACAGGGTCGCCGGTACCGGCATCATGTCTTGATTCCACCTCGACAAACGGCTCAAAGGTGACGCCGTTCATCGCGCCCCAGAACGGTTCGTTGGTGTGCCGCACCCCCCACGTTCCCCGCAGGACCCCGGAAACCAGGTTGTTGTTCCGCGAATCAATCATTCCAGGCCGGTAAGTGTGGGTGCTGCTGCCCGGAAAAGGATTGGGGATTACATCGTTCCAGTAGCTCAGAGTATGGGGCTCATGGCAGTCGACGCACTCGGCGTGCCGGCGGCCGCCGTTCTGTTCGGGACGGAAGACCATGCCGCCGTCCCGCATCTCCAGCTTGCTCATCGTGTGATTGTTGTATTCCTGGTAGGTCGGGTGGGCGTACGCCTTCTCAAGCTGTTCCACAACGTTGGGCGAAACGGGATCACCGTCGTGGCAGTCGCTGCACAAGGTCCGGGATGCGGCGGTGGACAGTGCCCCGGGGGAGGAAGTGCCCGTGTCGTCGTTGAAAACCAGCACCGGCTTGCCGCCGCTGGAAGCACCGTCGATGCTGGCGTGCTGTTCATGGCTGTGGGCGCAGTTGCCCCTGGAATACTGCAGGTAGCCGGTCCCGCGAAAGCGCACGTCAAGGGAGGACCGGTCGACGCCCCTCACGCTGCTGCCGTGGGTGGAATTGGTATATACATTGGTTCCGACGCCGGCCTGTGCCTGACCGGCCAGCAGGACGGCGGCCAGGATGGCCGGCACCGTTCGGAACCATATCCTGTCCGTGTGCCGGACAAAGGAAATAAAAACTTCCGGTCTCATTCTTTTTCCCATACGTTCGTGTTGCGTGGCACGCATTGATACAGACCGAGCCGGGCCTCTTCAGTCAACAATGACCATGCCGGCCGGCGAGGCGCCGAGTTCGATCCGCGCCTCCACCCGGCCGGCGTTGGGATCGACGACATCGATCGCCTTTTCCTCCTCGAGGCCCACGTAGATCCGGTTGCCGGATTCCACGGCGGCCATCTCCACCGGCCGGCCGGACAGCTTGATGGTCCGGGCGGCTATCTGCTGGCGCGGCTTGAGCACGGAAATCGAATTGCCCCGGTAATTGGCCACAAAGATCGAATTGCCCGTCAACAGCAGCCGCCTGGGCTCGAAGCCGACCAGGACCCGGCCGAGAACCGTGTTGCGCTCCAGATCAACATACATCACGGAATTGGACCCGGACTCGGCGACATACAGCCAGCGGTCATCGACCGACAGCAGTCCCTCCGGCCTGGAGCCGGTCCCGATGGATCCGGTACCGGCCAGGGTGTCGGCATCAAGCAGGACAACCGTCTCCGACCTGTTCAGCGACACGGCCAGTTGTCTCCGTTTTGCCAGGTAGATAATATACACCGGCTCATAGCCGATGTTGTGCTGCTGCACGACTTTCCCCGTATTCATCTCCATTTTCAGGACATCGCCGCGCTCCCGGTCGACGATATAGCTCCATTGCCCATCCGGACTGACGGCCATGGAGGTCACCGCGCGGTTCATGGGCAGGGGGTACTGTTCGACAACCTGGTTGGCGGCGGGAGAAATGATCATGACATCCGCGCCGCGCTCCGTCAAACCGTAGAGAAGGCTGCCGGTAATGCTGCCGCCGGGCTCGGCATAGAGATACCGGATGGGCCTGCCGCTGCCGAAGGAATCATCGACCCGGTTCCTGTCGGTGCGTATCCGAAAGACGGTGCTGATCCCGGGACAGGCGACAAAGGCGGTGTCGACCTGCATCTGCTTGAGCTTGGGGGCCAGGGTCATGGCCGGATCGACACCGCCTGAATCCGTCAGGGAATCATCGACGTTCCAGGTGATGAACAGGGATTCCGAGTCGGACTGGTTGATGACCAGGGGCCGATGCAGGGCCATCTCGACCCACTGTGCCGCCAGCGGCAGTTCCATCTCCCTGCCGTCTTCCCCGACCAGGACCGTCCGGTCAAAATGAATCCGGATTTTGCTGTACTGGCCGGGCGTCAGGTCGGCCCGGGTGAGAAATATCTGACCCTGGCCAATTTCCGCGGCACTGACAACGCGCTCCGCACCCGGCAGAGGCTGCCAGGACCCGGCCTCCCCGAGGGCCTCGATGAAGGAGATCTGCAGGCGCAGGTCGGGCACGTCGCTTTCTTCCAGGTTCAAAAACAGGGATAGCAGGCCGCCTGCCGGGGGCCTGAAGCCGGGGCCGGAGCCGTACATGGCGTTGCCCGCGCAGCCCGCGGCAAAGACCAGCACCGCAACCAGCGCGGCCAGACACGCCATCCTGCCGCTCCTTTTTCTCCCGCCGTCTGAATTCCGCATTGATTCCTCCGCTGCCTCAGTCCTTGGTGGAGTGGCAGATCGAACAGCCGTCAAAGCCGGCGGCGGGCCAACCCCGGTAATTCCAGCGCAGGGCCGAGGCGTACGGGGTGCCGTGGGCCCTGTGACAGGTCAGGCACATGATGATGGCGTCATCATCCACCGCGAAAATGGCCGACTGGACCGTGGTGTTCCTGTTGTGCTCCCCGCTGACGGCCAGGGGTGCTATCACGCTGTATTCCGGGTCGCCGCCGATCTCGTTGGGATAATTGTAGTTGATATACTCCGAGGAAAGAAGCATCCCGCGATTTGCCTTGGTCATGTCGTAGTCGACGGGATGGCGCACCCATACGCCGGTGCCGGGATTGATGCCGGTGCCGCCGCCGGGGACCTGGCCCGCCGTCGGCGCCAGAGAATTTGGTCCGTGATGAAAGTTCTCGTGGCAGCGGGCACAGTGGGCGCTGATGGTCCCGCCGTCGTTGTCCTCCGGGTTATCCGCCGGATCCATTTCGTCCGAACGGTCCTTGCCCCAGTACTTGTTGTGGCTGGAACTGGTCGGCCGGTATTCGTAATCGGCGGCCCCGAAGCCCTGAACGCCGAGCAGGAAACGGTAGCTGCCGGCCGCGGTCAGACCGTTCTTCCAAACGCTTTTGTCGTTGTAATGATGGGTATGGCGCATGGCCCGGATGGGAACCTCCTCCCCCAGATTGCCGTGGCAGCCGTAGGTGCCGGCGCAGCGAATCTGTGAAACTCCCTCCAGGGGATTGTCCGGACCGACTCCCGGCGGTGAACTGCTGCCGAGCAGGGCGATGCCTTCGACATTGTGGCCTGCATGATCCATACCCTGGGCGACCCAGTAGAAATTGCCGCCGGCCAGGGTGTTGCCGGTGGTGCCGGCGGTCCCTTCAGGATACATCGGCTCACCGGCGCCGGCTTCAAAAACAAAGGGCGTGGCTCCTGGCTGGCCCGTATTGGTCCCCGTATGGCAGGCAATGCAGTCCATCCGCAGCAGGACCTCGTAAGGACCGGGCCCCATGGGCTGATTGGCCTGAGAGTTGTGCATGGTATGGCAGTTGTCACAACGGGATTCCATCTGCGCCCGGCCCTGGCCCGGCGGGAGCATGACGGCCGGGAAAAGCGCGACGGCGAACCCGATGACAAGCGCAAACCGCAAACTGCTCATGGTTCCTCCTACCTGCTGAAGACCTCTACCCTGGCATTTCCCTCATCGGTGATACAGAGGCGGCCCCACGGATCAAACCGGATCTCGGTGGGATAGTACATCTCTCCCCTGGCAAAACCGTAGCGCAGGAAGCTGTATTTGTATGTCCCCGTTTTGTCGTAGACGGCGATATTGCGCTTCTGCCGGTCAAGGATATAGATGTATCCGGCCGGTCCCACGGCGAGCGAGTATGGGTAGGTCACCGGATCGCCGAGATCCATCCTCTCCTCCACCGTGCCGTCCATGGCGAAAACGACGATTTTCCCCCCCGGGTTGTCCAGGGCCCAGAGCCTGTCCCCATGGATCCTGAAATCGATGAAGCCCTCGACGCAATCACTGCACGCGTACCGTTTCCTTGGAGTCAGGCCCAGGTCGAAGGCAACGACGTCACCGGTCATTTTGTCCAGTACGTAGAGCAGGCCGTCATGGTATTCAAGCCGGTCCGGGTACAACAGAGCGCCATCGAACCGCAGGGTCATCGGCTGCACTGCTTTTTCCTTGAGATTGACGCTGGTCAGGCTGTTGCGTCCTTTTTCGACGATCCAGATCAGGCCGTCATCGGAGCGGACCATATCAAAGGGCGTATCCAGGGACCGGCCGGCATTGAAAATGGTGAGCAGCTCGCCGTCGCGGTTGAAGGACAGAATCCGGTTGCGGCCGCTGTCCACGACATAGTACTGCTCTTTTTCCTCGTCGATATAGAGGGAGGTCGGCATGATCATGGAGTCCTTGAGCAGGTTCTGCTTCAGGGCCATGGTCCATTGCCAGGGACTGTCGTCGGCGCTGACCCGGGCCGGACCGCATATCCACAGCAGCAGAACGGCGAGGATCAACCACGGGGCCACGCTATGGTGCCGGCCGGCTCCCTCTTCAGAACAGGGTTGCGGGGAGGCGGACAACACCCTCGCCCTTTCCTGTATTGCGCGGCCCGGGGATTGCCGGGAGCGGACAACATCGTTCAACCGGGCGGTTCTGTGCTTCAACATGGCTTTATTCCAAGCATATTTTTTCTGTCTTCTGCAATCCGACGGTCTCCGCCTGAATCAATAATTTTTATGGCACAGGATGCACAACCCCTTACCCCGGTCATCAAGCAGGTGGAAGGCAAATTCCGTACCCATGGGGTTGTGACACGTGACACAGGTCATGGCCTGCCCTGTCCGTTCATCGATCACGTCCCCGCCAATGGGATGGCTGAAGGCCCCCTGGCTTTCATGGCAGCGGGCGCAAACCTCTATGCCGTCACCCTTCAGCATCGACAGGGTGTTGCTGGCATGCGGTTCGTGACAGTCGCCGCAGTTCTGCATGGCCGGATGCTTGTAGGTGCTGAGCCGGTATCCCTCGATCACGTCCATGTGGCAGGAAACGCAGAGCTGCTGCAGCGGTCCCCGCAGCAGGCGCTCATCGTCACCGGCATGGGGCGAGTGGCAGTTCAGGCAGCTGTTGCCGTCCTGCCTGGTAAGGTGGCTGTGGATGCGCATCATTTCTTCGGAAACCCCATGGTGGCAGTCGAGGCAGACCGCCGCCTGCATTTTCTTCAGGCCGTGGCAGGTGGCGCAGTCCTTTTCAAACGGCGGGTGCAGAACATTGCGCACCAGTCCCGGGCGATCGCTGCCGTGGGGGTTGTGACAGGTCAGACACCCGGCCGGGTCGGCGGGAAAGTTTTCGTGCCCGTTCTGCAGGCTCTCCGGTTGATGGCACGACAGGCACAGTTCGTCCGCCCGTGCCTTCAGCAATCCCTGCTGCTCGGAATTATGCGGCAGGTGGCATTCCGTGCAGCCGCCGTTGCTGAACGGGGCATGGACATACTTGAACTCCAGGGGCAGCTTGTCATGGCAGACAAGACAGTTGCGGGCCAGGTCCTCGTTGACCAGGGATGCCCCGGCGGAGGCGTGGGGGTCGTGACAGACCGTGCATTGCCCATCGGCGACCGGGCCATGCACATAACCACGGTTGAACCGGTTCGGCAACTGATCATGACAGGAATAGCACAGCCTGCCCTCCCGGACCATGAGCAGTCCATCATGCCGGGCCACATGCGGGTTGTGACAGCGGGTGCACTTCTCTTCCCTGACCGGTTCGTGGACCACCAGGTTGGTGAACTGATTCCGGTCATGACAGTCGAGGCAGACGACGGCGGCCCGGGCCGGACCCGGCAAAAACAGCAACAGGGCCGCCGATGACAACAACAATGTTACCAGTGCTCGCATCTATGGCCTCCCCGGGTGACAGGGACTGCAGGTTCCCTGGAGAAACGGTTCATGAGCCACGGGAAAAAGCAGGCCTTTTTCAGGGCTTCCATGCGGATCGTGACAGGTTGTGCATGACCCGCCGCCGGCCTTGATTCCCTGGTGTGCCTTTACGAACTCCCCTGTCTCGAACTGGTGGCAGCGGGCGCACAGGTTCGACTTCGCCGTGTCGAGCATGCCGGCTTCGTTCGCGCCGTGCGAACCATGGCAGTGCAGGCAGTTTTCCATCGCCGGCTGGTGGGCGACGCCGTCGCGCCAGAACTGGGCGACATCCTTATGGCATTCGAGACAGAGCATGGGTTGCGCCCTTTTCAGCATGTTCTCCCTTGAAGATCCATGGGCGGAATGACAGTCGACGCATTCGCCCCGGACCGCGGGCAGGTGCGGCACCGTCATTTCGGCGATCTCCTGTCCTGTCCCGGGGTGGCATTCCAGACACAGGTCACCCGGCCGCTTCTTCATCACCGGGGCAAAATCAGCGCCATGGACATCATGACACTGCTGACACTGTCCCTGGGCCACAGGTTTATGGGTGAAGGCCGTCCCTTCGCTCTGCAGTTTCGCTTCGTGGCAGGTCAGGCAGAGTTCACCTTTGGTGCCGCTTCTGGTATAGGCCGGTCCCGACGGTTCATGCATCCGGTGGCAGCCGCCGCAGTCGCCCAGGGCAAAAGGGTTGTGCGTACTGAACATGCCCCGCTGCTCGGCGGCATGGCGATGACAGGAAAAACAGAGGGAATCCATTTTCCGCCGCAGCAAAATAGCGTTGTCCGCCGAGTGGGCCTCGTGACAGGTGGCACACTCCCGCCCGGGTTCGGATGGATGGGAGGTTCCTTCACTGCCGAATTTCTTTGCGTCATGACAGGTAGAGCAGATTTTGTCCTGCGCGGTTGTCAGCAGGTGGTCGTGATCGGCGCCGTGACCGCTGTGACAGGACAGGCAGTCTCCTTTCTTCACCGGGGTGTGCTGGAACACCCTCCCCTCTCCTCCGTATGGTCCGCCGGGCGCCTCAACCCGGGAAGGCTCTTCACCGGCCGGTTCTCCCTGCTCTGACTCCGCCGTCCCGCCCGCCGGCGGGACGGCGCCCCCTTCGTGGCAGCGCAGGCATCCTTCCTCGGGAGGCAGGGCCAGCAGGGAGGGATAATCGCTGGCATGCACGGCATGGCAAATTGTACATCTTTTTTCCGCGTACGGCCGGTGCGTCGTTATCCGTTCTCCCGCCCGCAGTTCGTGACAGGTGAGGCATAATCCATCGGCTTCTTCCTTGAGCGCGCCACCTTCACGACCGGAATGACAGCTGTCGCAGTTTCCTTTCACAGTGGGGGCGTGAACATTTTTTTTCAGCAGTCCAGGCCGCTCACCGGAATGGGGAGTATGGCAGCCGGTACAGCCGGTGGCGGCCGGAAAGGAAAAATGGGCCTTGCCGAACCGCTCTCCGTCGATCTGATGGCATGAGGCGCACAATGCATCGGATGGACTGACAAGCAGAAAATCATGGTCCGACTTGTGGGCGTCGTGACATGCCTGACAGCCTTTTTCCAGGGCGGGATGGAGGACGCTTCCCGTTATCAGTTCCCGCGAGTGGCAGGTGAAGCAGGTTTGTTCCCTCGATTCCTTCAACAGCAACTCGTACCTGCTGTTATGCGGGGCGTGGCAGAAGGTGCACTCTCCCCTTGCAACGGGTTTGTGGACCGACTTCTGCCGGCTTTCGATTTTCTTGTCCTGGTGGCACTGCAGGCAGAGGTCGGGCTGGGGCAGACGGTCAAAAACTCCGGCGATTATTCCATGCGGACGATGGCAGGCATCGCACCTGTTCTCCCTTATCGGGGCATGGACATAGCCGGTTTTCATTGTTTCCTCCCATTCCGGATGGCAGTCAAGACATGTCCTGCC
>DSAE01000298.1 GCA_011372855.1 Desulfobacteraceae bacterium
GTGGCTCGTATAGAATTCATTGTCAGATTGTTCAATAATAAAACGTTTCATTCGGTCACCTGTCAAGTGAGTTTTTATGACAGGTGTATATTGCTACATTTTATTATAAAAATCAACATGTTATTGATTTTATCAGCAAAAAATACTGTTGTTTCGTCACGGATTGAGGGATATAGATAAATGCGGTAAAAATCAGAGTATATGAGACATGGGAAATCCGGATGTTAATCCCTGCGAGAGCTTTCATAAAAAACGCAAAACCGACCTCGATGAAACAATTAAAGACTTTTTTCAGACTGCCGTGCAAAATAAGACAATCCCTTGGAATCCCAGAAGATCACCTGACCATCCCCCAATTCGCGAGCATTTCCTCCACTTACAATCAGGATAGAACCCAGCTCTACGTCGGCCTCAGTATTGCCAAGCCGACAAGCAAACCGAATCCTATCCCGCCCACAAGCCAACTGATTGCTTGTGATGGTTTTCGACGCCGCATAAGAAACCACGGGGCCATCATGTAAAAACTGATCGCTGCATGCCCTGAAGGGAAAGAACTGTTATTGCTGGATTCGCCCGGCTCCCACATATTTGTGTATTGGTATTTTCCTCCAAACCCTACCAATTCCACAAATCGGGCACGTCCGTAATGTTCTTTAAATAAAATGTTGACTATCAGTCCTGGCTCAATCGCCAGCAGCAAAACAAGAAACAACGCTGATCGCCGATAGATTTTCAAAAACCTGACGAACAAACTTCCCAGCAGAATCAAAAGAGCAGAGCCTGACAGGATTGCCCCAGGAATATACGCAAAATTGTATAGAAAAGCCCAAGGGTTAACTCTCCAGCCAGGCCACCTGAAAATCCCCTCAAACATATACCCCGATGGATAGATGGAACGGGCAATAATGAGATCAGCATCAGTAAACCATATAACTGCACTTGCAGATACAAGAAAAGCCGCCACTAAACATATCCGTATACAAAATGCGTTCATTCGTAAATCTCTCATGCAACCGCTAAACCGCCGGTCACATTGTTCAGAAATTCAGGGTAGCTCCGCACCGGAACAGGCTGACACAGCCTGGACGCCCTCCGTCCCTCCGGGTGCCGCAGTCTGCGCCTGCCTGTTCTCAGGCTCCGCTCCTAACCTGTCTCACTGACCTGGAGGCAGGGCAAGCCGAAAGCCCAGGATGTTGTTACGGGAGGCGAAAACTCCGAATCTTTTCGTGATATCCGGCCGGTAAAGAATAAATATTCATTTGTTTTGTCCATTCCGTGTAAACGCAGTTTGCCGGTAGTCATCTCGTCCTCTTGGTGCAGATTTCCATCTCAAATAATCAGCATTTAGACTCTTCGCAGGCCTGACCACAAGCCAACCATCCTTATAACGATGTGATATCCCGCAACCCTGAAGCCGTTTGCTCCCTTCCTCATTAGTAAAAATCAGGCAGTACTGCCCCGGATTCTTCTCTGCCCAAGCCCCTACTTCCCTCAAGGAATCCATGGGCAGCAGCGGCCTTCTCAGACGGCCGGCAAATTGGAACTGATCCTTCAGCCGGGCTGGGTAGGCCGCAATGACCGACCCGCTTTCTTCCGCGCTGCGCAAGGCCGCACCAATTTCAGCCTGATCATACAGACACTGCAGAGGCCTGGACAAAACCAGATGCATGAGACTCAGCAAGACGACATTGAATACTGCTGCTCGGGATATGCCCTGAGGAACAGAACCGGAACCCGGCACGGTGAAAGCCAGCCCGGCAAGCAAGGGGATCACTCCAAGCCAGGGGGGGAGAAAAGCCAGCATCTTCGCATCGCCGCCCTGGAGCTGCAGGCGAGGGAGGACGAGCAGAACAATCCCGGCAAGGAAGAGGAGCGCCGCCAGAGGCCTGAAATCGGAAGCGCGGGAGCTGGCGCCGCTTCCTGCGGCCCTGGCCATGAGCAGGGCGCCCGGCGGCAACAGCGGCAGGAGATAGTGCACCTGCTTGCCGCTGATGCAGGATAGCAGAAGAAATGAGGGAATGATGGCACTCAGGCAGAAGCGGGTGGCTCCATCGAATTTCAGACGCCTTCCCCCGCGCCAGACCGGTCCCCAGAATATCCAAGGAAACAAGAGCAGCGGCAGCCAGAGCGCATACCAATAAAAAGGGCGGTCATGGGCAAAGGAGTGAAGAACCCGGCCGGCTGTCTGGCCCAGAAGAATGGCTTGGGCGTATTCCTGACCCCCGGCCCTGGCTGCCGGCCATGCCCACCCCAGAGCAAGCATGATGCCGCCGGCCAGAGCAAGCGCCAGGCTTGCGTACCAGCGGGGCCAGGAGACCATATACCCCTTCCCCCTGCTCCACCAAGGCGCGAGAAATGCGGGCGGCAGGATATAGAGGAGAACCACCGGCCCCTTGGCCAAGAGGCCCAGACCCACGGCAAGGCCCACCAGCAGCCAAGGTCGCGCGCCCTTCCCCTGCCTGGCCTTTAGAAGACCAAGATATGCGGCCAGGCAGAAAAACGTCACGAGCATGTCAAACATGACCAGGGTTACATACATGCTCCAAAAGATCATTCCCAGCAGGAATAAAGGGAGCGTCCCTGGCATCTGTCCGTCTTCCGGCCAGAGTATTTTGCCTATTTGCACACTGAGAAAAATGGCCCCGAAACCGAAGAGGGGCGGGATCAGCCGGGCAGTCCAGCCATTGACTCCGAATAACCACCACCCGAAGTGCATGAGCCAGAACAACAGGGGCGGTTTGTGACTGTAGGCCACGCCATTACTGTGCGGGACCAGGAATTGGTCGCCCTGCCACATCTCCCAGGCCACCGAGAGGTAGCGGGTTTCATCGATTGGCATGGGCGGTCTGGTGAACATGGCGACACTGACCAGCACTGCCCAGAGTAGGGGCCACCAGCGGTCTGCTTTCAAACGATTTTCCGGCATGAACCTTTCAGCCTGACGTCCTGCTGCCGGATGAAGGAAAGGTTGCGGAAATAGATGACAAGGCCGGTGGCCTGTCCCAGGATAAACACAGGATCCCTGCGGTAGAGGGCATAACAGAGCAGAATTGCCCCGCCCGCAACGCTGAAATACCAGAAGGCGACAGGAATGAAGCTTTTCTTCCGCCGCTCGCTGGCCAGCCATTGCACAATAAACCTGGCGGAAAAACACGCCTGTCCCAGAAAACCGATGATCAACCAGATCGATGCCTCAGCCATGAAACTGCCCTTCCGTTTCTATTTCCGGGGTCATGGCCCGCCGGCCCAACCAGGCTACGCCGAACAGATCAATGATCCCCTCCGCCAGCCGGTCCAGGGTGCCGTAATGGGAAAAGCCTGATGATCGATCCCGGTGATGCACGGCAAGACTGTATACCTTGCCGCCATGCTGCCGGACCAGGGCGGGCAGGAAACGGTGCATGTGATGGAACGCGGGGAGTTCGAGAAAAAAATCCCTGGGAAAGGCCTTGATCCCGCAACCGCTGTCCGGCGCCCCGTCACGGAGCAGCGCCCTCCTGACCGCGTTGGCCAGCCACGAAGAGAGACACCGCCAGCCCGTATCCTGGCGTTTCTGCCGGTACCCGATGACCAACTGCCTTGCCAGGCAGGAGTCCTGCCCGGAAAACAACCGGAGAAAGCGCTCGATATCCGCCGGGTCGTTCTGGCCATCGCCATCCAGGGTGACCACCAACGGAAATCGCGCCTCCTGCACCCCGACCCGCAGGGCCGCGCTCTGGCCGCACTGGCGCTGAAAGCGGATCACCCGCAACTCCGGATACTCGGCGCCGTGGTGTTCGAGGATCGCCGGGGTCCGATCCGAGGAATGGTCGTCCACGTAAATGACCTCGTACTGATGCCGGCCGGAAAGGGCCTGCCGGATCTCCTGGTGGAGGAGAGTAATATTTCCCTCCTCATTGTGTACCGGAATGACAATGGAAAGCTGCATCTGTTGTTCCCTCATTGGCGTTATCTCTGTTCATCCCGTGTTCTCTCCCTCTTCTGTAACGCGGTAACATGAAGATTTGATGAAGACGAGTTTACGCGAACCTCTTCATCAATTCTTCATGCAGGGGTGCTATGGTCCAGCAGAATCGGTCATCAAGCGAGACAATTTCAACGAAATCCACATCAGGTTGCCAAAATGAAAGTGAAAACACCGCATATGCTGCTCATCCTTGTCGCGGCACTATTTTTTTTCGGGAATCTCACGGCCAGCAAGGCGGTGGTTCAGAATGCCCTCCATCTCGCTCAAGAACAGGCAAGAAGCGGCGAGAACAATAACGAACTTATCCTTGCCGGAGCCTCTGCTTTTGAGGACATGGCCGAAGCGGCGTTCACGGGCGACAAGAAGGGGATTACCCTTGCCTTGCAAGGTTACGAAAAGCAGGCCGGCTTGTTAGGGATCATGCTCCCCGTGCAGCAGCTGAACGTTCTGCGCGAACAGGTCGGCAACATCCGGACAGCAACCGGCCAGGGTAATTTTGCCGTTGTTGCGCTTCAGGCCACTGGGGCGTACCTGACCCTTACCGAATCCCTTGACCGGAGCAATCTTTCGGTCCCTATAGAAGTTGCGCTTCTTGACTATGCCGGTTTCAAGTTCCAGGCCCTTCTGCTGGCCAAGCCCATTGCCTGGGATTCTCTTTTGGAAACAGTGAACCAGGCGAGAAGCAACTGGACCCTTCTCAAAGAAAAAATATCAGACTCCAAACTGGCCGAGGCGATGGATGTCGCCATCGAAGGCATGACCAGCGCTCAGGAATCCAGGAACACCGGGATGGCGCTTCTTGCCGCACGCGTCGACCTGGCCCTCGTCGACCTGCTGGAAGCCTCGTTCGAAAAAACGCCCGGCCGAAAGTGAATTGCAGGGGCGGCGCAAATACCATGAAAAAATCAGCCTCACGGCAATGGAAGAGACTTGTTCTGCCAGCAACCCTGCTGTTGCTCAGTACAGTAATTGTCTGGCTGCTGGACGGCGAAATGCGACTGGCGCGGGCGGTTTACGGGGAGGGGGACTTTTGGCCTGGAATCGGTCGTTCTCCATGGAATTTTCTTTACGACTCTGCCTGGGTGCCGGCATTTCTTCTGACAGGCGTGGCAGGTGGCATCCTGATCGGTGGCTTGTTCATCACCAGCCTGAGAGCTCAGAAAAGGCAGGCCCTGTTTCTCCTGCTCCTGCTTGCCATCGGTCCGGGCCTGCTGGTCAATGTCGCGCTCAAGGATCATCTCGGCCGGGCCCGGCCCCGCGAAATACACGAATTCGGCGGCCAGTACGCCTTCACCCAGATCTGGCAACACGGCGATACCGGAAAAAACAGTTCTTTTCCCTCGGATCACGCGGCAGTGGCTTTCTATCTCATAACCCCCTGGTTTGTTCTGCGCGGGCGCAACCTTGTTCTGCGCGGGCGCAACCGGATTCAGGCGGCCTGCTGGTTGGCTGGCGGGCTGACCTATGGCTGCCTGGTGGGAACCGCTCGGATTCTGCAGGGCGGGCATTTCCTGCTCGACGTGCTTTGGGCCGGCGCTCTGGTCTATCTCAGTGGTGAAATTATCACCCAGGCGCTGTCCCTGAACCACACTCCGAAATCGGCGAGGCGCACGGATCCCCTCCACCTGCCCTGGATCTCCCGCCCCGACCTCCCGCTTTATCTTGCCGCGGATCATTTTCGTTCCGCCGGTCTCCTGATAACAACTTTTCCGCAGGTACCAACTGGCCGAGGAGGTGATCAACACATCAAAACTTCCTGTAAATCCTGAGTATTTTCAATTCAACTTCGAGAGAGGACTTATGAACAACAGACACCGATATCTTTATTGTATTGCGGTACTTTTCCTTGCCTGCCCATACAGCAGCATGGCTGCTGAGAACGACCCGGCAGACAGGTACCAGATGGGAATCAGGGGAGGGATTTCCCTGGGTGACGGCGAACCATCCAACGACATGCCGACATACGGGCTTTTTGGAAGATACAGAATCAACGACCAGTGGCTTTTCGGGGTCGGTCTTGATTATACCACTTATGACTTTGAAGACCCGGCAAGCCTCCTTCATCTGCAAACCGACAAGGTGTACGATGCGTCCATTTCGCAATATGTTTTTTCGGTCTGGGGAGAGAGAGAATTTGATACCGGCGCCGACTGGATCGTTCCCTTTGTTTTTGCCGGAATAGGAATTGGCGTGGGGAATGACGACACCATTACCGGTAACTACCAGCACGGCGGGCAATTTTCTATTTATGCCGATCCCGGGACGGAAATAATTCCTGGTCTTGGAATTGGGGCGCGATTTCCGGTTGCTGACAACGTGTTCATCGAAACCGCCGCGCGGTTCGACTATCACTTTGCCGACTGGGACGTGCGGGACAACATTTCAGGAGCGTCTTCGAACATTGACGATTATTCCACATTCGGGGGATACCTGGCCCTGATTTACACGTTCTGATCAACGTTCTCTTCAACTTTCCGGCACAGGGGATGTCTCCGGTGATCGGTTATACTTGCTCCAGAAGCACCCTCCGGTTCCGCCGTTGGGTGCTTCTTGTTCATCGTCGATTTTAAGGATATATTCCGCCGGCGCTCGGCAACACCCAATCAACTATGCACACAGAATAAGAATGACCTGGCAAAAATTCGAAAAGCTGAATATCTTGCAAGATTGCAACGAATTACATGGTCTGCCGGCCTCGGGCCCGCGCCTTTTGCGGGACTGACAATAACGGGATACAGGTATGAGAATCCTTTTTGTTGACGACGAGCCTGAGTTGCGGGAACAGATCAGCAACACGCTGACCGGGCAGAAGTACACCGTGGATACCAGCCGGGATGGAGCCGAGGCCTTGGAGCGTATCTTCACCGAGCCCTATGATCTGATCATCCTGGATGTCATGCTGCCCCGCCAGGATGGTTTCGAGGTCCTGCGTGAGCTGCGCGCTGAGAAAATCACCACCCCGGTCCTGTTGCTCACAGCCAGGGGCGAGGTGGAGAACAGGATCAAGGGGCTGGACTTGGGCGCGGACGATTATCTGGCCAAGCCCTTTTCCATTGCCGAGCTGCTCGCTCGGATCCGTGCCCTGCTCAGGCGCAGCGCTGAAAGTTCCACCTCGGTTCTGGAAATAAACGATGTACGAATCGATACGGCATCCCGCCAGGCCAGTCGGGGCGACCTGCACCTTAATTTGACGCCCAAGGAGTTTTCCCTTCTCGAATTCCTGCTCTACAACCGAAACCGGGCCATCTCGCGCTTCAGCCTGGCGGAACACGTCTGGGGCGATGCCTTTGATCCCTTTACCATGTCCAACAACATCGACGTGCACATCAAAAACCTGCGCCGGAAAATAGGAGATGACCAAGGCACGCTTATCCGGACGGTACGCGGAGTTGGCTATATGATCACCGACAGCGAACAATGAAAATCCGCCACCGGATCACCCTCTGGATTGCCTTTGCCGGTCTCCTGTCGAGCCTTTCTCTGTCCCTGACCGTTATCCTCCTGATGTGGGAGGAATCCTATGAGATGTTGGATCAGGAACTGTCCGTCTATGCCCATGCCCTTGACAACGCGCTGAGCGTCCTGCCCGACGGCTCCATAACCCTTGGCAGCAGTGCCGATGCCCTCAACAGCCCCTACTGGATCCGCCTCACCGATGACCAGGGTCGGCCGATCTATGCGTCGCCGATGACCGGGCTGGTTGATCTGCCCCTGCGACAGAATAAAGAGAGATATACGGTGAACACCAGTATCCCCTTGACGTGGCTGCTTCCCGGCCAGGAAGAGGAGGATCTGGCATCGTTCAGGGTACGTGTCTTTCCCCTGCATTACGAGGGCCGGAACTATCACCTGCAAATCGCCCGGCCGGTAGAAAATCTGCGCTGGGCAGTGGTGGAACTGGCAATCACCATCATGAGCGGCCTCCTGATTTCGGCACTGGTCCTAATTGTAGCGGGATATTATACGGCGGGCCGGATTCTGCGGCCTATTCAGGACATCAACGCCATCGCCCAGGTGGTCAACGAAAAAAACCTGGGCCAAAGAATCCCGCTGGACGATACCCATGATGAGCTGCATGAACTTTCCGCCGCGCTCAACTCTATGTTTGACCGCCTGCAGTTTTCCTTTCTCCGGCAAAAAGAGTTTATCGCCAATGCTTCCCATGAATTGAAGACCCCGCTCACCCTGCTCCGCCTTTCCTTTGAGGAGGCACTCCAGAGCGAAGACCTGCCCGATTCCCTGAAGCAGCGGCTGAGCGCCCAAAATATAGCCCTGCTGCGGATGAATCGGCTGGTCAAGAACCTGCTGGATCTGTCATCCTTGGAGTTGACAGAAACGTGCGAGGCGGAAACGTTTGCCTTCAGTGAGCTGGCGCGGTCGGTGCTGGAGGACTTTCAACCCCTTATCCAGAATCAGGGCATCCACTGCACGGTCCAGCTGGACGATCAGCTCAACCTCATTGCGGACCCGGAAAAAATCAAAAGAATGCTCATCAATCTCGTGGACAATGCCATCAAATACAACCGGAAGGACGGTAAAATCCGTCTGCAGGCAGGGCAGCTGGGGCAGAACTGTGACATTCTCCTGTTCAACACGGGCCCCGGAATCCCGGCGGCGGATCAGGAGCGGGTTTTCGAACAATTTTACCGCGTGGAGAAATCACGCGCTGCATCCCTGGGCGGCGCAGGGCTCGGTCTGACCATTGTCAGGCGAATCGTCGAATTCCACGGTGGAACCGTTTCGCTCCAGAGCAAACCCGGAGAATGGACCCAGGTTCATGTCGTCCTGCCCCTTCATGGCTGACTTACGGGTTCAGGAACATTTTACATTTTGCCTGTTATGTACTATAGAAAAAAGGGAACGTGCGGCCGGAAAAAAAAGGGGTTTACAAGATACGTCGGTATCCGGTAAACCCTTGGTGTTTTTTGGAGGCGACGAGCGGATTTGAACAGAGGTGGCCCCGGTTGACCGCCGAAGTTTGACACCTGCAGACAATCAAGTTTAATAAAATCATGTAGTTGAAAGCCTCAAGCCCCTATTTTTTGTACTACATTCTTTGCCTCCTCCGTGAAAGATGCCGGAATTGGCTGCGCGCCGAGCGTTTTCAGCAACCGTTTTTGCTCGGCAGCGCCCCACCCCGCGTTGCGGGGCCGAATGAGGAGAATAACACCTGTCAAGATGTCAATTATTTATTGATTTTATTGTTCATTTTCTTTGCTTGCCCAAAGAAAACGAACCAAAAGA
>DSAE01000107.1 GCA_011372855.1 Desulfobacteraceae bacterium
GCCGATGGCGGGGACGAATGAGGAGACTACCATAAACCTCAAGCCGATTGATTGCAGGAGTAAATTTCCACCAATTTTGCCCGCACCTATCTGCTTGATTTTTCGTTATGCTAGTCATGAGGGATAATCATCGTCCGGCGGGTGAAAGGGGAATGGCGGTACCTGGTCCTGCGGGCCTATACCTACTGGGACTTTCCCAAGGGGGAAGTGGAGGCCGGCGAAACCCCGTTCGCCGCCGCGCTCAGGGAGGTGCGGGAAGAGACCGGCCTGTATGACCTCGCATTTTCCTGGGGCGAAATTTTCAAGGAGACCGGACCGTACAACAACGGCAGGAAGAAAGCCAGGTACTACCTGGCCCGGACGGACAGGGAGCAGGTGACCTTTTCGATCAACCCGCACCTTGGCCGTCCCGAGCACCATGAATACCGCTGGGCTGATTTCGCCGAGGCGGAACAACTGCTTCCGGCCAGGCTCTCGCCGATACTCGAATGGGCGCGGAAGGTGATTGAATCCTGAGGAACCCGTCCTCCGCATCCATCCCGGTCTGGAGCGCGCCTCCCGGGGCAGGGGGAAGACCCCGGCTTTTCACGCCTTGATGGATGCGGCGGACAGCGAGCGTTGAATTTTCCCGACAACGGCCGCAGCGGAATTGAAGGCCGCCATGATGGAGCCCTTTTCCGCCACCAGGTCGCCGGCCAGAAACAGTCCGGGAACCCCGCTCTCTCCGGAGGCATCGACAACCGGCCTGCCTTTCGAATAGGTGACTCCCGCTTTCTGCAGAAAAGCACGGGGGGTCGAACCGCCTAAAAAGTAGAACACCGCGTCGTAGGCAACTTCCTCGCCCCCGCTGTACGCAACCCTGACCCGTTCTCCTTCCGGAGCGATGCCGGTGATGTCGACGCCCAGCTTGGTCTCGAGGTTTTCATAGGTACAGCACTGGTTCAGGGTGCAGAGATTGGGCTCATTGATGCGGAAAAATTCACTGCGGCGGTAGGAAAGGGTCACCTTGTTCGATTGGCTGAGAAAGCAGGCCGCCTCAGCGGCGGAGTCGCCGCCGCCGACCACCAGGACCTTCTTGCCGGCGGGGGGCTGTTCCGGGATGCTGAAAAAGACCTTGTCCCTGACTTCCCGGGGTATGGGGTAGGACGGCTTGACCGGCTTGCCGAAGATGCCGATGGCAATAACCACGAAGGGAGCCTCGAAAACCGCCTGGTTTCCGCACTGAACAAGGAACCGGTCCCCATTCTTTCTGACATCCAGGACCTCGTGCCTGTTGCGGATATCAAGCTTGTAGGTGTCGATCACCTCTTCCATCCAGGCGAGAAACGATTCCTTTGTTTTGGTTTCAAAGGCCAGGGCGCCCTGGGGGGCAACGGACACATTGCGGTACACGGCATCCACCCGTTTGCCTTCCCGGTAGAGACTGACAATGGTGTCGCAGGAATATTCCGACTTTTCAAGAATAACGATGCGCTCGATTCCCGCCCGCGCCCCTTCCACGCCGACGGCGATGCCGGCCGGCCCTGCCCCTATGACGACAATTTCTGCTGATTCCATACGCTATACCTTTGCAGAAATTATGCCAGATGATCTTGTTTTAAGGAAGATAAAAAAACGGGACGCATTGTTGCTGCCCTGCATCAATGTTCCCTGAGCATCGATATGGCATGATGATTGCTGGCAAAGGCCTGCGATGAAACCGGAAAGCGAAACACCGGAACACTGCGCAAAACAACAGGCAAACAGGAGATTGACAATGGCCCGACCCTTTTACATTGATGACGACGAATGCATCGGCGACGGCAGCTGCGCCGATATCTGCCCGGATTGCTTTACCTTTGAAGAAGGAATGACCGTCGCCAAGGTTATGCATTTTGACTGCGACGAAGAACTGATCGAGGAGGCGATGATGACCTGTCCGATGCAGTGCATCCATTGGGGAGAAGGGAATTGACCGACTCCCGGCCGGCGGCGGGAATCCTGCCTGACCGGACGGCTTCCAGCCCCACAGGAAAATCGGGCGGGCCGGTGCCTCAGAGCCTGATGCCGAGTTCAGCCAGCTCCCGATCCATCAGGGCGGGCCAGTCCCTGTTGGCCAGGGGGTTGGCCGGGCTTGGATGAGACACTCCGCCGGTTGCGACATCGATCCCCGCCAAAACCTCTGCGGCCCGGCCGGCCGCGAACCTGCCGACGCCGATGACCCAGCGGGGCTGCAGCATCAGCACCGTACGCCGGAGCGCCCGGTCGCAGGCGGTCAACAGGGGCCCCCGCTCCTGTTTCGGCAGCTTGTCCGGGGTCCGGTTGCGGCCTGATTGCTCCACGAAGACCAGAGGGCAGTAGTTGGCGACGAAGAACCGGCGAAAAAAATTCTCCGGACTGCCGAAGCGAGCCCGCGCCCAGCCCCAGAGCCTGCGGCCGCTGACCTCGCTGCGCCGGCAGCGGAATCCCTCGATGGGCCGTTTGGGATGCATATGGGCCGGGACGCCCACCTCTGCCTCGATACCCAGCCAGTCACGCACCAGTTCAATCTCCCCGAAGGGGACCCCGGTCTGCGTCATGCCCCAGGGACCGGGATTCATGCCGAGCAGGATGATTTCCTTCCGGCCCCCGCCGTAGCGGTCCAGGTAGCGGACATGGGGTTCCCAGGCGTAGCGCAGCGGATTATAGACATGGGTGACGGGCGGCCCGAAGGAGAGGGCGTCCGTTTCCCGGGCCAGATCCGCGGCAATGGTGATCAGCGTATCGGACATGGCCGTCTCACCCATGGTCCGGCGGGACAATAACCGTGTTGAACGGCTCGCTCCCCAGGCGGCCGGATGCCCGCCGCGCCAGCAGGGACCTGTTCAGTTCCTCCAGCCCGCTGCAGTTCTCAGTTGCCGGACACAACCCTTTTTCCTGGGTCGAGACGCAGTTGTAATCAACCAGATCGTCCTTGCCGGTCACAAACCGGGCGGTGAAAAGCCGGGTATAAAAATCCGCCCTGTCGGCCGCATCATAGGTGAGCCAGTATGTTCCCCAGCCGTGGTCGCGTTCATACCGCGAGCGGATGAGCCCGGCAATATGCCGGGGGTGCCAGCCGAGGGAGAGCAGCGACCTGACCAGCAGCTGTATGTTGGCGGGGACGAGCAGCAGGTCGTTGGGCCGGAGGAGGATCCGGCGGACGCAGCCGGGCAGCATGTCCAGGGGGATACGGTCATAGGTCTCCGGCCATTTTTCATGGGACTGGTGATGCTGCGAATAAAACCAGGCGTGAAACCTGCGCAGATCAGAGCGAAGATAGCGATCAATGAGCTGCTCCATGGCCGAGGCGGCGGCGGGTATACGGGTCGTTGTCCGTTCGGCGAGGCGGGCCGCCTCATGGGGACTCTGCATGGTCCTGATCATTTCGGCGGGTTCCAGGTGATCCTCGGGAATCATGATCAGGGTGGGAATGCGTCCGGCCGTCTGTCGATCCAGGCCGATGTCCTTGATCCACGGCTTGAGATAGATGCTGAACGGCATGCGCAGCATCCTCGTCTGCAGAGGATCGCCGTATTCGGTTATGTCGATGGATACTATTTCCCTTCCCCTGGCGCCCGGTCCGGTCGCCACCGCTGTCAGCTCGACCGGCACAGCGCTTTGTCCTGACGCCGCCCCTTTCAACTCCAGGGCCAGATATTCCATCACGAGCCCCAGACCGGTAAAGGCCCGGTACCAGTCGGCGGCGACGCTTTCCTCCAGGCCCCCTATCTTGGCTTTGTGCCCCTCCAGGCGCGTCAGGAACCCCTCGGTGAGGCGGCCGAGTTGGGCAAAGGCCTCCGACCCCCGGGGAATGCGCCAGACAAAATGGTGCCCCCTGCCGCTGACGAGGTGCAGAAATTCCATGCCGATGCCGGAAAGCATCTCCTTGACCGCGGCGACAACCGGTTCCTGGAGAAAAAAACTGCGGGCCGGATCAAGGTAGGGTTCGGCGGGAAAATCGAAATTCACATATTCGATGTCCAGGTCCGCCAGCAGGCCGTCACGGTCCCACAGGGACCGGCCCACGTCCAGGGCATTTTCGAGGAAATAATCAAGTTCGATCGCCTTCTTCAGATCGAGTCGATCATAGCGCACCAGGTCGCAGCCTGTCAGATAGACGGCGGTCGCCTGTTCCAGGGAGTCGCCCCCGAGGAATTCAACCATTCTCTGCCGGACATGCCTGTTCGTCGAATATTCTTTCACGCCGCCGCACCATTCTCCTCAACATGCATCATGGGGGGAAGAATGCCTGATACGGCTGGATTTTGCAAAGAAAGTTATGAAAAAAACATGGGATTGTCGACAATTCTCAACAACCGATGGTCCTCGCGGGCCACACAATGATTCTGCGTTGCTTTATCACCCCAAAGAGGGTCATGATGAACATGCAGGACCAGCCGCGCCCCCGAATCTTCCCCTGGACATTTTGGAGCGTTTCTTGCGTTGCCATTTTCCAGGTGTATCATTCGGGCAGGTGACCTCTCCCGGGCTCCGGCCAGGGCGGGGTCGATGTCCCGGTCATTTTTCTGATGCAGGAGTATCCATGGCCGCACGGGCAATCTGGAGGGGCATAATCCTTCTTGCCGATGTTTCTGTTCCGGTCAAACTGTATGGCGCGGTTGAGGAAAAGACCATCCATTTCAGACTGCTGCACGGGAAGGACCAAACACCCGTCCGGCAGGAAATGGTCCACCCGGAAACGGGTGAGGTCGTGCCGGCCGAGGCGATCCACCATGGTTATGAGACCGAGGACGGCAAAATGGTGATCCTGACCAACGAGGAGTTGAAAAGCCTTGATCCCGAAAGTTCCCGGCAGATCGAAATCCTCCGTTTCCTCCCCCGGTCCGCCATTGACCACCGGTGGTACGAACGGCCTTATCTGCTTGGTCCCGACGGCGACCCGGAGGCCTACCACGCCCTGGCGGAAGCCCTGGGTTCCTCCGACACCGAGGGCCTGGCCCGGTGGATCATGCGCAACAGGGAGTATCACGGGGTCCTGCGACTGCTGGGACACCGGCCGGTACTGATCACTCTCAGGCATGCCGAGGAAGTTGTCTCCCTTGAGGAACTGAATATCCCCGCCGGCCGGGAAATGGATAAAAAGGAACTGGCCATGGCCGAACAGCTCGTTGCGGCCATGGCCGACACCTTCGACCCGGCCCGGTACAGGGACGAATACCGGGAGCGGGTCATGGGCCTGATAACCGCCAAGGCAAAGGGCAAAATCATTGAGCTGCACAGAGCGGCGCCGAAAAAAACCACCCGCAACCTGAAAAAGGCCCTGGAGGGAAGCCTGCGGACCGCGGGGATGAGGAAGCATGGCTGAGAAAGAAAGACATGGGGATGCGGCCGGGGCCTTCTGGTCCGGAGCCATTACCTTCGGCCTGGTCAGCATCCAGGTCGATCTGTATTCCGCCCATCGCCCGAAAAGCGCCGCCCTGCGGATGGTGGACCGGCACGGCGCCCCCCTGCGCCGCCGCTATTTCTGTCCCCGGGATCACAAGCCCCTGGAAAGGGAGGAAATAGTTCGCGGCTACGAGATCGAAGAAGGACGGTTTATCCTGGTCAGCGACGAGGAGCTGGAGGCCCTGGAACCGAAAAAATCACGGGAAATTGATCTGCGCTGCTTTGTCGATGCCGCCGAACTGGACCCCGTCTATTTTGAGCATGCCTATTTCCTTCTGCCGGCGGGTTCGGTGAGCAAGCCGTACCGCCTGCTCGCCCGGATCATGGAAAACAGCGGCAAGGCCGGGATCGCCACCTTCGTGATGCGGGAAAGGGAACACCTGGTGGCGATTCTCGCGGAAAAAGGCATTCTGCGGGCCGAGACCCTGCGTTTTGCCGATGAGATCCGTTCCCCGGAGGATACCGGCCTGCCGTCCCCGGAAAAAGCGCCCGCTGCCAAGGTGAAGCAGATACGGCGGGCCATGAAGAAACTCCAAGGCAGGGAGTTTGACCGGGAGCTGCTCCACGACCGCCGCCGCCGCCTGCTTCTTGAACTGGTGGACCGCAAGCTCAAGGCCGCAGAGGACGTGGTGGAGAAGCCTCCGGCCGCGGAAGCCGAAGGGGCGGAGATAATCGATCTTATGGAAATCATTAAAAAGCGCTTCACGGAACGCGGGGGCGCTCCAGCCTGACGACTCCGCCCGCCCTGGTCTACCCGGCCTTTTTATACAGCATGTCGATGATCATCCTGAGAGGCGCCGGCTGGGAAAGGACAAAACGCACCTCCCTGCATTTGCGCTCCTTCATGATTTCTTCGCGCAGATATGCCGCCTTCTGATGGTGCACGGCCACTGTCAGTATGTCATTGACCAGTGCGAGGGGGAGAATTTCGTTCCGGACGACGAATTTTTTGGAGAGGAGCGTCAGCGAGTTTCTGGAAAACTTCTGTCTCCTCAGATCAACAAAGGGCATCCTGAATTTTTCCGCAAGGGCTATATATATTTCTTTTTCCTGGACGACACCCTTTTCGACCAGGAACTGTCCGATCTTCATGCCGCGCAAATACTTCTGGCAACGGAGGGCTTCCATCACCTGCTTTTTGTCGGCCAGACCGGAAGCCAGGAGTATTTCCCCTGTTTTGCGTTGATTCTCGACTTTTTCCCGTTTGGCCCGATCGAGTTCCTCCTCGATGGCCGAATACATAACTTTGGCCCTCTGGGCTATGATTCGGCCGAGTTGCAAATTTTTTGCCTGCCGGTGCTCTTCCAGGGACTTCCTGAGCACATCCTTGCCGATGAATCTTTTCTCCAGAAGAATTTCCCCAAGATAACGATCCAGGCAGCGTCTCCTGATGTTGACCATGGGAATGAATTTGTGCATGAAAGGGGTTTGTTCTTCGGCCGAAAAACAGGAAAGAATATCGTCACGGTCCTGGTCAGGATGAATTGCCGCGTGGTGGATAGTGCCATCCACCGTTTCAATGGTTTCAACATGACCCCGCAGGGGGTTACTCATTCTTTTGTGTCCCGGCCGCACCTCAGCCGTCCGGATACATGCGATATGCTCCAGGGGGACCACTCGTTCAACGTGACCGTCCTGGCGGATAATCGATACGTCATCAGCGGTGGGTTCGAAAAGTCTGACCCGGGCAAATTCCAGAGATCTGCCATTGACAAGTTCCAGGATTGCGGGAGAGGGGCGACTGCCAGCGTCGGGTTTGCCGAAACCTCCTTCCCCTTCTGCCGTGGAAAGCGCATCACCCGGAAAACCATCGGCCTCAAAACCGTCTCCACCCCCTGGATCGCCGTATTCAACACCTCGTGAATCCAGGGGAAAAACGGCTTCATAAATGTTGTCAACGTCCCTCCAGTTCACCTTGAGCGGCTTAGCGCTTCTTTTCTCCCTGGATTTTCCCTTGCCTTTTCCGCTGAATTTTCCTGAACGCAGATCTTTTGCCCTCTGGATATCGGCATTCCCCTCCACAATACGATTGGTCTCCAGAAATATTCCGCCGCGGTGGAGGTATGCCTCGGGAAATTCGGGATTTATTTCGATAGCCCTGGTAAAGAATTCGACGGCCTCCTGTAATTTCCCCACGGAAAAAAGGCGCAACCCCTGCTTGTGGTAATTTTCGGCCTTATCAGCCATTGAGCGTCTTATGATGTAGAGGTTGAACGGGACCTGTCGTTCTGCCGCACCACAGCTTTGCCTGCTTTAAACGGGGGGTACAGGCGGGGGACAGAATGCACTGCCAAAATTGGGAATAACTCTTATTTATTAGTATAGCCTAAAATTTGTCAACCTACATGTGGCAAATTGTCGCATGAGATGGAAAAATATATACATTTGCGATGACCAGCATTGCTCAGCGAATGTATTGCGGGTGGTGTTCACTCACGAGTCAAGGTTGTTCAACTGCCTGAGCGCTTTGGTAAAATTTTCCACCCGGACAGCGGCGACAATTCCCTGCCGGAACCACTGAATGGCCTGGAACAGGGCCAACAGATGGAAATCGTTAAGATGCGTTCTGTAGTCAGGATGATGGAAAAAGGAGGTCGCCACGGACAGGGCCAGGTCATGGGTTGAACAGGAAACCGAACCCGGGAACAGGATCTCCGCCTGTCCCCGAACCTCCTGCCTGTCCACCATGCCCATGAGTATTTCATCGGCGGCAATGGAGACCGCCTCCTCAAAAATTATCCCCCGGCTCAGCTGGGGGTCGCCGTACGCCCCAACAATGAACTTCTCCTGGGCATCTGCCCGTTTTTTCTTCCTGAAAAAATGCAACATATTCATCCCTTGTCCCCTGATCAGGAGTAATATGCGAATTGCCGGACCATTCTCCCTTGATCCAAGCAATATTCACTCCGCTGCTTAGCAAAAAAGCGATCAATAATTATTCCGGTTTGTTGTGCTGCCCGGTACCATGCTCCCCGGTTCTTAAACGGGAAAATCCGGGGATATGACCAGATGACGGCTGGGCATTTTCCCAAGCGAATAATTGTGGAATCAACTGCGTGGATGGGAAGAGAATCCGGTTCTTCGCCCCGCGATCTCAGTCCTTCCAGGGAGGAAACGACGGCTTTGGCAATCGCGAATAATTGACAGCCCCGCTGCCGCGATGCTGAAGCTGCTTCCCGCTCCCTGCTCCCCTCTTTCCGCTTCAATCCTCATCCCAGCGCCCTGCGTATGGCCCGGGTGATTTCCTGGCGGATGGTGAAAAAATCAGGCCAGGGGTCGATCTTCAATGCGGCCAGCCGGCGGGGAAGATTGTCGATACGGTACCTGTCGGGCGTCATCGTCCGGTTCAGCTCATCCCAGCGGATCGGAACTGAGACCGGGGCCCCGGCCCTGGCCCTGGTGGAATAGGCGGCAACCGTAGTCGCTCCCCGGTCGTTGCGCAGATAGTCGATGAATATCCTTCCCTGCCTCTTCGCCTTCCTCATCTCGGCGGTGAACAGATCGGGCCGGCGGCGAACCAGGTCGCCGGCCACGGCCCGGGCAAAGTCCTTGGCCTCCTGCCAGCCGGTCCGGGGCCGGATCGGCACCGCCAGGTGCAGCCCCTTGCCCCCCGAAGTCTTGACAAAGGATTTCAGGCCGAGCTTCTCCAGCCGGCTGCGCAGCAACCGGGCGCCGGCAATCACCTCCGGCCAGCCGACCTCCGGGCCTGGGTCCAGGTCGAAA
>DSAE01000256.1 GCA_011372855.1 Desulfobacteraceae bacterium
AAGGCTACGGCATGAAGTTCTTCTCCCATGCCTCATTATATAAAATCGCACGAAGAAAAACCAGCTTTTTCAGAAAAAGTTGTAAACTCGATAAGATTAGCTCATAAGTGACGCGGTCCTGGGAAGGGCAGGGAATCGGCAATCACAAACTGCCGGAAAAGACCACGTCCCGCAGTTCACAGAGGGGCGACAGGAAATATTGAACTTCGGCAGCCGGAATTACTGGGGGGGACCGAATAGAGCCCGAAAAAATGGAATTAGGCATGAAATTCCCCTACGTTCGGTTTATACTGGACCTTCGCATTTGACGGAACCTCGGTATAGGGAGCTCAGAATGGACACAAAACCTGAAATTGTCATTTCTTCGATTGATGCGGAAAGGCTTGAAGAGCTTCTGGATTCATTGCCCAATGATGGATTCCCGGGCAGGGAGGAGTTGAAGGAAGAACTGGCTCGGGCGAAAATCGTAACCCCGGAGGATGTCCCGCCGACCGTGGTGACAATGAACTCGACCATACGGTTTCAGATCCAACCGTCGAACGAAGAGTTCTGCCTGACGCTGGTCTATCCCCAGGACGTTGATGCCGACGGGGGAAAAATTTCCATACTGGCGCCGGTTGGCAGTGCTCTGCTCGGTCTTTCCCAGGGAGACGAAATTGAATGGCCGAAGCCGGGCGGCGGCAAGATACGGGTACGCATTGAGGAAGTGATTTATCAGCCCGAACGTTCCGGCGAATTCCATCGCTGAACAGATATGGTGCCTCTGTCGGAAAATCTCCACCTGAAGACGAGCATTGCAACGGGCTTGCCGAGGGATGAGCGGAAGGAGATGCCACGGGGTGTTGGGCGCCGGTGCGTCCCGCCATATTCCGCGGTTCGTGCGGAATGAGCCCTCCATTGTGTTCACAGCCTGCAATCCGAAAGGAGAAACAACCTTGCAATCTGCAATCGCCGAAGCACTCAGCCTGAAATACAACCCCGTAGCCGTTATTCTGGGGGATGCCAAGCCGGAAAATGCCCTGCAGTTCAAAAAAGGCAGGTGGGGCTGCGTCATGTTCATGTTCGCCAATGCCGCCAAAGGGAGGACCGCGGCCTTCGATGCGGAGACCTACGGCTGCTGGGGCGGGGGCGTCGGGCTTGGCTTCGGCAACTCCTACCTCCGTTTTCCGGGCGGGGTCGAGTGTTTTGCCCGCTTTCTGTCTTCCGGCAACATCGGATGGGAAAAGGGAAAAGAGGTGGCCCGGGGCCTTGAAGGGGCTGCAGGCAAAGAGTTCATGGACAATTTCCTGAAAGGGGAGGGGTACGTCAAGACACCGGAGCTGGTGAAGCAGTGGCTGGAAGAGTTGCCGATAACGGAAATCAAATCAACCTATTTGCTGTTCAAGCCGCTGGGGGAAGTCGACTTTGACAGGGAGCAGCCTGAAACCGTGGTCTTCCTCGTCGACCCGGACCAGTTGTCGGCCCTGGTCATCCTTGCCAATTACGGGAGGGAAGGGATGGAGAACGTGATCATCCCGTGGGCCGCCGGCTGCCAGACCGTGGGCATCCTTCCCTATCGGGAAGGCAGATCACCACAGCCCAGGGCCGTGGTGGGGCTGACGGACATCTCGGCCCGCAAGTATGTCCGCAATCTTCTCGGCTCGGAATTGCTCTCATTCGCCGTGCCCCGGGAGATGTTTCTTGAAATGGAGGCCAACGTGCCGGGAAGCTTTCTGGAGCGGCACACTTGGCGTTCATTGATGGATACGGAGGAGTGAAGGCAGGCGGACCGATGTTGGTCGGTGCCCAGAGGCCATTGCTTTATCGCAAGCCGCAACACACATACAGAAATACGGAAGGGGACGGATTATTCCGTCCCCTTCTGTACTGTGAAAAGGTTTATCGCGGAGGGATGTGTCCCTTCATTTATTCCCGAATATTTCCTCCGGTTTCGTGGTAACGCCCGTCGCTCCGGGGTAATCTTCATATCTATGCGCCTTTTCACCGGTGGCCAGGAGGTGCCCGGCTTCCTTCATGAAGGTATTGAAGCGCTTCTTGCATTCGTAGAAACCGTGCCACCAGGCATAATCGGGCGCCATCATCATTACGCCCATCCGTGCGCGGCGGCCTTCATGATGCCATAATTCATAGTATTCCACCTCCAGGTCTTCATCGAAAAACCTGCTCTTGTCCAGCAGCCCCTTTTCATAAAGGCTGTCCAGCATTGCTTTTGCCGGCTTGAAGTATATCTCGTTGTAATTCTCCACCGCCTGATCGAAGTTAATATAAAAGTCCTCGACCCAGGCGTTGCCATGGCACTGGAGACAGATTTCCTTCATTTTGCCCCGTTCCACCTCCCAATCGGTTTTGGCCGGGAAGGCCGCGAAATCGGAAGGCCGGACAGTGAGGGGCGCCTGTGTTTCCCAGGAAAGCCGCTCGGTGACATCGTGGGAAGTCAGAACCGTACCGGCCCCCGACATATGGCACGAGGCACAGGTCGGTCCGCGGAAATCGACCCCCGGCGTCCAGGTCCCCGGCGCCGAATTCCAGTTGTACTCATCACCGAAGGCCGTATAGATGTCGCCGTGCTTGGATTCCATGTAGATTTCAATCTGCGGATGGTCCGGGCCAAGATGGCATTGACCGCAGGCTTCCGGCTTTCTGGCTTCCATGACGGAGAAGCGGTGCCGCGTATGGCAGCTGGTGCAACTGCCAAGGCTGCCATCCATATTCACCCGGCCGACGCCGACATTGGGCCAGGTCATGGGGTCAAGCTTGCCGTCCTTGGTTTTCAGAACGGTTCCGTGGCAGTGGTAGCAGCCTGTTTTTCTCTCGATATCGGAGTTCATGCCATTGTTGAGCCAGGGATCGATTTTCCATATGATTTCCATGGTATTGGCATGCTTGCTGCGGCTGTACTGCGTGACCTCATCGGGATGGCAACGGGAGCAGTCCTTGGGCGTCACCACGGCGGAAACCGGAATTTTATATTCCTGGGTTCCATAGGGAGAGTCGGTGAGCTGGTACTGCTTGTAGTGTTCGACGCTGACGTCCGGATCATGCTCTTCGGCCTGGTGGCAGTCGAGGCAGGTGATGCCGGCTGAGGCATGGCGGCTGTGCGACCAGTCCGCAAACAGGCCCGGGTGCTGCTGCTTATGGCATTCAAGACATGCTATAGCCTGGGGCGCCAGACTCCGCTCTATTCTGAACTCCTTCGCCTTGGGGTAATTCTGCGCGTATGCTGCCGCAAGGCAACAGATTACCAGAGGAATCGTGTTCAAGAGAATGAATGGAAATCCGGATTTTTTCATAATTTGCACCCCCATCAGTTCAATTATTGCCAAAATTGGGTTTTTCCATCGCCGTATTCATATGCGCGCCGCCCTGTATGGGTCGCAATCTTTCTTGAAGTTGTACGCCGGCCGGTCGACGTGCACCAGGTTTCGATGGCAGTCAACGCATTTTTTTTCATAGCCGGGCCGCGGGTACATCACTGTCCGGTGGGCCAGCATCGCTCCACGGTTGTACGGCAGGTAAAGAATGTTGCGGTGGCATTTCTGGCACTGGGAATTGTGGATCGAAGCATAGGCCTTTTCCCGGTTGGCACCCCTGTCATACGCTTCCGCTCCCTGCTGCAGATGAACATAAATGTCCTTGAGCCCGTGCAGGGTCTTGGCATAAAAGAAATTGAACGTTTCATGGGGCGGCGGCAGATGACAGTCCATGCAGTCGGCCACGAAGCCCTGTCCGTTATTCACGTGGGACGAAGTTTTCCAGGCATCGTACGCGGGTTGGATTTCATGACATGTTGCACAGAACAGGGGAGTGGATGTGCGGACCATGGTGTAATACGTGAGGCTGAAAACCGGAAAGCCCACGATAATACCCACCGCTACCCAGAGAAGAGGAGTCAGCACTTTTTTCATAGGCCCTCCCTGCATTATGTTGGTGGGGATGAGGTGTTATGGAGTAGCTTTTTCGGAGCAATCGCCCAATAAAAGCAGGGCCCCATCCGAAATGTCCGTTTCCTGTTAAAATTATATTTTATTTTTCCGTAAAAATACAAGTTCCTTTTACCGTTTTTTTACATTTCTGCCTCTAACCGGCAGAGGGAAAGTTGATATAACCCCTTCTGCCGCCGACTATCCGTCGTATTTGTAATCGACGGGCAAAGGGAGGGGCAGCCTGCTGATCAGCGCAGGACAGGCGGTAAAGGTTCCGGGACGGCGACCGGAGGGATGCGGCGTCCCCCGGCCATTTCGTTTCCCGTCGGGAGAGGGAATGGCAGGGGAACAATGGGAGGGATCAGGGTTCTTTACTCTCCCCTTTGTACTCGTCTTCGGCTTTTTCCCAAGAATTGATGAAGGCCTGATACGCGTCCGAGAATCCTTTTTTCACCTGGTCCCAGGTGCTCACAGAGCTGTTTTTGAATCCGCCGTACCATTCGGCCAATTCGGTTCGCTGCCTGTGTAGCGCCTGCATGCTGGCCCTGGCTTTTTCCCGGGCGGCTTTATCCATCTGGTCCCAGTTTTTGTCAATGCGGCTTTCCAGGGCGTCAATACGGCTGTCGAGCTTCTTGAGCACCTGGTCGGCCTGTCTGACTGCTTCATCGCGCTGCTCGGCGGTGTAGCTTTTCAACGCCGTGATCAGGTCCCGGGTTTCCTGTTTGACGTCCTCAATGGTCGCCTTGTCATCGCCTGACTGTGCAAAGGCCGTCGCCAGGCAGCAAAGTGCGGCGATCAGTGCCATGACCATGGGCGCAACTATATGTCTTTTCATTGTTCTTCCTCCTCGAGGTGTTTTGATATCGGCGGCAGCCGGCTACTTGAAGCGGGAAGCAGCCGTTTTGACCGCGAGGCTGAGAGAATCCCAGGCGCTGTCGATGCCGGCCTTGAGGTCTTCCCAGGCATCATCCCCGGCTTCCTTCAGCTCGTCAAGCTTCTGATTCGCATCATCCTGCATGGTCCGCAGCTCCTCGATCTCCTTGTAATACCTGAGCTGCGCATCGGCTTCGGCGCCGTCCGCCTTTGCCTTGAGCTTGTCAATCTCCGCCTTCCATTCATCGAGCTGTGACTGCAGTTTTTGTTCGTAGGCTTCTTTCATACCCATGTCTGATCTCCTTTGTCGAAGGTTAACCGTGCATTCCCCACGTATTTTCCACACGGCGAAAGTCAAGGTATTCAGGGGACCGCTGCCGGAGCAGTCGCAAACTGTATGTCGGCTTCCCGCAGGACGGACCTGCCTCGTGTTGTCAGGTCTGAAATAAAACGAAACTGCTGGGAGGCGCTTACCGGATAGGCCTTCAAACGGTAGCGGGTCCCCCATGCCGTTTCCTTCACAACAACGATGACAGGGGCGTCCAGGCAGAGATACGGACTGGTCATGGCGACATCTTCCAGCGCCTGGCGGACCATCGCCCCTTCATGCTGAGGGTGCAGGTAAAAGTCGGCGACGCATAGCAGGTGCGCTTCACCGTTGTTGGAATTTATGACGGGCTGGTTCCATAAAAGCGCATGCGGGATCAGAACCCGGTCGTCCTCCGGGGTGATCACCTCGACGGTTCGCATACCCACGTGCCGGACTTCGCCGTAGATATCCCCCACCCTGATCCAGTCGCCATTGCGATAATTGCGTTCCCCGACCGCGATGATGCCGGCGATGAGGCTGCTGGCATAGTCCTTGAGGGCGAAACCGATCGCCAGCCCGACGGAACCGAACAGGGCCACCATGTTCTGCAGCGATGGTTCGATCAGCAGCGGCACGATCATCACGAATGCCGCCAGGATAATGATCAGGCGGAATATGGGTACGGTGGCCAGCAGGGTCAACCGCTTCTTGCCATGGAGACGGTTGCCGATCCAAGGCAGAACATGTTGCAAGGCGATGATCAGCAGGACGGCCAGACCGAGGATCGCTGCAATGTCCAGCATGGCTGCAAAATCGATTTTCTTGAAAATCTGCACTGCCTGCATTTTGTCCGACATGGTTTTTCGTTCTCCTTCGGTTAGAAGCTGTCGATCAGATAATCACGGCTGCGCAGCAGGCTGCGGACACTGGCGCAGGCAAGTCCCGGTACGGACCAGCGGCCGTCGCAAGAATGGGCAAGCACGGCATTGCGCAGTCTGAACAGTAGGGCCATGCAGCGGTGGGGCGGCAGGGGCAGCAGCTGCGGCAGGATAGATGCAGGCAATCCTGCGTGCAGCATCAGGGCATGGAGCGTTTGCGAGAAGTCTTCGTCCTCCCCGGACGGCAGAGCCGGTTCCGGGAGCATGTTGGTGACCCACACCCATTCCTCATCAGGGCTGCCCGGCTGCTCCGTTGCCGTTTTTTCCATTTTTCCTGATTTTTCTTCGGCGGGCGCCGCTCTTAGCCTTTTCCGCCAGTATTGCACGGCGATCCCGAGGTTGCCCCGGCAATGGGCCGCGAGCTGATGGAACTCCGACCGAACCTGGTCATTCTCCAGCGGTACGACAAGGATGTCGCTGCCGTTCGCTGCATTTCGAAAACGGATGCGCCGGCGGGCGGTCGGCGGGTTTGCCATGGCGGCCAGAAACCGAGCCAGGCGTGGACCGTCAAAGGCCTGCAATGTCAGGGCGTCCGGCCTGGGTACCGGCCAGATGCGTTGCAGGTAGGCCCAGGCCCAACTGTCGCAGCCGATGAGACCTCTGCCCAGCTGCCCGCTTTCCGCCCGTGCCAGAAGTTGCCGGATCAGCTTCAGCCCGTGTGCATGCCGCAGATAGCAGTGCTCCAGGTTCGGCAGGACCCAGAGCTGGCCGCTGCTGGGCCAGTTGTCGAACCAGCGGAGGTTGCCGGCGAGGATCTGTTCATAGGCTGGCGATGCGATCAGTTCGGCCCGATGACGGCCTGCCCAGTGTCGGATGATCTCGGCATGGCCGTTGTACGGCTGGCCGATGAGGAATTGCACCGGCCGGTCAGGCTCCGGGACGGCGGTCCATTCTTGCAAGGCGCCATCCAGCGCCGCCGCCGCGGATGACCAGTCCGGAGAAGGCACCAGTTGCTGAAGCCGCGTTTGCGGCAGGTGGGGAAGCTCATTCTCCCCGGCACCGGACAGGGATGCCTCTTCCATTGGCATGAAAATCCGCTTGAAGGAGCTCCAGGCATTGTCGGCGGCCTTGCCCGTCGTCTGTGCTGGGACCTCGTATCCGCTCAGCGGGACGAACTCCCAAAGGTCCGGTTCAGATCCTCTGCCCTTGGAGGCGGACGAAGATACCCCTGCACCGTTGGTGTGTGTGTTCTTTTTGGCCTTCATGCTGGTTACCTGATCATAGAAAGTGTATCGCCGTCACCTGTCGTACCGGCGACCGTCTCAGGCTGCCCTTCCCGCAGGCGCGGTGTTTTGCCGTTCCGGTGCAAAATAGAGCAGCGTCCAGTCGGCGGCGGATTTGAAGGGCTGTTCCCTGGAATACAGCTGCAATCTGCCCTGGGGGGATACGATGCCCAAGAGCAGCCAGCTTTTGCCAAGTTCGCCAAGCCGGTTTTTCAGCTGGTCAAGATCAAATTTCTCGCTCAGGCAGGTTGTCTGGACCGTCCAGCCGTCGTTCAGCAGCTGATGCAGGGTGTAATAATCCGTTGGCGGTTCGAAGGCAAAATACCCGCGCTGCTGCAAGGTCAGGCGCTTTTGCTCCTGGCTCGACTCCCGGTGGGGCGCCAGCTGAAAGGTCCGATGGTGGCCGAACTTAGGTCCCTGTGCCTTACAGACCAGTGCGTTGTAGTAATGATTGTCGGTGGCGGACAACAGATAGCTCAGGTGTTCATCCTCCAGTTCAAACTCGGCATGTTCGGAGAGGATTTCCCCGTAGTACACCTTGATGCCGTCCATGCGGATCGGTTTGAGGCACTGATACGATCCGTCCGCCACAACCACGTCCACGTCAATTCCCCGCAACGCCTGGGCCAGTGCCTTGGTTCAGGGGGAGGCGCCGACGATCAGCAGGCCGTTTTCCTCCTCCGCGGCCAGTCCCATTTTCCTTGCCAGGGGTCCCAGGGTGAGTCCATGGACCAGTACGGTTACAATAATGATGAGAAACACCAGGGGCAGAAGCGCCTCGGCATCCTGATAGCCGGCCGCCACCAGCGCCGGACCGAAAATTCCCGCCGTGGCGGCGGCCACGATGCCGCGCGGGGCGATCCAACCCAGCAGCACTTTGTCCTGCCAGCGCATGGGAGCGCCCAGGGTCGCCAGGGCGATGGCCAGCGGACGCACCAGCAGCAGAACGGCGAGGACGAATATCGCCACGCGCCGGTTCAGCAATGCCAGATGGCTGAGCTCGAGCTGGGAGGGGATAACAATGAACAGCACCGCCAGGAGGAGGACGGTCAGATTTTCCTTGAAATGGCGCAGGGGCTCGCGCTCCACCAGCTTCATGTTGCCGATGACCAGCCCCATCACGGTGACGGTCAACAGGCCGGCCTCGTGCTGGACGCGGTTGCTGACCCAGTAGGCTGCCAGCACCAGCACCATGAGCAGGGGGGCCTTGAGGTGAGCGGGAACCGCGCCCCGTCGGTAGAGTCAGCCGGTAAGCCAGCCCCCCAGGCCCCCGAGCAGTGCCGCCACACCGACCGCCGCGCCGAGACCGGCGAACACCTGCACCCAGCCGCCCCCGGCAAGGGTAAAGTACTGGAACGTGAGCACCGCCAGCAGAACCCCCAGCGGATCATTGACGATGCCTTCCCATTTCAGCAGCGAGGCTGATTCCTTGTTGAGGCCGGCCTGGCGCAGAAGGGGCAGGATAACGGTCGGCCCGGTCACCATCAGGGTGGCGCCCAGCACCCAGGCGACCTCCCAGCACAGCCCGGCAACGAAGTGCGCTGCCAGTGTGCCGAAAACCCAGGCGAGCGGAGGCCCGAGAATGGTCAGGCGGCCAACGCCATGACCGACGCGGCGGATTTCGCCGATCTGCAGATCCATGCCGCCTTCAAAAAGAATAATGGCGACCCCCAGACCGATTAATTCGGTCAGCTCCGCCTGTGACAGGCCCGGTTCGATGATCCCGCTGATCGGTCCCAGCAGCAGGCCCGAAGCGATCAAAACGACAATGGCCGGCAGGCGGATCCGCCAGGCAAGCCATTGGCTGG
>DSAE01000171.1 GCA_011372855.1 Desulfobacteraceae bacterium
CGATTTCCGGAAGGAGCGGATCGGGCAGGTTCTTCAGGTGATAGATGCTCCGGAAAAAGCCGACGTTGCTGAAATTCACGCCTGCGCGCGGGCGATCGTCGGGGCCGGCCATCTCCGGTCTAGATGAGTTTGTTGAGGGAATATTCGACAATGCCCTCGGCCCCCAGTTTCTTGATCCTGGGCACCAGGTCCCTCACCTGGTGCTCGGAGATGACCGTTTCCACCGAGAACCAGTCCTGCTTGTACAGCTGCGCCACGGTGGGAGCCGTGACGCTCGGCAGCAGTTCGATCAGTTCATCGAGCTTCCCGTGGGGCACGTTCATCTTCAGCCCGACTATCCGATCGGCCCGCAGCGCACCCTGAAGGAGCATGGAAATATTTTCGATTTTCTCCCGCTTCCAGGGATCGGCAAAGGACTTTTTGTTGGCGATCAACTGGGTGTTCGACTGCATCAATTCATGGATGACCCGCAGGCCGTGGGCCCGAATGGTCGACTCGGTTTCCGTGACCTCGACAATGGCGTCTGCCAGGCCTGAAACGGCCTTGGCTTCGGTCGCTCCCCAGGAAAAAACGACATCGACGTCGATGTTGCGCCCGGCAAAAAAGCGGCGGGTCACATTGACCAGTTCGGTGGAGATGGTTTTGCCCTCAAGATCTTCCAGCCGCTTGATCTTGGAATCACCGGGAACGGCGATGACCCATCGGGTGGGCTTTCTGCTGACCTTCGAGTAAACGAGGTTCGCCACCACCTCCACATCGGAATCATTCTCCATTGTCCAGTCCTTGCCGGTAATGCCGGCATCCAGCATCCCGTCTTCCACGTACCGCGACATTTCCTGGGGCCGGCAGATCGAACAGGATAATTCCGGGTCATCGACCTCGGGGAAGTAATTTCTCGAGGTCAGCTTGATCTGCCAGCCGGACTTGTCGAACAGTTCGATGGTTGCCTTTTCCAGGCTGCCTTTGGGTATGCCTATTTTCAGTACGTTCATGCTCCTGTTGCCTCTGTTCGGAAAAAATTATCCATAGGCCTTTCCGGGGTCAAAAACGGGTTCAGCGGTCAAGGCCAGCGAATCGCCATCGACCCGCCGGAAAAAACAGCTTCTGTACCCCTTGTGGCAGGCCGCCCCGCCCAGCTGCTCGACCTTGAAGACAACCGTATCCTCGTCGCAGTCAACCAGGATTTCCCTGATCAACTGGAAGTGTCCGGACGATTCCCCTTTGAGCCAGAGCTTGTTCCTTGATCTGCTCCAGTAATGGGCCCTGCCTGTGGCCAGGGTCATATGCCACGACTGCTCGTTGATATAGGCGAGCATCAGAATTTCGCCGGTCAGATGGTCCTGGACGATGGCCGGCAGCAACTTGTCATCCGACTTGGAAAAATTGAGTTCGATCATCGGTTTTCTTCCGGGTTGCCGCGGACATCCGGCCGGTCGTCGGCCTTGTCCTGTCCGCGGCGGAAGGGTTTCTCTCTTTCCCTTTCCAGATAAAATATGATGCAGGATGTCCTGTATTTGCAGTAATCACCCGGGTGTCTGCACACCGCCTTTTCAGGTGACATCTTTTCCTTGTATTTGAAGCATTCAAGTTCCATGGGGACTGATCCTGAAAACAGGAAAAAAAGTAACGCACATAGTTATGCGCTGCGGCATTCTTTGTCAAGCCCCGCGGCGGGTTTTCTCCTCGGCGGCGGTCCGGATGGCGGCTTCATCCCGGAACGGATGCCCCGGCTCCCTGCATTCTACCCGGGGGCCGGCCAGGGTGCCTCTTTTTCCTCAATAAAGTAGCAGAACCTGTCCCACTGAGCCACATGCCCGCTCACCGGGCAGCGGAGGGTGACCTTTTTTTCATCGATGCCGACCACTTCCCAGTCGCCTTTGCGGGGGCCGTCGACGATATGGATTTTCTGGTCCACTGTAAAAGGATAAGGGGTAAAAAATACAACATGTTCACTCACGGCCGCTCCTCGATAAAGTGCTGGCATATCACGCGGTCGGCTGCATGGGCCTGGCAAAGCCGACAGCCTTATGATACTGTATGGATCATTTTCATCAACAAGGAATCCAACACCATGTCCAGCGAACAGACCGGCGACAAGGGTTTTTCCCGCTTATACGAAATAATCCTCCGTCTTCGCGGCCAGGACGGCTGTCCGTGGGACATCCGGCAATCACCCGAAAGCATACGCAGATACCTGCTGGAGGAAACGACGGAACTGGCCGAGGCCATAGACAGGCGGAACCAGGATGATATCCGCGAGGAGATCGGCGACCTGATGTACATTCTGACCATGCTGATACGCATGCACGAGGAACGGGGAATGTTCACCTGCGAGGATGTGCTGGCCGGCATTGCGGAAAAAATGATCCGCCGCCATCCCCATGTTTTCTCCGGCCTGAAGACAGGCAGCGAAAGCGAAATGCGGCAACAATGGCAAGCCATCAAGGAACAGGAAAAAAACAGCAGGACATAGAATGCCGTCGCCCCCCTTCCCTCCTCCGGTCCGCTCCAGCTGGACATTGCCTCCAATGGAAATATTCTGTTGACAGTCTGGTCATTTTGGTGTTGAATTTCTGATTCAGCTATAACCTTCTCGCTCTCCCCCACCGGATCGCAGCGAGGGCCTAATGACCATGAGGAGGAATCATGAGACGTTACGAAACGACGTACATTCTGCGCCCGAACCTGGGCGAGGAACAATTTTCCGAGATCATCGACCGCACCAACGGCATCATCAGCAATGACGGGGGCACCATCATTCATCTGGAACGATGGGGCACCAGAAAACTGGCCTACGAAATCAGCAAGGAAACATCGGGGCACTACGTGTACTTCGATTATGCCGCTCCCGAAACGACCGTCCAGGAACTTGAACGCATTTTCCGCATCGATGACCGCGTTCTTCGCTACCTGACCATCAAGCTTGAAGAGTCCATCGACCAGGAAACCATTGCCAGGGAAGTTGAGCGTGCGGCCGCAGCCGCGGTTGCCAGGTCGACGGCTTCAGCCCCTGATGAAGAGGGAGAAGCCGAGATGGAATCCCACGACGATGAGGACCTGGAAGAAGAGGCCTCCGACGAAGAGTGATGACCGAAGCGATCGATGCGATGACCCCATACATGATAAAGGAGTTGGACAATGCCCCCGCGTAAACGAATGTTCAGGCCGCGTGTCTGCAGGTTCTGCACGGAAAAGGAACTGGTGATAGATTACAAGGACGCCAAGACGTTGAGGAACCTTGTGACGGAACGGGGAAAGATCATTCCCCGCCGCATTTACGGCACGTGCGCCAAACATCAGCGCCAGGTGACCGAGGCGATCAAGCGGGCCAGGCACCTCGCCTTGATTCCCTATTCCGGACAGATACAGTCCTGATGCCCTTTCAGCATCATGGGGGCGCATAACGGCGCTGGACAAAGGGGGTTTATATTCAGGGGACAGACGATACTGCTGGCGACCGCCTTTTTGCTGCCGGGCATTGCGCCTTCGTTTTTCGGCTGGCTGAACGGCCTGCTTGCCATCCCCGTTTTCCTGCCGCTGTACCTGTACGGGATCAATCAGGGCTCCCTGTATATCAGAAACGGCGCCCTGTTAGCCGTTGCCGGCGCTATCCCGCTGCACATTCTGCCGCTGGTCCTCTTTTCGCTGACGTTCATTCCGCTGGGCTACAGTTTGAACAAAAGCGCCGTGACCGGGGAAAGTGAATGGAGAACCGGTGCACGGGGAAGTCTGATCCTGGGCGGCTGCTGGCTGGTTTTCTGGGCCGTTTACGGCGCCGTGGAGGGAATGAATCCCTATACCAGCCTCCTGCAGCTGCTTGATGCCGGCTTCGCGCAGGCGAACGAATACTACCGGACCAGCGGTGAGCTTCCCGCCGAGGCGCTTTTGCAGCTCGAACAGATCATTGAGGGAGCGAGAACGCTTGTTCCGAAAATCCTGCCGGGCCTGCTCTGCTGCACGGTGATCCTGACGGTCTGGCTCAATTTGATCGGCAGCAGTAAAATTATTGACAAGGTCCGGCCGGGGCAAAAGCCCTGGCGGAAGTACAGTCTGTGGCGGCTGCCGGATCACCTGGTCTGGTTTGCCATCGGTGCCGGCTCGCTCCTGCTGCTTGATCTCGGCATCTTGAGCACAATCGCGCTCGGTGTGGTTCTGGTTTGCGGACTGCTCTATTTTTTTCAGGGATTGGCGGTCTTCATCCATCTGCTGGAAAGATGGAACGTCCCCCTGTATTTTCGCATCATTATCTACGCCGTACTGATACTGCAGAGCTACGGTCTGCTCCTGTTGACGATATTGGGTCTTGCCGACGTCTGGGTCGATTTCAGGCGCCGGCCTCATGATGAGAACAAAACGACAAACGACGAGAGTGAACACCGAGAGGACTGAACAATGGAAGTGATACTCAACAAGACCATAGATAATCTGGGACTGGAAGGTGAAATTGTCAACGTCAAGCCCGGATACGCCAGAAACTATCTTTTTCCGCAGAAGATGGCGATGCCGAAGACAAAGGAAAACCTGGGCCGCCTTCAGCAGGAGCAGGCATCCATCCAGGCGCGTCTTGAGCGGGAGAAAAAGGAGGCCGAGTCGCTGTCAACGCGCTTGAGCGGCATTACCGTCCAGATCGCCCGCCGGGTGGGCGAGGAGGACCGGCTGTTCGGTTCCGTCACCTCCGCCGACATTGCGGCGAAACTTGGCGAGATCGGCATTGCCGTCGACCGCAGGGCCATCATCCTCAATGAGCCGATCAAGAGCATCGGCGAAACCAAGGTTCCCGTCAAGGCGGGCTATCAGATCATCACGGAAATAAACGTCCAGGTGGTTCCGGAGGCTGTGGGCGACTGAACCCTTCCCCTCTCCGGGCTTCCCTTTGTGATGACCAGGGGTTGTCCAATTCCGCCTTGTTGTGTATAACAATATGGCAAGTCACAGCCGGCCGCCGCGGCGATAGAGATGGCACCGCGGCGGCCGGCTGCGGATCAACGTTTCCCGATCAACATGATCCGGCGATCGCCGGAAGCTGTCAATTGCATGCAAAACCAGCCGATATCCGCTTCACGGTACAATCCGAGGAATATGCCTCCCCAGAACCTGGAGGCCGAACAGGCTGTGCTCGGCACTGTCCTCCTGCAGGACAAGTCGCTGGTCAAGATCATCGAAATCCTCGAACCCGATGATTTTTACCGGGATGCCCACAAAGTTATTTTCCGTGCCATGCTGCAGCTCTTCGATCAGCGCGAACCGCACGACCTGATCACCGTCTCCAACCTGCTCAACGGCCAGAACAAGCTCGAAATGGTGGGCGGCCCGGCCTACCTCGCCTCCCTCACCGATATCATTCCTTTCAGCGGTTCCCTGGTCCATCACGCGAAAATAATCCGTCAGAAGTCCATCCTGCGGAAACTCATTCAAACCTCGACGGAGGTTGCCGCCCGCTGCTATCAGGAGCAGGATGATATTGACACCCTGGTCGATGAAGCCGAGCAGACCATATTTGAAATCGCCAGTTCCAAAAAAAGCCAGGGTTTTCAGCCCATGGCCAAAATCGTCCCCCGGGCTTTTGAACGCATCGAGAAGCTGTTCGAGCGCAAGGAGCACGTCACCGGTGTGGCCACCGGATTCAATGACCTTGACCACATGACCGCCGGGCTCCAGCCTTCCGACCTGATTATCCTTGCCGCCCGCCCGAGCATGGGCAAAACGGCGCTGGCCATGAACATTGTCCAGAACGCGGCCATAGTCGACAAAATCCCGGTGGCCGTGTTCAGCCTTGAAATGTCCATGGACCAGCTGGCCCTCCGCATGCTCTGCTCCATCGGCCGCATTGATTCGCAGCGGATCAGAACCGGCAGGCTGAAGCCCAGGGACTGGCCGCACCTGACACGGGCCACCGGTATCCTTTCCGACGCACCCATTTACATCGACGACTCCGCCGGCATCTCCGTCCTGGAAATGCGGGCCAAGGCAAGACGGCTCAAATCCGAACACAACCTCGGACTGGTTGTCGTGGATTACCTGCAGTTGATGCGGGGCCGGAGCAACATAGAGAACAGGGCCCAGGAGATCAGCGAAATCTCCAGGTCTCTCAAAGCCATGGCCAAGGAGCTTGAAGTTCCGGTGCTGGCATTGTCCCAGCTCAACCGCAGCCTGGAGAGCCGGCCGGACAAGCGGCCCAAGCTTGCCGATTTGCGCGAATCCGGCGCCATCGAGCAGGATGCCGACGTGATCATTTTCATCTACCGCGACGAGGTGTACAAGCCCGCCGAGGACAACCCCAACCGAGGCCTTGCCGAGATCATTGTCGGCAAGCAGCGGAACGGACCGATAGGAACGGTTAAATTGACCTTTCTCTCCGAATACACCTCGTTTGAATCTTATTCGAACCTGCAAACGCCCCGTGCGCATAGCGTGCATGATCGTGGGGATGAAGAAGACATCTGACCATGGAAAACCACAGCAGCGAAAAATACGACTTCAAGGCCGTGGAGGCCAAATGGCAGCAACAGTGGGCTGCAGCCAGGCCCTACAGGGCTGCCGCCGAACCGGGACGCAGAAAATACTATGTCCTGGAGATGTTCCCCTACCCCTCCGGCCGGATTCACATGGGCCATGTGCGAAACTACAGCATCGGCGACGTCATCGCGCGATACAAGCGGATGCGCGGTTTCAACGTCATGCACCCCATGGGTTGGGACGCCTTCGGGCTGCCTGCAGAAAACGCCGCCCTCAAACAGGGAGTGCACCCGGCGAGCTGGACCTACGACAACATAGCGTATATGCGTAACCAGCTGCAGGCCATGGGCCTCAGTTATGACTGGGACCGGGAGCTGGCGACCTGCGATCCCGATTATTACCGATGGGAACAGGTGATATTTCTCCGGATGCTGGAACGGGGACTTGCCTACCGCAAGGAAACGACCGTCAACTGGTGCGAATCCTGCCGGACAGTCCTGGCCCGGGAACAGGTCATCGACGGCAGCTGCTGGCGGTGCGACCAGCCGGTCGTGCCCCGCACCATGCACGGCTGGTTTTTCAAGATAACCGCCTACGCCGATGAATTGCTTTCCGACCTGGACACCTTGACCGGCTGGCCGGAAAAAGTGATGACCATGCAGCGCAACTGGATCGGCCGGAGCAACGGCCTGAGCTGCGACTTTCAGGTTGAAGGCCTGGACCGGAAAATAACTATTTTCACCACCCGTCCCGATACCGTTTTCGGGGTCACTTTCATGTCCCTGGCCCCCGAACATCCGCTGATCGACGAACTTGTTGCCGGGACCGAATACGAACAGGAGGTGAAGTCCTTCGTCCAGCGAACACTCATCGAAAAACAGCGAAAATCCTACGACGAGGACCTGGAAAAAAACGGCGTTTTTACCGGAAGATACTGCATCAACCCCTTCAACGGCGAACGTGTTCCCGTCTTTGTTGCGAACTTCGTGCTGATGGAATACGGCACCGGCGCCGTCATGGCCGTTCCCGCCCACGACCAGCGGGATTTCGAATTCGCCGCCAAATACACCCTGCCGGTCCGCGAGGTCATCCGGCCCGCAAACCGGGATGCCGGAGGGGAACTTGCCCAGGCCTACGTCGAAAGCGGCGTGCTCGACAATTCCGGCCCCTTCTCCGGCATGGATTCCGAATCCGCCAAACAGGCCATTATTGATCACGCCGAACACAACGGCTTCGGCCGCAGCGAGACCACCTATCGCCTGCGGGACTGGGGGATTTCGAGACAGCGCTACTGGGGCGCCCCCATACCCGTCATCCATTGCGACCGCTGCGGGATCGTCCCCGTACCGGAAAGCGATCTGCCCGTGGTTCTTCCCGGAACGGACAGCCCATATGGGAGTCATGCGCCCCTGCATCTGCAGGAGGAATTCATCGCCACCTCCTGCCCGGCCTGCGGCGGCCCGGCCCGCCGGGAAACGGACACCATGGATACCTTCGTCGAATCATCCTGGTATTTTGCCCGCTATGCCTGTCCCGACCATCGGACCTCGCCGCTGGACCTGGAGCAGACCACCTACTGGCTGCCGGTTGACCAGTATATCGGCGGGGTGGAGCATGCCATCCTGCATCTGCTCTACGCGAGATTTTTCACCAGGGTCCTGCGCGACCTCGGCTACCTGAAGATCAACGAACCGTTCCTGAACCTGCTTACCCAGGGCATGGTCATCAAGGACGGCGCCAAAATGTCCAAGTCCAAGGGCAACGTCGTCGATCCCAACGACCTTATCGAACGCTACGGAGCGGATACCGTCCGCCTCTTCTCCCTGTTCGCCGCCCCCCCGGAGCGCGACCTGGAATGGAACGCCCAGGGGGTTGACGGCGCTTCCCGGTTCCTCAACAAGGTGTTCAGGCTGGTTCTGACCTGCCGGGCATGTTTTTCCGGTCCCGGCAACCTTCCGGATCCGGCCGAAATGAACGATGCCGGTAGGGCGCTGCACCGCAAAACGCATCAAACCATCAAAAAAGTCACCGACAGCATTGAAAGCAACTTCCATTTCAACACCGCCATCAGCGCCGTGATGGAACTGGTCAACCTTGCCGCGGCCATGATCGCCGAGGGCAAGGAGCCGGACCGGCCCGTCGTGCGCGCCTGCCTGGAAACCGTCCTGCTTCTGCTGTACCCAATGGTCCCCCATTTCTGCGAGGAAATGTGGGAGATGACAGGCCATGACCGGACCATGGAACGGGCGATCTGGCCTGTTTTCGATCCGGATGGTGCCCGGGAGGATGAAATAACGATCATTGTCCAGGTGAACGGCAAGGTCCGTTCCCGGCTCAACGTCGCGGCGGGCATTGACGACGCCGCCCTTGAGGCCCGGGCCCTTGACGACGGGAAGATCAGGAAGTTCACGGCGGGCCGCCAGCCGAAAAAAATCATTGTGGTTCAAAGGAAACTTGTTAATATTGTCCTTTAGTTGTTCATAAACCCACCACCTCTGGTGGTGGACCCGGATAGGTTCTACCGATCCGGCGAAAAATAAAATAGGCTTCTCCTCCGGGAAAGCCCCTTTGCAGGAGCAAAGGAGGAAAAG
>DSAE01000204.1 GCA_011372855.1 Desulfobacteraceae bacterium
TTAATTCATCACGTTCCTCTTGGCTCAGTGAAAATCGATACTTGATCTTAGGCATGGTCTCCTCCGTTTTTTCTGACCATACCTGATTTTTTCTAATATTTCAAGCGTGACATGACACTAGAGCTAAAATTCCCCCTAAAAGCAAGAAGGGCTAAACCCTTTGTTTTCAAAGGATTTAGCCCTTCATTATTGCTGGTGCCGAAGGCGAGATTCGAACTCGCACAGGCGTAGCCTACTACCCCCTCAAGATAGCGTGTCTACCAATTCCACCACTTCGGCTGCTACTGCTGGGGACTCCGTTCGAGCGGGATTTCCAGCGGAACCGCTGCGGGTTCCTGCTGTGTTTCCGGGCTCTGTTCAAGGGGCATTTCCTGCGGCGCCGGCAAAGAGCCGGACGGCAGTTCCGGTTCGGGAATTACCAGCGGCTCGCTGGGCGCCGGCTGCTGAAGAGGGGTTTCGATCTTCACCTCTTCCATGACCGTTCCGGTGCTCCGGTTGGCGGAAAGATAGGCGAGGGTGATCGACGTCCCCATGAAAACGATGGCGGCCAGGGTCGTAATCTTGTTCAGCAGGGGCAGCGGCCCTTCGGTGCCGAACAGGGACTGGCTGGAACCACCGAAAGTGGCGCCGATATCGGCGCCCTTGCCGTGCTGCAGCAAGACTATGCCGATGAGAAAAAAACAGACCAGAATATGGATAATAATCAGTAAAGTAGTCATGCAGTGTACTGAACAATCCGGAGAAATGATTCGGATTTCAATGCAGCGCCGCCCACCAGCGCTCCGTCAATATCGGGCTCGGCCATGAGACTGTCGATATTATCCGGCTTAACCGAGCCACCATACAGTATCCTGACCGTGTCGGCAAGTTTTTTCTCATACAGTCCGGCCAGCATGCCGCGCAGGAAGAAATGGGCATCCTGGGCCTGCTCCCGGGTCGCCGTCCTGCCGGTGCCGATGGCCCAGACCGGTTCATAGGCGATGACCAGCCGCCCGGCCTCCTCGGCGCCGACATCGGCCAGCCCGGCCTTCATCTGATTTTCCAGAACCGCGAAGGTCTGGCCTGCATCCCGTTCCTCCAGGGTTTCCCCGACGCAGAGAACGGGCACCAGATCATGCAGCAGGGCTCCTTTGACCCGCCGGTTGACCAGCGCGTCGTTTTCCCCGAAAATGTGCCTTCGCTCCGAATGACCCAGGATAACCATCGAAGCGCCGGCGTCCTTGAGCATTACCGGTGAAATCTCCCCGGTGAACGCCCCCTCCTTTTCCCAGCACACATTCTGACCGGCAACAAGGACCGGAGAGTCCTGGACGGCCGCCGCGACCGCGGCCATGGCCGTGTAGGGAGGGGCGATCATGACCTCCCGATCCCCCATATTCCGGCAGCCCCGGGCAATGGAAGAAGCCAGTTGCGCCGCCTCGGCGGCGGTGAAATGCATCTTCCAGTTTCCAGCGATAAGCGGTCTTCTGGCCATCGTCTTCCCCCTTGGTTGACAGATTCTCAGGCGGTTTCCAACGCCGCCACGCCGGGCAGGGTCTTGCCTTCCATCAACTCGAGGAAAGCCCCTCCGCCCGTGGACATATAGGAAATGCGATCCGCTTCGCCTGATTTCTTGATGGCGGCATTGGAATCGCCGCCCCCGGTGATGCTCAGCGCGTGGGCCGCTGCCACCGCATGGGCCAGGGCCATGGTGCCGCGGGAAAACGCGTCCATCTCAAAAGCCCCCATGGGACCGTTCCAGACAATGGTCCTGGCGTCGGCCAGCGCCTCGGTGAACAGCAGCACCGTGGCCGGTCCGATATCAAGGGCCATCCATCCCGGCGGGATGTCCTGGACCGGCACCTGCTTGCTGACCGCGTCGGCGGCAAAACGGTCGGCGGCAATGACATCAACCGGCAGATAGACCTTCACCCCTTTTTCCCGGGCCAGGTCGAGGATCTGCCGCGCCGCGCCCAGCAGTTCGTCCTCGACCTTGGAGGCGCCCACATCCAGGCCCCGGCTCTTGAGAAAGGTGTTGGCCATGGCCCCGCCGATGAGGAGCCGGTCAACCTTGTCCAGCATGTTTTCCAGGGCGCCGAGCTTGCTCGACACCTTGGCCCCGCCGATGATGGCCACCAGCGGCCGAACCGGTTCGGCCATGGAGCGGTGAAAATATTCCATCTCCTTCTGAAGGAGAAAGCCCGCCGCCTTCTCGGCGCAATAGCGGGTCACCCCCTCCACCGACGCGTGGGCCCGGTGCGATACGGCAAAGGCGTCGTTGACGTACATATCGGCGAGGGCGGCCAGCCCCCGGGCGAATTCCGGGTCATTCTGCTCCTCGCCGGCGTGGTAGCGGAGGTTTTCCAGCAGGACGACATCGCCGTCCCGCATCCCGTTGACAACAGCCTCGGCCTCGGGGCCGATGCAGTCGGGTGCGAGGACAACCGGTTTGTCGAGCAGGACGGAAAGAGCCCGGGCGGCCGGGGCCAGGGAAAATTCCGCCACCCTTTTGCCCTTGGGCCTTCCCATGTGCGAACAGAGAATAACTTTGGCGCCCTGCTCGACCGCGTACCTGATGGTCGGCAGGGACATCCTGATGCGGATGTCGTCGGTGATGATGCCGGCCTCGTCCAGGGGGACATTATAATCCACCCGGATCAGAACCCTCTTGCCCTGCACGTCCAGCTCGCGGATTGTCTTCATGCCGTTCCTCCGGATTTGAAAGAGTGCTGCAACCCTCTACACCAGTTTTTCGGCAACGGACACGGTCAGGTCGCCGAGCATGTTGGTATAGCTGCCGAGCTCGTTGTCATACCAGCCGTAAATAACGGCCTGGGTCACCGGCACCTCCAGGATCGGCGGGGCCTGGCCGGGCTCGAAGTTGCAGCTCTTGACCCGTTCCAGGTTCACCCTGATCGAGGCGGTCCGGGTGTGGGTTTCGGTGGACTCGATCACCGCCGCCGCCCTGGGAAAGCCGATGATGTCCGACGATACGTTCTGTTCTTCCGAATAGATCAGGTAGGGTGACGTTTTGGCATAATCCCGGTAGACGGAGTTGATCAGAGCCCGGCCCACTGGACTCTCGAGGTCATCCTGCAGGTTCAGCACCAGGACGATGAGGGAGCCGGTGGACGTCGGGACCCGGACCGACTCGGCGATGAAGCCGATGGATTTCATCTCCGGGATGACCAGGGCGAGCGCCTTGGCCGCGCCGGTGGTGGTCAGAATAATGTTATTGAGAATGGACCGGTTTTTCCGCAGGTCCTTGGCGCCCGCTCCGGGCAGCCGGTCCAGAACCATCTGACTGCCGGTGGCGGCATGCACGGTCACCATGGAAGCGGAAAGAAGCCGGTTGCCGCCGAAATGATCGATCAGCGGCTTCATCATGTAGGACAGACAGGTTGTCGTGCAGGAGGCGGCGGAAAGAACACTGTGCCTGGACGGGTCATAATCGTCGTCATTGATTCCCATGACCGTGGTGACGGCGTCGGCGGGCATGTCGATGCCCTTGGCCTTGATCTTGAAGGGCGCGGACAGGATCACCTTTTCCGCTCCGGCCTGCAGATGGCCGCGCAGGGAGCCCTTCGGGTCGTCCGCATCCGAGGTCGGGTCCTTGAAGACTCCGGTGGTGTCGACCACCAGCCGCACTCCGTTCTGCTGCCACTTGATATCCTTGGGATTCCTGGCCTGGCGCAGGATCGTCACCGGCACGCCGTTGACCACCATGGTGCCGGCGTCTTCCCGCAAATCCTCGATGACCCTGCCGCCCTTGTGGCCATGCAGATAGACGGCGAGCCGGCCATAGGTGGAATCCTTTTCAATGGCCGCGGCGATGTCCTCCAGACCGGAACCGACCTCCCGGCCCAGGTTGACGACGACTTCGGAAAAATAACGACGGGAAACATGATGCCACAGCGAAAGTTTGCCGATTCTGCCGAGGCCATTGATTCCAAGCTTCATTGTTGCGCGTCTCCTTTAGGCGGTAAAAATTTTTTGAGCAAATCCTTCCGGCGCGATGCCGTCCGACATATTTTTCATAACGTAAGTATCGATTCCCGATCAGGCAATTTTTTCTGGAGGGAATCCGCTGCAAACTGCCGTGATTCGTTCTCCATAGGTCCGGATGGACATTTCCGGCAACAATGACTATTATAGTCCAAATTGATTATCTCCGAAAGACGAACCAGCAGAAATTCTGCACATGCTCCCGTTGTCCGACTGTCAGGCCCTTAATAGTGAACATTCCTGAACCGCGCCGGTCAGGCGTTCTTCTGCAGCGCTACAAACGATTTCTGGCCGATATCCGCCTCGCGGACGGCAGTGTCCTGACCGTTCACTGCCCAAACTCCGGATCAATGAAGGGGTGTTCCACCCCCGGCAGCCCCGTCATTGTCTCACGGTCCCGCAACACCAAACGCAGATATCCCTGGACCTTGGAGATGGTCAGGGCAAACGGGGTCTGGGTGGGAGTCAATACCTCGCTGACCAACAGGCTGGTTCGGGAAGCACTGGAAAATCGGGTCATCAATGATTTCGGCCCCATCGATTCAATCACCCGGGAAATTCGGGTTTCGGCCGAAAGCAGGCTGGACTTTCTTGTCCGGGCCGGGGGCCGCGCCATCTATATCGAAGTGAAAAACTGCTCGCTGGCCGAAAACGACGTCGCTCTGTTTCCGGACGCGGTCACCGCCCGGGGGGTCAGGCACCTGCGGGAGCTTGACCGTCTGCGTCTCCAGGGCCACCGGGCCGCCCTGATTTTTTGCGTCCAGAGAGCGGATGTCCGCCGCTTCCTGCCGGCGGCGGCCATTGACCGAGTGTACGCCGAAACCCTTCGCGACCTGTACCGCAAGGGCCTGCCCGTCCTCGCCTATCGGGCCGATGTCCACCCCGACCGGATCGAAATTACGGAAAAAATCCCCGTATTTGCGGGGGAATGACACCAAGCCATGAAAAAAAACGATGCAAATGCAACGGGCAAAGAGGCGGTGGTCCTGCTCAGCGGCGGCCTCGACTCGACCACGGTGCTCGCCGTCGCCCTTGATCAAGGGTACTCCTGCTCCTGCCTGAGCTTCAACTACGGCCAGCGGCAGACCAGGGAACTGCGGCAGGCGCGGCTCATCGGCAAGCGCATGGGTGTTCGCCGCCACCTTTTTCTGCGGCTGGATCTCGGCGCGATCGGCGGTTCCGCGCTGACCGCGGACATAAACGTGCCAAAGGACCGTCCCCTGGAGGACATGCGGGAGGAAGTGCCGGTGACCTACGTGCCGGGACGGAACATCATCTTTCTGGCCCACGCGGTCGCCTGGGCCGAAGTTATCGGCGCCGCCGATATTTTTTTAGGGATCAACGCCATTGATTACAGCGGCTATCCGGACTGCCGGCCCGATTTTCTCGCCGCCTTCGCCGCCATGGCCAATCTGGGCACCAAAGCGGGTGCCGAAGGCAGGCCGTTCACCTTCCACGCGCCGCTGATGCATCTGGACAAAAAGGACATTCTTCTCAAGGGGAGGGCGCTGGGGGTTGATTATTCGCTGACCCACAGCTGCTACGATCCCCAGGGCGATCTCGCCTGCGGCCGCTGCGATGCCTGCCGTCTGCGGCTCCGTGGATTCGCCGAGGCGGGACTCGTCGATCCCGTCCGCTATGCAACCGCTGACGGCTTTACCGGGGTCGGGAAAACATGACCCGGCCGTCGACCAGGGTCATCACGGCCCGTCCCTGCAGTGACCGGCCGAGGAAGGGAGAATTTTTGCTTTTGGACATCACGCTGTCGACGGTGTAGACGAACTGCTCCGCCGGGTCGATCACCGAGACATCGGCCGGTTGGCCCGGAGCCAGCGAGCCGCCGGGCACATTCAGGATCCGGGCCGGGTTGAGGGAAAGCAGCCGGACGAACCGCTGTTCATCAATCACTCCCCGGCGCACCAGCTCCAGGGTCAGGGGCACCGCCGTCTCCAGGCCTATGACCCCGTTTGCCGCCAGGTCGAATTCAACATCCTTCTCCAGGGTCGAATGGGGGGCGTGATCGGTGGCCACCGCATCAAGGGTTCCGTCGACCAACCCCTGCAGCACGGCCCGGCGATCGGCCTCGGAACGGAGCGGCGGATTCATTTTGGCATTGGTATTGTACCCCTGCACGGCTTCATCGGTCAGGGTGAAATAGTGGGGAGTGGTTTCCGCCGTGACCCGTACCCCCCTTGTCTTGGCGGCGCGGATCAGGTCCGTGGCCATGGCCGTGCTGACATGGGCGATATGGACCGGACGGCCCGTATATTCGGCCAGGGCGATGTCACGGTAGACCATGATCGCTTCCGCCGCCGCCGGGATGCCCTTGAGGCCGAGCCGGGTGGAAACCGGCCCTTCGTTCATGACCCCGTGCCGGGAAAGGAAGAGCTCTTCGCTGTGGGAAATGACCGTCAACCGATGATCGGCGGCATACTCCAGCGCCCGCCGCATGAGCTGGCTGTCCACCACCGGCATGCCGTCATCCGAGACGGCAACGACCCCCGCCTCTTTCATTTCCCCGAAATCGGCCAGACTTTCCCCCCTGCTGCCCCTGCTGATGGCACCCACCGGGTAGACCCGGGCGGAACCCCGGGCGGCCCGCTCAAGAATCAAGGACGTCACCGCCAGGCAGTCGTTGACCGGCCGGGTATTGGGCATGCAGGCAACCGCGGTGAACCCCCCTGCCGCCGCGGCTCTGGTGCCGGTCTCAATATCCTCTTTATATTCCTCCCCCGGCTCCCGCAGGTGCACGTGCATGTCGATGAGGCCGGGCATTACCCAGCAGCCCCTGACATCAACGATCTGAACATCCTCAGGCGGAGGCGTGCCCACCGCGGCGACCTTGCCGTCGACGATGAGCAGGTCTCCCTGCCGGTCGAAACCGTTGTCAGGGTCAATGATTCGTCCGTTTTGCAGCAGCAAGCTTTCCGCCATTGTTCCGTCCTGTTCGAAAGCGTATCAGGAATTTCCCATGACCAGATAGAGCAGCGCCATCCGCACCGCAACCCCGTTGGTGACCTGGTCGAGAATAACCGAGCGGGGACCGTCCGCCACATCGGGCATCAGCTCCACCCCCCTGTTTATGGGTCCGGGATGCATGACGATGGCGTCCGGTCTGGCCCGGTCGAGAATCCTCCGGTTTATTCCGTATTTCTGGGCATACTCGCGCAGAGAGGGAAACAAAGGATCCTTCTGCCGTTCCTTCTGGATGCGCAGGGTCATGACCACGTCGGCATCGGCAACCGCCTCCTCCAGGCTCGAGCAGACGGTGGCGCCCAGTTCTTCAAGCCCGGGCGGGATCATCGTCGCCGGGCCGTAAACAAAGACTCGCGCGCCCATCCTGGTGAATCCGAGGATATCGGAACGGGCCACGCGGCTGTGCAGGATGTCCCCGACTATCGTCACCTTCAGTCCCTCAAGCCGTCCCTTGTGCTCGCGGACCGTCATCATGTCGAGCAGCCCCTGGGACGGGTGCTCATGGGAACCGTCGCCGGCGTTGATCACCGAGGCGTCAATGTACCTGGTCAGCATGTCCGGAGCCCCGGCAAAAGAGTGCCGCATGATGATGATGTCGGGCTTCATGGCTGAAATGTTTCTGGCCGTATCGATCAGGGTCTCACCCTTGACGGTGCTGCTGGTGGAAGCCGAGATGTTGTAGGTATCGGCACTCATCCGCTTGGCGGCGATTTCAAACGAGAGGCGGGTTCTGGTGCTGGGCTCGAAGAACAGGTTGACAACCGTGAGGCCCCGCATGGTGGGCACTTTTTTGATCGCCCTGGTGGAGATCTCCTTGAAGGAATCCGCTGTTTTTAAAATAAAATCAATATCATCGGCGGAAAGGTGATGAATGCCCAGGATGTGTTTCTGCGTGAAATTGTATCCGGAGGTCATGCTGTGCCTGGAATTCAATGAATGAGGTCCCCGATCCTGCTCCAGCGGATGGACTGCAGCCGGTCGAACGACAGCAGCGGCTTTTCCACATCCCAGGACCAGTAGATTATAAAGGCCTTGCCGAGAATCGCCTTGTCATCGACAAACCCCCAGAACCGGCTGTCAAAGCTGTTGTCGCGGTTATCACCCATCACGAAAACTTTGCCTTCCGGCACGGTGACGGGGCCGAAATTGTCCCTCGGGCCGTTGTTGGGGCTCAAGGTGTTGCTGTCCAGGTGCACGCCGTACTTGTCTTCAAAAGGCTCCCCGTTGACATAAATAACCTTGTCGCGGCCTTCCACCGTGTCCCCCCCCACGGCGATGACCCTTTTGATGTAGTCAAGCCTGGGGTCGCGGGGAAATCTGAAGACGATGATATCGTTGCGCTGCACATCCTTGACGGGGATGATGACCGCCCCGGTGAAAGGCTCCCTGAAGCCGTACATGAACTTGTTGACCAGAAGATGATCCCCTATCTGCAGGGTCGGCAGCATGGAACCGGAAGGAATCTTGAAGGCCTGAATAATGAAGGTTCGGATGATAAGGGCGAGGATGAGGGCAATAATGATTGCCTCCACATACTCCCGTATTGTTGATTTGGCACCCGTTTGCGTTTTTGCCACGATACTGTTTCCTGCAGGAAGGATTGATTCGAAGTTATTGTGTAAAAACTACTTGAAAGTAAAAGAAAATTCAAGCGAATTTAACCTTGCCGCCCCGACCCGACAGGTCCGGAATACACAAAATAAGCCAATTTTCACCGGCAAAATACCACATATTGTGCGAACTTGAGTCAATGCGGCCGATTACCCTGTGTAATTAAATGAAATAACATGGAAAAATTTTTCCGATTTTCTTGACAAAGCACTTTTTTTATGACCTTAATATAAAAACTGAACCTCAATCCGTGACGAAACAACAGTATTTTTTGCTGATAAAATCAATTAACATGTTGATTTTTATAACAAAATGTTGCAATATACACCTGTCGTAAAAACTCACTTGGCAGGTGACCGAA
>DSAE01000131.1 GCA_011372855.1 Desulfobacteraceae bacterium
CCCTCTGGAAATCGGCCTGCGGCTTTCGTAACAAGGAGCGATTTAGGACGGTGATTCTTTTTCATCTCGGTGGACTCGACCTCTACCCGGTTACCCACTGAAAACCCGGAAGCACCAAAAAAACGGATGTATTCATAACCTGGCATGTTACTGGAAAAAACACCTGGTCACTGCCGCGGCCCTCATGGCCGTGGTCGGTCTCTGGACAGGGGGAGACGGGCTGTCCCCGGCCCATTCCATGGACAAGGATCAGCCGGCGGCCTCCACCCCCGCTCCGGATATCGAGCACCCCATGCAGAATCCCAAGGAGTACAGCAAGGTCAAAAAGTGCCCGAACTGCGGCATGATGATCAACATGTAGGCCCGGACCAGGCATGCCTTCCATCATCCGGAAGGGGATTTCGTCACCTGCTCGATCCGCTGCATGGCCGACAAGGCGGTCAATTCAGGGGAGGAACCTTTCGACGCCTCGGTGGTCCTCTATCTTGACCCCGACACCATGGTGCCGGTGGAGGAGGCCCTCTATGTCGTGGGTTCCACGGCGCCTGGGACAATGACCATGAAGTCGAAAATCGCCTTTGCCGACCGGGCCGCGGCCGAAGAATTCGCCGCCCGCCACGGCGGCGAGGTTGTTGATTTTCCGGCAGCGTACGCCGCCGCCAGGGAGGAACTGCCGAAATCAAGGCTGACCATCGATCAGAACAGAAAGAAGACCGGCAAAATAAAGGAACCGACGGCCACCGATACCTGCACGGTCTGCGGCATGTATCCGGCGCGGTTTCCCCGGCACCACGCCCAGATATGGGCCATGGACGGAAGCACCCTGCACTTCTGTTCGACCCGGTGCCTGATCCATTATACCGCCGAGCCGGCAAAATATGTCAAGGAGCCGTCCCCGACAAGAATGGCATGGGTGACAATCTTTTCCGACAACATGTATGAAAGCGCTTACGGGGCCTACTATGTCGTCGGCTCCAAGGTTGACGGCCCCATGGGCAAAGAGGCGATACCTTTTAAATTCAAAAAGGAAGCCGAAGACTTTGTCCGGGAAAACGGCGGCCGGGTCGCCGGCTACTCGGAATTGACCCCGGAACTCCTCATGGGCGGAAAATAATCTGCCCGAAACGGGTGGCCGGAGACTTCCGGGCCGCCAGCGGTAAAGGGAAGACAGGATGACCGGGCGGGGAGATACCGCCCGGTTCATTATTTTCGGGCGGTACCGGTTGTTTCGTGCCAGGCGATGGTGACCTTCTCCATTAATTCATCCAGTTCGATGGGCTTCATGCAATAATCGTTGGCGCCATATTCCAGGCCCCGGATCCCAGCGTTCATCGAGGCATGACCGGTGAGCATGATTACGGTCATCAGCGGCCACCGCCGCTTGATCTCCTGCAGGCACTGAATGCCGTCCATGCCGGCCAGCATGACATCGAGAACCACGACGTCCGGCCAGCCACTCTCAATAACCTCCAGGGCCACGTCGCAGCTTGTGGCCGTCCTGGCCTCGTAACCCCGGCGGGCTAGCCGCTTGACGGTGGTCTCCAGGAAGTCCGGTTCATCATCGACAAAAAGGATATTCAGCTTTTCCCCCATTATCAGTTCTCCGCTGCCGGCGGCTCATCCGGCTTCAAAATCGTTTCAATATCGGTGAGGAGCTTTTTCCGGTATTGTTCCACCCTGAATTGTTCATCCATGATCATATCTATCTGCCTGGTATGAATCAACAGATAACCGAGAATTTTCAAACGGGAAAGCAGAAAAGGGGGGGGTTTCTTTTCGATCCGGGCGGTAAGGGCGTCCACTTTCTGTTCCACCCGGAAGCCGAACTGCTCCAGGATATCTTTCAGCAACTGCACCCGGATGAACCGGCGACCTTCGTCGGCGGCCCCTCCCTTGAACTGGAAACTGACGTAGTTCTCGGTCAGCATGTCACTGACATGGGACTCGACCAGGGAGAAATGGTAGCCGAGACGGACGCTGAGGTGGCAAAAATTGCTTGAAACCAGGAAGTAATTCCTGTTCGCCAGGCCGGAACGGACCGCCGGGTCCAGTTCCCGGTTCATGGTGGACTGAAAAATAATGGAACCAAACCCTCGGAAACTCACCGGAGGCGGTCCCTGCCAGGGAACGGCGACCATGCCGGACCAGATCGCCAGCATGGGGACGGAAACGACCTGGTCGATATGCACGAATTTCTGGTGCCGGTCATACTCTTTGCTGAAGCCGTCGTCAAGATCGATGACCCACCATTGAAAAGGGGTCTCGCCCACAAGCTGCTTGGCCGCCTTTTCATCGAAACGGTATTTCGATCCGAAGGCGAACATCTCGGCCACCCCTTTTTCATGGCAGAATCTGGTCAGGTCGTGAAAGGTTTTGCAGGAAGACGGCCGGAAGTACACGGATGCCGGGTCGGTGAGATTGAGCGGCGCGGCAAGCTCAAGGACCTGTTCCAGCACCTTGTAGACCGGGCTGCCCTTCATCAGGTTCGGCGGCGGCGCGGGCCCGCCGAGCAGATCTTCCCGGCGGCCGTCCATTACACGGCCCGCAGTTGCGTCCACGGTGACCATCTGACCGTTTTTCAGTTTCTCGACAGCGCCGGGTACGCCGAACAGAGCGGGGATGCCGAATTCCCGGGAAACAGTGGCCAGGTGGGCGGCAACCTGCCCGGTCTCGCTGATCACGGCCGCGGCCCTTGGCAGCAGGGTGGCCCACTCCGGCAGGGGGTGTTCGACCACCAGGACCGCTTCCTTGGGAAACTGGAGCAGATCAAGACTGGTACGAACAATATATACCGGCCCGGCGGCCACGCCGCGACAGGCGGCCACGCCGCCGGCCAACAGCACATCCTCCCCTTTTTTTTCCCCGGTCGCCAGGGCGATGGATTCAACCGTGGAGGCCTTGCCCAGGGGACGGCTCTGCAACAGAACAATGGCCTCCTGCTGGTTCAGGGACCATTCTATATCCTGCGGACCGCCGAAATGGTCCTCCAACCGCACCGCTATCCGACACAGCTCACGGGCCTGCTCATCGGAGAGGACCTCCTGATCGGCTCCCCGACGGAGTTTCAATGCCATGATTGCATGGGGGGGCTCGCGGCCCACCTCGTAAATATCGGTATCCACCCGGCCGTCCACCACCTGGCCGGCCAACCCCGGAGCGGCGCTGATAACCACCGAGGGGCTTCGGGGGTCGGTGGGCGACCGGGAATACATGACTCCGCCGACCTTGGCGTCAACCATGGCGAGGCAGCCCACGCACATGAGCACATCCTGATGCCGGAAGCCGCGCTGCAGCCTGTAGACGATGGCCTGACTCTTGTACATGCCGGCCAGAATCTCCTTATAGGTCTGATCCATCATGTCTTCATCGACATTGAGCTGGGTGCGGTACTGTCCGGCAAAAGAGGCATTGCCGCTGTCTTCCCCGAGGGCGCTGGAACGCATTGCCAGTACCGGCCGCTCCTCCCCTGTCCTCTCCCGCAGCCGTTGATAGGCGTCGTGAATCTGCCGCCCAAGGTCGTCGGGCAAAGGCGACCTGGTGATCAATGTGTGGATGGCGGCGCTGGTCCGGTACAACTCTTCCAGGTTGTCGAGATTGCAGATGGTCATGCGCCGGTTGATCTCATCCTGGAGGTCATTCTCCGTCAGAAAGTGGTGGGCCGCCGCCGCGGTGATCACAAAGCCGTCCGGCACTGGCAAACGGGCCCGGTTGGCGATCTCGCCCAGGTTGGCCATCTTTTCGCCGACCTGGTCGGCCGAGCGCCGATCGATTTCATTCATTTCCAGAATGAATGGACCGCCGGCGATCACCGGCCGCACCGCCAGGATGGTCTCCATTTGTTCTGAAATTGCCTTGAAGGCGGGAATCAGGCCGGCGTATCGATCGTCGGAAAGTTCCTGCAGGCGCTGGATCATCTTGTACACCTGGAAACTCAGGGTCGTACAGTGGCTGTGGACGAAGGTCATGCTGAAAGGGCGGCCGCTGTTGAAGGCCTGCTCCATTTCCGCAATGAGTTCCAGGGCGTTGTTGTTGGCGGTGAGCAGAGAACGGAAAAGCTTGTAATGCTCCTGGAAGGAGCTGCGCAGGCGGGCATCATCCTGCTGCGGAGACAGCCATTTGCCAAAAAAATTTCGAACATGCTGGAGGATCATTGCAAGCCGGCCAGGCGGTTACCTTTGAATTTGTTCCGGTTTCAACGGCAAAAAATTTCAGCCGGCAAACCGTCTTTCTCTTTCTTTTTCGGTCGGAGCGGAAGTCACCTGCATAAAAGATCATATTCATTAACAATAGCACATTTCCGTCCGCCCGGCATGCCTAACTATTCTACAACCCGGCAAAAAATCCTCGTCTCCCGTGGGAGAACCGCATCTCATTCCGCAGGGAGATCATCTCTGTCAGTTTGGAATGTAATTGAGTAAAGACATATGGGAAGAGGGCCGGCTCAGCCAGCCCCTTCCCGAAAGATATTATTGGTTAGTGTTCAAGCCTCAGTCCCCATCCTTCAAACATGAACAGGATGGCGAATCCGTACGACAGAGTATAAATCACGTAGCCGCCCAGGGACAAAATCACCAGTATCGCTTTCTCCCGGATGCTCTGGGCGATGATCCCGTAGTAATTGTAGGCCGGCTCCACGCTCTTGGTCCGTACCTGGTAGAGAAATTTCGCCTCCTTGAACTGCTCCTGCTTGTTCAGGCTTCTTTCCATATCGCGAAGGATGGACCACCAGTCGTAGAGAGCCTGTTTTTCGTCATAACCGTAGCGGGCGGCCACCGGCCCGCCGTCATTGACAAACATGGCGTCGGCGTCAGCCAGGGCTGAAACCAGCATCCCTCCCATATCGCCGCTGACCTGCAATTCCTCGGCACCGCTTTCCACGTTCATCCCCGCCGCCCGCAGCACGGTGGCCCACCGATCTCTGGCCTGCCCATCCTTGGCTTTGAGCGCCATGTCGATATATTTTCCATTAAACTCCTTGGCCTTTTCCTGGTTGGCAGGAATAAAATACGAGGAATTCTTGGAAATGGAATTGTACATGCCGTCCATGTAAACGAGCAGGTTCTGACCGGCAAAAACCGGGGAAAGCAGGATCGCGAACACGACCCAGAAGCCGATCATCATCACCACTCCGCCCGTGAACTCTTTTTTATGCGCAATCATATGCAGACCTCCTTAGGCGTGATGCCCGCCGCCCTCGCCCTTGAGGGTGCGGATGTTGGTGAAAAAGATATAAAAGACCCAGATCGCGAAGGTGGCCAGGACCCCGAAGAAAATATAGGTGCCCACCTTTTCCAGCAGCTTGCCGGTCGCAGCCGACATCGGGATCATATCCATGCTGGCCAGTTTGGACGGCAGGGCAAAGAGACGGTTGACAAAACCGGCCGAAGTGGCCACTGCGTACAGTCCGCAGATGGTAACGCCGCTGACCACCTTGGTGATCAGGGAGCCGATCTGGATGCCGATCAGGGAACCCAGCAGCATGCCCATGGCCAGGGTGTAGAAAATAAACCCGTAGGCCGCGTACTGCCCGAGCCCAGCGTAACCGGCGGTGAAAATGATCTGGAAGATGTCGGTGCCCACGGTGGTGGCCGAGGAAACCCCGAGGACATAGACGAAGATCGGGAAGGTCAGAAAGCCCCCACCCACACCCATGATCGCCGCGGCAAAACCGACCAGGAAGCCGCTGAGGATGAGGAATATAAAGGAAATCTGCCGGCCGCCGGGAACCACGCCCTGGTCGAATTTGATCATCGGCGGCACCTTGACGTTCTGCAGCGACTGGGCCAGGCCGGTCAGGACGTTGGCCCTTGCGGCCTCGCCGGAGACGACCCGCGCGGCCGCCGCTTTCTTGGATTTGAAAAAGTCCGTCAGGGCGTAGGAGCAGAGAAAGCCGAGCATCAGCACATAGATGGTGGTGATGAAGGCATCGCTCATGATGGGATTGTACTCATAGATGGTCCGGTTGATGTAGCCGCCCACCGTGGCGCCGGCAAGGGAGCCGATCAGGAAAACCGCGGCCAGGGCGATGGAAACGTTGCCCAGTTTGCGATGGATGACACTGCCCATGATCGCCTTGGCGAAGATGTGGAACAGGTCGGTGCCCACCGCCAGGATGCCCTTGACGCCCGCGCTCATCAGGGCCGGAGCGATGATGAAGCCGCCGCCGGCCCCGATGCAGCCGGTGATCAGACCGGCGACCAGCCCGACCCCGATGGAGGCGAAGAAAATCAGGGGAGTGTAGAAGGCCGGCGCGTAGGCCGATTTGCCGCCCAGCATGCCGGGCAGCGTCCCGGGCGCATCCGCAAAGGCGATGCCGCCCAGGATGATGGGGATCAGCAGCAGGCCGAGAATAATCATCCTTTTGCGGTCCCCCAGTATTCTGTTCGACACCTGAATTTCCCAGTTCGCGTGGGCCCGGGCCCCGGCCATCATGAACTGGCCTAATGCTTTAAAGTAGTTCATTTTTCTGGTACTCCTTCATATACATGTTTCATAACAGAGTGTTCCCTCTTCGTTACAGTTCCGCCACACCTTTCTGTACGACGCAATCCGCCTCGCCGCCGGCCAACGAGGCCGGCCCCCGCCTGCCTCATCAGCACGGCCTGGCGAGGTCTCTCTTGATCTGCGCCTGAATAATCTTCTCTTCCTGAAGCTGCTTTTTCTTATGTGCGTCCTGGATTGTCTCGAGGATCTTGTCCAGTTCCATCGGCTTCATCAGGTAGTCGAAGGCGCCGAGCTTCATGCCCTCGATCCCCGACTCCACCGAAGCGTGTCCCGTCAACATGATCACTTCGACCAGCGGCTTGACCCGCTTGATCTCCCGCAGTGTCTCGATACCGTCCATGCCGGGCATCTTGACATCCAGCAGGACAACGTCAAAATTTTCATTGCTGATTTTTTCAACGGCTTCGTTGCCGCTCATCACTCCGACGGTATCAATGCCCTTCTTCTGCATTCTTTTCACCGTCATTTCCAGAAAATCCGTTTCATCATCCACTACCAGTACTCTCAGGTCGGCGAACATGATCTTTTCTCCTTTGCCTTTGATTTTTCTGTTTTCATCGTCGCGCGCCCAGGTGAATGATGGGCAGAGACAGCGTAAACACCGCTCCCCCTTCTTCCCCGTTGCGGACTTCGATTTTCCCTCCCAACGTCTGCATGATATGGTAACTGATCGACAGGCCGAGGCCTGTCCCCTTGCCCGGCTCCTTGGTGGTAAAGAACGGATCAAAAATATTTTCCATGATTTCCCGGGGTATTCCCGGGCCGTTGTCTTTGAACTCAATGATGATGTTCCGGTCATCGGCCCTGGTCGTGATGTCCACGGCGCCATTTTTCTCAATGGCATCCATACTGTTGTTGAGAATATTGAGAAAAACCTGCTGCAGCTGCGCCGAATCGGTCATGATGGCCGGAATATCGTCCTGCAGGTGCTTGTTGATGGTGATGTCATTGACGCGGGCTTCGTTGATGACAAAGGACAACACCTCATCGACCAGATTGTTGATATTGACCGCACCTTTTTCGGCATCCATTTTCCGCGAGAACCCCAGCAGCCTGTGGGTAACGCTGCTGGCCCGTGACACATGCAGTTTGATTTTCTCGGCCGACTTCCGGTATTCATCCAGATGGCAGACTTTTGCCGGCTCCTCTTCCTCCAGAAGCTCCCTGATCCAGTCCGCCTGATCGGTGATCAACTGCAGCGGATTGTTCACCTCGTGCGCCAATCCGGCCGCCATGATGCCCAGGGAGGCCATTTTTTCAACCTGCAGCATCTGGCTGTCGAAAACCGCCTTCTCCCGGTCGGACTCCTCGATCCTGTTCACCATGTACCGAGTGATCAGAATGGAGGAGGTGACAATGACCAGGGCAGCGATCAGGATGGAAAGGGTGTCCAGGTTGCGCGCCTGGCGGAATGTTTCGTAAACGCTCCTGACTTCGGCTTTATTGACCAGCAGCCACTCCCCGTTTTTCAGCCGGCTGGTCACATAGACAAAACCGTCGATCCGCTTGACATCGGTCCCTTCGCCGACGGCCAGAACCGCCCGTTCCTCCTTGGGCAGGATGGTGCCGCCGAAGCGGCTCGGTGTTTGAAATTCCCCCATCCGGTTGACAATAAAAGCGTCACCCCTCTCACCCATCTGGGTATTGCGTATCAGCCCGTAGAAAAATTCCGAATTGATGGTGGCCCGCAATACCCATTTTCTCAAGGGGTCGGCCACGGCGACAATGAAATGGGGAACATTGCGAAAACCGAGAAAGATGTCGCTGATATACGAGCCGTTCACCATGACTTCGTGGAACCACGGCTCTTTTCCATAGTTTTTGCCCATCAGCTGGTGCTTGTAGGGCCCGACATAGGATATATGCTGCCCCGTTGCATCGATCACCCCCAGATCGACTATGCCCCCCGGGGTAATCGCCGCGAATATTCGTTCCAGTTCGGCCTGGTTCTTGAACTGGTCATAAGAATGGAGCCGCATCAATTCTCCCAGCAGTTCCTTCTGGTGGTCGAGAAAAAAAGTAATGACCCTGTTCCTGTTCTCCACCGCGTTTTTCATGCTGTTGATGGTGTTCTGCAGGCAGGTGGTCTGATAAAAGCGCGACGAACTCCAGCTGATCAGGAAAAGAGGGATCAGGGCGATCAGCATAAAGGTGAGCGAAAATTTTCTTTTCAGCCGCGAGTAATACACCTTGTTTTTCTGCATTTCGTTCCCGTTTGCAGGTCCACCCGCGGAATCAGGCAAAATCCCGCAGTTTTCTGACCAACTGGTTTATCTCCGTCGAGTTGGAGACCACCTCGTCTATGCCGTGCCCCCTGAAACCCTCCTTCTCCCG
>DSAE01000233.1 GCA_011372855.1 Desulfobacteraceae bacterium
ACGGCTTTGTGTCGGGGTTCGCAAGCTCACCCCGACCTACGAATTTTTCCCTGCACAGCCGACCGCGCAATCATGTTCTTCCCCTCATTCGTCCCCGCAACGCGGGGTGGGGCGCTGCCGACTTCCAACTGAAAACCTTAAACGAGGTTCACACATGGTTGATTTTGAACTCTCCGCCTCCGAGGCGCGGGTGTTGGGGTGCCTGCTGGAAAAGGACATGGCAACCCCCGAGTACTATCCACTCTCCCTCAACGGTCTGGTGAATGCCTGCAACCAGAAATCCAACAGAAATCCCGTGGTTTCCTACGACGACAATACCGTCCTCGAGGCAGTGGACGGTCTGAAGGAAAAGCAGCTCGTCTGGCAAAGTGATGCGGGTCGGGTCCCGAAATTTTCTCATCATTTCGATAAACGCTTCAACCTGCTGCCGAGGGAAACGGCGGTGATCTGTCTCCTGCTGCTGCGGGGAGCGCAAACTCCCGGAGAGTTGCGGTGCAGGTCGGAAAGATTATACCCCTTTGCCGATCTGGATGAAGTCCAGGTGGCCATCCGGAGCCTGGAGGAAATCGGCCTGGTCCGGAAACTGTCCAGGCTGCCCGGACACAAGGAATCCCGTTTTGCCCACCTGCTGTCGGGCGAACCGGAGCAGGATGCAGCCGAGGGACAGGCCGCTGCAGCCTCGCCGGGACCCTCCGGGAGTGACCGGATAGCCGTCCTGGAAAAGGAGATGGAACAAGTACGAACCGAGCTGGCGGATTTGAAGCAGGCCTTTACCGCGTTCAGAGAACAGTTTGACTGATCGGGCCGGAGGATTGACGGGAGCGGCAAAAACCGGGGCCCTGAATCCCCTGAGGCGGCCTGTTCTGGCCATTCTCCTGCTGTCGGTCATGATCGCCCTGCTCGGCATAGGCATCATTGTGCCGGTCATGCCTGTTTTTGCCGTCAGCCTGGGGGCCGGGGGTTTGGCCCTTGGCTCGATCATAGCGGTCTTTTCCATCACCCGCACCGTCCTCCAGCCGGTGGTCGGCAATCTCTCGGACCGCTGGGGCAGAAAAGGATTTCTGGTCAGCGGGTTGCTGATCTATTCGGTGGTGGGGCTGATTTTGCCCGAAGCGACGACGGTCTTCAACCTGATCATGATCCGGTGCCTGCACGGGGTCGGCTCGGCCATGATCGTGCCCGTGGCCATGGCCTATGTGGGTGAAATGGCGCCCCTGGGCCAGGAAGGCCGGTACATGGGGATGCTGAACATCGCCATTTTTAGCGGCATCGGCGGCGGTCCCCTGCTCGGCGGAGTCTTTACGGACATCTGGGGCATGGCGGCGGCATTCTATGCATGGCCGGTTTAAGCTTTATCGCCCTCCTGCTGATCCTGTTCCAGCTGCCTTCCCTGGCAGACAGGCAGGTCAGGAGACGGCCCCCGCCGATTTTCAGCGCCATGGCATCCATGCTCGCCGACTGCAGGACAAGCGGTATCCTGCTTGCCCGCATGAGCACCATGATCATCATGGTACCGACCATGGCCTTTCTGCCTTTGCTGATGAACGAATGGTTCGCCGCCAGCGGTAAGCAGATCGGGGCGGTCATCGCCTGCCGAACTCTGGTCAACGCCCTGCTGCAGACGCCCGGCGGCCGGATGGCGGACCGGGGCAACAAGATCCACCTGCTGTTCATCGGCTGCCTGGTCATCAGCGTGGTAATCTGCCTGGTCCCGCTGGCGCAGGGCTTCTGGTGGCTGCTCTTCCTGTTTGTCGTCCTCGGCATGGGAGAGGCGATCATCTGGCCGGTTCTCGGGGCGTTGGCAACCCAGGAGGGAAGGCGTTACGGCCAGGGAACAATGATGGGCATCTACAGCCTGGCGATGAGCAGCGGTGTTTTTCTCGGCGCCATCGTGGCCGGAATCAGCATGGACCAGTTCGGGCTGCGCTGGGCCTTTGTCATCAACGGGTTGATTGTTTTGATTTTAAGTATGGCGGCCGTCGGCCTGATCAGGAAAGGGAACCGGGCGCAGGGGAAAGAAAAGGAGAGCAGGGGCTGAACATCCTGCTCAGCCCCGACTCTCCCTGACTGCCGTATTCATCCTCCCCGAGCACGCCGGCGCCGGATAATCCGGCAATATGCCGTGTAGTCCGGGGAGGGCAGCTTATCGCAGGTCTGCTTTTGCTGCCTATTCCCCCTCAGGGCTCAATACATCATCCAGTTCCTGTACGGCAGGCTCTTGATACCGAGTCTGCGTACTGGTCTTGTTCTGCGCCTTTATCCGCAGTTGATTCTGCACCTGATTCTGCATCTGATTCTGCACTTGATTCTGTGTTTGATTCTGGTTCTGGGTTTGCTGGGCCAGTGCACCGCCGGCGGTTGCAAGGAACAGGAAGAGGGCTGCGGTAAATATTGCTGTTGTTCGTTTCATTTTCACTCCTTGGAATTGTTGGTTGTTTTGCTCAGGGTATCAATTTCAGCGCGCTACAGTGAGTAACGATGGGCGGATCAAAAGTTACAGAGCGAGGGCAAAAAACCAGGGGTTCCTTTCTCCGGCCATCCCGCGGCCTTTTTTTTGACACCGTGCCGAGGGACTTTTTTGAAATTGGTTTCCCGTAATGATATCCTGATAGAAAGACGGCTTTAAGCGCGCGCCACAGCCGGCAACCCTTTTTTCAAGTTCTTCGGGAAGGCATGGCCCATGGATTTGCCCCTGCTCATTTTTACCGATCTGGACGGCACCCTGCTTGATCATCACACCTACTCCTTTCAGGGTGCCGAACAAACACTGCGGCGCCTGCGTGAATGTTCCATCCCACTTATTCTTACCTCAAGCAAAACCAGGACGGAAATCCTGAAACTGCAGGAACGGCTCGGCCTGAACGAACCCTTTATTTCCGAAAACGGCGGCGGTATATTTTTTCCTCCCGGTCATGCCTTGTCCGACGTTGCCGGGGCCATCCCTTTCAACGGGTACCGCGGCGTTGTTTTTGGCAGGCCCTATGCGGTTATTCGTGGGGCTTTTGCGGATCTCAGGCGGAAGTTTCATGTCAGGGGCTTTGGCGACATGACGGTGGACGAGATTATGCACCATACCGGTCTGAATAGGGAGGAGGCGACCCTTGCTGCGCAGCGCGACTTCACCGAACCCTTTCTTTTCCCGGCGGACGCTCGGTCGGAGGAGATGGCGGAAGCTGCAGCCGCCGCGGGTCTGGCCGCAACCAGGGGAGGCAGGTTTCTTCACCTGATGGGGGCCGGCCAGGACAAGGGCAGGGCGGTGGCTGAAGCAACCCGTCTTTTCCAGGAAAAAACCAGGGGGCGGATAATAACGGTGGGACTCGGCGACGCGCCCAACGATCTGCCCATGCTCCAGGCCGTTGAAATTCCCGTGCTGCTGCCCGGACCCGACTCCACCTTTGCCGACATGGATATACCCGGGTTGCGCCTCGCGCCGTTTCCGGGCAGCAGAGGATGGGGCATGATTGTTGCAAGCATACTGGATGAAGTCGCGCGGCAGCGATGCGATGATGGGAATACCGGGCCGCGCGTGCATACTGCCGCCCGCGGCAGCGCACATAATAAATAATGGAGGAGGGGAAGATGGCCGATTTTCATCAGGAGGGAGTTGTTACGACCCTGCATGCGCTCTACGAAGCTTTTGACCGTGACGAATACCTCGAAAAGCTGGAAAGGAAGCTCAAGGAGTATTCCAGGCATATGAAGATGAGCCTGCTGTTGCCCTGTCTGTATTCGGAGCTGCAGAATCCCCAGGTGCTTGACCCCATCATGAACGAGATAGCCAGGGTCGACTATCTTCATTCCGTCGTGGTGGCCCTCGGTTCGGCCGACCATGACCAGTTTGCCGAGGCCAGGCAGTATTTCGACAGGCTGCGGGCCCCCGGGCGGGATGTCAAGGTGCTCTGGATTGACGGACCCGGGGTGCAGGAGGTGCTGGGCCGCATCCGGGAAAAGGAGATATCCACCGGGGTCGCGGGCAAGGGCCAGTCGGTCTGGCTGGCCCTCGGATATATTCTGGGTAATGACCAGGCGGATGTCATCGCTCTGCATGACTGCGACATCGTAACCTATGACCGGCTGCTGCTGGGCCGGCTTATTGAACCGGTGGCCAACCCCAATAACGACTTTGAATTCTGCAAGGGATACTATGCCCGCATCTCGCCTGTGGAACGGGCGATGAAGGGAAGAGTGACCAGGCTGTTCGTGGTCCCCTTTGTCGATGCCATGCGCAAGATCACCCGGGAGAGGGGGTTCGGTGAGCTGGAGAACTTCTTCACCTACCACCGGACGTTCAATTATCCCCTGGCGGGCGAATTCAGCTTCACCTCCTACCTGGCCCGGGGCCTGGACATCGCCTATGACTGGGGGCTCGAAGTCAGCACCCTGTCGGAGGTCTACAGCAAGGTCATCACCAAGAAGATCGCCCAGGTGGACCTGGCCCGCAACTATGAACATAAACACCAGGAGATGTCCGAGGGAGACGCTCTCCTGGGGCTGCATCGCATGGTCGTCGATATCGCCAAATTTTATCTCAATTACATGCGGTCCCACGGTTTTGCCCTGGATGACGCCATCGTCGACATGATCCTGCACACCTACCATCAGAATGCCCTGCATTTTATCAAGAGCTACAGCGATGACGCGGAGGTCAACAATCTGGTTTATGACCGCTACCAGGAAGAGCGGGCGGCCAATTTTTTCCGGGGTTTTCTCTGGACCGCCTGGGAGCAGAGCAAAGGCCCGCATGAATCCACCCAGATTCCTTCCTGGAACAGGGTGTTGTACAGCCTGCCCGATATCTACGAGCACCTGATCCAGGTGGTCAACAAGGACAACAGCGAGGGCGGAGAGGGGTAATCCGGCCGTTATGGCAATGGACCGGGCAACAAGGCGCAAGGCCGCCGTGGACATTTTTCGGGCCGGAGTCGGCAGCGTCATGCCGGAGCGGTTGATGCGGAAGGTTGTTTTCCTGGAGGGAAATGCTCTGCAGATTAATGGGCAGGCCTACTCCCTGCGCGACGACCAGAAAGTGCATGTCTTCGGCAGCGGCAAGGCGGCCGCCGGCATGGCGGCAAGCCTGCTGGGCGTCCTGGGGGAACGGACGGCAGGGGGGGTCATCGTCACGGGACGGGGGGCAGGCATTGAACTGCCTCCTCTGACCGTAGTGGAAGGCTCCCATCCGGTGCCGGATGAAGACAGCGTCCGGGGAGCGGAGCTGCTGATCAACGGCCTGGCCGGCCTGGACAGTGATGATTTTTTTATCTACCTGTTGTCCGGCGGCTCTTCCGCCCTGATTGAAAAGCCGCTGGCCGGGGTCAGACTTGCCGAGATGCAGGAAACCACCAGGCTGCTGCTTGCCGGCGGGGTGCCCATCAACCAGGTGAACATGGTCCGCAAGCACCTGAGCATGGTCAAGGGCGGCAGGCTGGGCCGGAGTACCGCGGCGGCGGGCGCCGTGCTGGTCATCTCCGACGTGATCGACGACGACCTGTCGGTGATCGGTTCAGGTCCCCTGTACCTTGATCGCTCCACCTTCCGGGACTGCGGTGCACTCCTTGACCGTCTTTCTCTCCGGGAGCGCCTGCCCCCTGCCGTCGGCGCCGTTATCGCCGCCGGGGAGCGGGGCGAGATCCCCGAAACCCCGAAGCAGGAGAACCCGGCCATCCGCCATTATCTCATCGGCTCCAACCGCACCGCCCTGGAAGGAGCCCGCGCCAAAGCCGGCGATTTCGGCCTGGACGCTTATATTCTCGCAACGTCCCTGGCCGGGGAGGCCAGGGAGGCGGCCAGGGTTCTGACGGCTGTGGCCCGGAATATCAGCCGCGCCGGCGAACCGTTCCGGCCGCCGTGCTGTCTGCTGTTCGGCGGCGAGACCACTGTGACCGTCCGCGGCGCCGGCCGGGGCGGCCGCAATCAGGAACTGGTTCTGGCGGCGCTGGCGGAGCTGAACACCGACGAGGCCATTGTCGTCCTCAGCGGCGGCACCGACGGCATCGACGGCAATTCCACGGCGGCCGGGGCCTGGGCCGACAACGGCCTGTACAGGGAGGCCGGCCGGCTGGGTCTGTCCATAGATGATTTTCTGGACCGCAACGACTCCAACGGGTTTTTCCGCCGGGTCGGGGGGTTGCTGGAAACGGGCCCGACCGGTACCAATGTTATGGATATCACCCTGTTCATTATCGACAAGGAGGAAACATGAGCCGCACCGGAAGATTTTCCACAGCGCTGCGGGACCATGCCCGGCGCCAGATTGAACTCCTCGGCGCAGCCGACATCGTGGTTGGCATCCCGGCCTATTACAGCGACGAGTCCCTTGACCACGTCATACGGACGGTGGCCGCCGGCCTTGATCAATTCTACCCGGAGAGGAAATCCCTGATCATCGTGGCGGACGGCGGCTCCACCGATGATACCCGGGAAGTGGCCCGCGGGGTTGAAAACCATCATTTCAACATTGACGTCCTGGTCTCCATTTACCGCGGCATCCCGGGCAAGGGCTCGGCCTTCAGGGCCGTTTTCGAGGCGGCCCGCTACCTGCGCGCCACGGCCGTAGCCCTGTTTGACTCCGACCTTAAGTCGATCAAGCCCGGCTGGGTGCGCAATATCCTGGACCCGGTGTTTGACGGCTATGATTTTGTCGCGCCGGACTACTCCCGCTACAAGTTCGACGGCACCATCACCAACACCATAGCCTACAATCTGACCAGGGCTTTGTACGGAGTCAACATTCGCCAGCCCATCGGCGGGGATTTCGGGGTGTCGACGGCTATGGTCCGCCATTGCCTGAACCAGGATGTCTGGGATACGGACATCGCCAGGTTCGGGGTTGACATCTGGCTGACCATCACCGCTGTAACCGGCCGCTTCCGGATATGCCAGGCTCGGCTGGGGGCCAAAATCCACGGGGAGAAAGACCCGGCCGCGGATCTGGGCCCCATGTTCAGGGAGGTGGTGGGCACCATTTTCAACATGCTGGACAGGGACCGTTCCTATCTGACCAGGGTTGAGAAGACTGTCAACCCCCCGGTCTTCGGCGAGGCAATCGGCGAAGAACCTGTGCCGTTCGAGGTCAATCTCGACCAGCTGGTGGATTACTTCCGCATCGGCCTGAAAAACTTCGGTCCGGTCTGGGAAAACATCATCGAGGAACAGGACTATGCAACGGTCAAAAAACTGGCCATGGTCAAAAAACTGAAAAATTTCGACCTGCCGACGGAAACCTGGGTGCGAATCGTATACCGCTACGCCGCGCATTTTTGCCGGGCGGAACGCCAGCGCATCAAGATTCTCGACACCCTCATCCCCCTGTACAATGCCAGGGTGGCGTCAATGATCCTGACGCTGCAGGAAAAAAATCACGCCGAAGCCGAGGAGTATTACGACGGCCAGGCCCGGGTGTTCGAGTCGATGCGCGGGTACCTCATCGATCTGCTCAATGACTGACGCCGGGAAAGTCGGCAGCATAGCAGAAGTCAGAAGAGGTTTGCAGCTTCGCTGTTGGTTCGAAGAACACCTCACCCGGCCTTCGGCCACCCTCTCCCCCTGGAGAGGGGTACCCGAAAGGTCCGGCTGCCGCCGATAGAAATCGTGGGGACCAACTCCTGATTGCGCAAGACAAAGCAGGAATTCTTTTGGCAGGCTTGATTTTTGCAGCCATCCGCCTGAATGCAAAAACAACATGAAAAGGAGTGTCGCATGAAAAAGATTTTACGGTTTGTCTTCGCGGCAATAATCATTCCGGTATGCATCACTGCCTGCGGCATCGCCACGCCACCGCCGGCGATCAACAGGGATTACGTGGAGCCGGGCACCTTCGTCAAAAGGGGAGAACAGGAGTTCAAACTGATAGGCAGTCCGCTGCGGGAAGGCGCGACACTGCCGGATACGGTACTGGTCGATGCCTTTACCATAAAGAAGTTTACGTTTTCCGAGATCAGGGGCAGGGTCGCGGTGGTCAGCATTGTCCCGTCGCTCGATACCAGGGTCTGCGAGGAGCAGACCCATTACCTCGGTGAGGAGGGCGACAGGCTGCCGGACACCGTTCTGCGGATAACGGTGAGCCGGGATACGCCGTTTGCCCAGAAGCGGTTTGCCGAAGAGGCGAAACTGACCGACATCCGGTATCTTTCCGATCATCGGGAGGGTTTGTTCGGCATGGCGACAGGTCTGCTGATCGAGGAGACAAGGCTGCTGGCCCGAGGCGTGCTGGTTGTCGACCGTGAGGGAACGGTCCGCTACATGCAGATCGTATCGCAGCTCGGCGAACTGCCGGACATGGAAAAGGCCTTTGACATCGCCATCGATCTGGCCGGGCAGATTTGATCCGGCTCCCTTGGGGTCAGGTATACGAGGTGCTGACAATACGATCCAGGCCGAAAGGCGTAGGTTGGGGTGAGCCCCACGAACCCCAACAATTCCGATCGGTTAGGTTGGGCTTCGCGCGCTCAGCCCAACCTACGCTACTGCTCACCTGGATGGTGGAGAAATTTTCGATTTCGATTTCGATTGGGGCTTCCTGCGCTTCTGCGCGCAGTGGGGGAAGGGACGAACTGGGTAGAGAGGTCTTCATTTATTCAACAGCGAAGCTGCAAGCATGTTCTGGCTTCTGACTTCTGGTATGCTCATGACTAGCATAACGAAAAATCAAGCAGATAGGTGCGGGCAAAATTGGTGGAAATTTACTCCTGCAATCAATCGGCTTGAGGTTTATGGTAGTCTCCTCATTCGTCCCCGCCATCGGCG
>DSAE01000170.1 GCA_011372855.1 Desulfobacteraceae bacterium
CGCCTCGACCCTGCACGCCCGGTTTACCCGCGGCTGGACCGGCGCCCGCATCGCCTGGCTGGCGATCATCGGCTTTGTCTCGGTGTTCTTCACCTACTTCGGGGTCAACTACCTGTTGTCCGGACTGCACAGCTACGGATCGTAACGGCTGCCGGCCCCAGCGTAGCCAAGACCGGAGACGGCCTGACCCCGCGCAGCCGGGATCAGGCCGTCTTTTCCTGCATCAATTTCACCCGGCGCGGGTTCAGACTGGCGGGCGCCGCCCCATCGGCATTGACAATGTCTCTGCTTTTCGAGGGCGGCATGCCGCACTTTTCCTCTCCGGATAACGAGACGAAGCACGCTCCCGGCTGCTTTCCCCGCATTTCTGCGCATAAACGAAAAAACATCTTGACAAACCTGTCCTGCCGATCAAAAGTAGGAGGTACGGACCGCTTTTATTGGAATCGAATTGATTTGCTTCTTCAACCGCCCCGCGCGGTGATTTTTTTTATGTGTCGCGGAAAGAGCTTTCGCGCGAACAGGGACGGCGAACGGTCGTTTCCTGCCTGCCAGGCCGCCGCCGGCCAGGCATCATCTCCGGGAACAGCATGAAACTGCCCCGGCAGATCGAAAAAATAAAAAGCTGGACATATTCCACCGAATGTATGATATAATCCCTTTCGATTCGCTTGGCCCGGGCGCCGGTCGAGCGGCAAACAGCCGCCGTGGACGGTGATTCGCCCGTTCGCTCAGAAAAGCTTCCCGGAAAAAAGACCATCAGCAAAAAATCTTTTTTTCCGACGGAAAATAGTATAGTGTCAATGAAGCAACAACAAATCGCAATGGAGGTGAATTCATGTGGGAAGTAGTGGTAGATAAAGACAAATGCAACGGCGACGAAGAATGCGTAAATGCCTGTCCCGCCCAAGTATACGAAATGGTTGACGGCAAGGCCGATCCGGTGAACATGGACGAGTGCCTGGGCTGTGAGACCTGCGTGGAAGTCTGCCCCGAAGGGGCGATTACCGTAACCGAAGTGTAACTTTTCTCCTTGGTCGGCAGAGTCGCTGCATCGTCTTCTGCCGCCATTCGATCAGGGCAGCCTGTTGCTCCTCAACGGAGCAACAGGCTGCCTTTTTTTTCCTCCATCCGTCCGGGCCCGGGCTCAATAAATTATGGAGCCTTTTGAAATCTGCTCCTTGCGCTTGAGGTACTCCTCACGGTCGATGCGGCCAGCCTTGAAATCTTCCTCCAGCCTGTCCATCTGTCTCTTGTTCTGGTACTCATAGGCGGCGCCGACACCGGCCCCCCCAAGCACCGCACCGCCGACCAGGTCCCTGCTGCATCCCGCCGTCAGGGAACCGAGCAACAACGCAAGAATTAAAACAATGATCTGTTTTCCCATGGTGATCTCCTTTACCTGGAATTTCTTTCCCGATGCGCTCCCACTGTACTGGAATTGACCAAAAACCACCAGTACAACGTGATCAGGTGATTGCCGCCATCACTGTTCGCCGGCGGCCAGTTCCGACTTAACCTCGGCCACGCCCACAATATCGGCAACCAGCGCCACGATCCTGTCCGCCTGCTCGCTGCTTCGCGCCGTTCCCTTCAGGGTGACAACCTTGTTCCGGGTGCTGACCCGCACATCCGCCCCTTCAACCTCCTTGCTGGAAAGAAGAACGGCTTTCACCTTGCCGGTGATCCAGGAATCGGACACCTCCCGCTCGATTATTTTTCCGGCCTCCTCAAGTTTTGACGGTTCCTTTTTTCCTGTAACCTCAAGGTTGTTGACCACCTTGCGGACGTTTTCCGTATTCAGGGCAATCTGTCCGGCAAGATCGCGCACCGCGTCCGATTCGACCTTGCCGTCGAGGACCACCTCACCGCTGGACGTATCGACATTGATATCCATCCCCTGGATGTTCCGGTTCCATAACAGCCGTGACTTGACCATGGCCGTGACGGTGGCGTCTTCGACGAGCCGGGAAAAATCAGGCAATTCCGCCGAATCGCCGGCCGCGCCTGATTCGATGGAGAGTTTGTCGTCCACCCTGCTCACCCCGGTCATCCCCTTGGCGATTTCAACGGCCAGGTCCCGTTCAACAGCAGAATCTACCGTGCCTTCAAGGGTGACCACCCCTTCTTTGACATCAACCTTGATGTCGAACGGATTCAGATGCCGGTTGAGCGTATACGTTGTGACCAGTTTGGATTTTATCCAGGTGTCCGAATGCTGCTCATCCGGTTCGCCCGCCGTTTCCGCGGCGGCGGTCCAGGCAAGCATGACCGCGGTCAGCAGGACCAGCATCGCACTGTATGTTCTCTTCATTTTCAGGTGCATATTTTTCTCCATTCCCTTTTTCTCCTTTCATGCCGAGAGCAGCATAGCGCAACCTTTTCAGACTGGCTGCGATCATGCCTTCTTCTTTCTTATTTTTTTTAACGTCGACCGGACCGGCAGGCAGACCACCCCCCGCCTTTTCTTTTCTGTATTTTTTCAAAAACCATGCCATATCTGGCGGATCGGCCTGCACTGACCGTCCTGGTCCGGCAACCAAGGGCGGGGCGTCAGCGCCCTGCCTCCCCAATCGCTACCTTTGTCCGGCTCAACAGGACAAATCCCGCTGTACAGGAAGGAGAGCGCCCCGGCACCGCGGTCGGCGCCCTCTTTGCAATCGGCGGGACAAGCTGATACAATCCAGACATGGGCAATCCCGCAAACGCTCCGCGCAGGATGGATAGATCAGCACCACCCGTTTCGGGGGCGATAATTGAGACGAACCGATGCAGGTGATGACGGAACCCGCCGACATCTTCGGCGACATCCGGGCGCACATGGAATCCGGCAGGTTTATCCGGAATAATTCCAGCAACAGACAGGACATCCGGGATTTCGCCTTCAACGATGTTGATCTCGGCAACTGCAGGGATGTCCTGGACCTGGGGTGCGCCTACGGATTTTTCACCAGGGGTCTGGCCGGCAGACTCCATCCGGACGCGGTTATCAACGGGGTCGACCTCTGCCGGGAATGTGAAGAATATTTTATCATGTCCTGTGAGGAATCCGGCTATTCCGGCCGATTCTGCCTTTCCGACAAAGTATTCTGCGAACGGTATGCGGACGCCTCCTTTGATCTTGTCCTCTGTACCTACGCCCTCTACTTCTTCCCCCAAGCCGTCCCCGAGATTGCCCGGATTCTTCGGCCGGCCGGCATCTTTATCACCGTGACCCATACCGTGCCCCACATGCCGGAGATCATTGCGATCTTCAAGTTACTGCTTACCCGCCACCTGGGACGACCCGTCACCTCTCTCCCCCTGGAAAGGCTGTTTACCGCCTTTTCCAGCGCCAACGGCAGAGAGGTGCTTTCGCCCTGGTTCGTGGAGATCAACGAAAAAAAATACACCAATTCGCTCCTGATCAGCACCGCTTCCCTGCCCGGCCTGATCCGCTATCTCTGCTTCAAGACCAGATTGTTCCTCCCCGGGGATTGCGGTCTCGATGACCGATTCATCAGGACGGTTGTGGCAGAATATTTGCAAGACCTGTTGCGCCACAGACAGCCTTTCATCATCACCAAGAACGACACGGTGTATGCCTGCCTGCACCCTGCCGGCAGGCGGACGGGGGCAGAATGACAAACAGGAAGAGCAAATACTGCCGGTATTGCGGCGGCCGGCTCAGGCAAAAACAGGAAAACGGCATCCCACGGGAATACTGTCCCGGGTGCAGGGTGTACTTTTACGACAATCCCCTGCCGGTGGTCTCCATGATCCTGGTCGAGGAGCGGCGGGTCTTGCTGGTGAAAAGAAAAAACAGGCCCTACCGGGGCAAGTGGTGCCTGCCCTCCGGTTTTGCCGAAACAGGCGAAAGCATCCTCGAGGCGGCGGTGCGGGAACTGGAGGAAGAAACCGGCATACGGGGAAGAATCGTGCAGCTGCGGGATGTTGATTCATGCACCAATTATTTCTACGGCGACCTGCTCTTTCTGACCTTCGAGATGGAGCAGACGGGCGGCGTCCTCCAGGCCGGGGACGATGCGGCCGCGGTCAGGTTTTTTCCGCTGAGCCGGTTTCCGCGGCTCGCCTTTCCCTCCAACAGCAAGGCCCTGCAGACCTATGTGGAAGGGAAGAAAGATCACTGGGCCATTGTCGATTCGTTTACCCGGGCGGCCGATGACGCGGCGATCATGCAGAAGAGGAGAAACCTGCTCTCCGACACACTGGTTGAGCTGATAGAGGCCAGTTCGGATCACATCGCCCGGCTCTGGCTCAAGGAGGTGCGCAGCAACAGGTCAACTCCGACCTATCATCTTTTCGACCAGGAACTCCTGTACCACCGGGTTTTTCTGGTTATCTCCCATTTCAGCGACTGGCTGAGCGGCTCCTATCACGGCCAGGACATCATCGGCTATTACATGCACCTCGGCAGGAACAGGAAGCGGGAAGGTTTCGGCTTGAGCGAGGTCATCAGCGCCCTGAGCCTGACCAAGAAGCACCTCTGGGAATTTGCCCTTTCCCAGGGAATGTGGGACAGACCCATCGATATTTACACGATCATGGAGCTGGAAAGAAGGATCTCCCTGTTTTTCGACCGGGCGACCTATCACGTGGCCAAAGGATACGAACTCGAGTCTCCGCGGGCAAGGCCTGCCAGCTCCGGGAAATAAGAGAGAGAGAGAGAAGAATGGTAGTGAAAAGAATATCCTTTATCCTGATTTCCCTGCTCCCGGCGTTCCTCCTTCTTTTGCCCGCAGCCGACGCGGCCGTGGTGGAGTACGAACTCGTCATCGACCGGCAACCGGTCAATATGACGGGAACCGCCGCTTGGGGGATGACCATCAACGGCTCCATCCCAGGGCCCACCTTGCGGTTCGCCGAAGGGGATCTTGCCCGCATCCTGGTCCGCAACAACATGGACGCGGACACGTCGATTCACTGGCACGGAATACTGGTGCCCCCCGGCATGGACGGCGTGCCCTATCTCAGCTTTCCGCCGATCAAGCCCGGCGACACTTTCGTCTACGAGTTTCCCATCCGCCAGAACGGCACCTACTGGTATCACTCCCACAGCAGCCTGCAGGAACAGAGCGGGGTGTACGGCGCCATCGTCATCGAACCACAGCACCAACGCCTGCATGCGGACCGTGACCATGTCGTTCTGGTCTCCGACTGGACCGATGAAAACCCCCATTCTGTGCTGCGCACCCTGAAACGCGGCAGCGAGTGGTACGCCCTGGAAAAGGGCAGCAGCCAGAGCATCCTGGGGGCGGCCCGCCTCGGCCTGCTCGGCTGCTATTTCACCCGGGAGCTGCAGCGCATGCCGCCCATGGATATCGCCGATGTCGCCTATGACCGTTTTCTGGCCAACGGCCGGCCCGAATCCTTCCTGGAGGCCCTTCCCGGGGAGACGATCCGCCTGCGCATCATCAACGGCTCCTCCACCACCTACTTCCACCTCGAATTCGCCGGCGGCCCCATGACCATCATCGCCGCCGACGGTCAGGATGTGGAACCCGTCCGGCGCCGGCGCTTTCTCGTCGGCGTCGCCGAAACCTACGACCTGCTCATCGAAACAGGCGGCGACGGCGCCTATGAATTCCGGGCCACCGCCCATGACGGCTCCGGGTACGCCTCGGTATGGATCGGATCAGGCCCCTATCATCCCGCACCGGACATCCCCAGGCCGAACATGTACCATCCCATGGACCACGGGACCGGCCTGCGCCATATTTTTGCCCTGACCCCTGCCGGGGTCATGGGCATGCCCGACAGGGCGGTCCGGGCCGGGACCTTCGACCGGCCGGGTATGATGGGAATGGCCATGGAGGACATGGATCACATGCATCACCCGGATCATGAACCGGAGTCTCCCGTTATGCAGCATGAGCACGGCATGGACCACGGGGCGGCGGACCATTCCGCTCCTCACATCATGGGGAAGGAGCAGGCGCCCCCGCCTCCTGCGGCGGCAAGGGAAGACACGCAGACAACGGCATTCAAGCCCCCTGCCCCGCCCTCCGGCAGACGGTTCGGAAAAATTTTTCACCTGCTGGCCGCCGACGCCTCGTCGGCAAAGAGTTTGGCTGTCGACGGCATGGCCCCGGAGCGGCCGGGCACGCCCTACGGTGACCTGACGGCGGTCAATCCGACCGCCTTTGGTGCCGACAGACCGGTCCGGGAAATCCGCCTCACCCTTGACGGCGACATGGAGCGCTATGTCTGGATGCTCAACAACAGGGTACTCGCCGAAAGCGATGTCATCCGGATCCGGGCGGGGGAGGTCGTCCGACTCATTATGATCAACCGGACCATGATGCACCACCCCATGCACCTCCACGGCCATTTTTTCAGGGTTGTCAACGGCCGGGGCGACTTCGCCCCCCTCAAACATACGGTGGACGTGGCGCCGATGTCGACCACGGTCATTGAATTCAACGCCGTTGAGCCCGGCGACTGGTTTTTCCACTGCCATCTGCTCTACCACATGGAAAGCGGGATGGCCAGGGTGGTACACTACGAGGACTATGCCATAGACCCCTGCTTGCCGGCATCCGCCCGCACCTCTATATGGACCCCTGGTATTTTCAGGGAGCGGCCGACATCCTCAGCAACATGACCGAAGGGCATCTGACCCTTTCCAATACCCGCAACATACTGGCCGCGGAATGGGAAGCGGGATGGCAGGAAGTCGACGAAAGCGAAGGTGAGGTGACCTTCACCTGGAGCCGCTACCTGAACAGGTTTTTCCACGTTTTTGCCGGCGCCAATCTGGAGGCAGTCGAGGGTGATACCGAGGAAACCCGCGGCATTTTCGGTTTTCATTACCTGCTGCCGCTCAATCTGGAGTCACGGCTCTGGCTTGACACCGACGGCGGGGCGCGAGCCTCGGTGGAAAAATCTCTGGAGTTGACGCCCCGCATCTCCCTTTCCGGCGAAGCCCAATATGACACCCATGATTACTGGGAGGGGAGCGTCACGCTTGCCTGCCTGGTCGGCAAAAACTTCTCGGTGCTGGGGCGATGGCACTCTGCATACGGCTTCGGCGCGGGCCTGCAGGTTCGATTCTGAAACGGATCAGTGCGACAGCTGCTTGATTCAGGGTTATGCTCATCAACAGTTGCCTTTTTCCGAGGTTCTCATATATATTGACAGTGCGAAAAATATATCCAGTTCAGTTAACCCGAAGCAAGAACCATGCCCAGGTATCTCATTGAAGTGTCCCATGACGAAGAAGTTGTGGCCTGCGCCCACGTCGTTGAAAGCTTTCTCAAATACGGCTCCCATTTTGTCACCAATGCGGACTGGGGCTGCCTGGCCGGAGTTCATAAAGCCTGGATCACCGTTGAAACCGATTCCAAAGATCAGGCGCGTGACGTCCTCCCGCCGGCCTACCGCTCCAGGGCGACCATTGTTCAACTCAACAAATTCTCCATGAAAGAAATCGAGGAAATCCTCAAACATCACGGGAAAAAATAATCCCAGACTCAAGTAACCGTCTTCTTCTGTTACAGATTTCAGGCGGGATGTACGGATGGATCCGGAACAACAAAGAGAAATCCCGGACCTTGCAGATTCATTAATTCTCGCTCCTTTCGTTGGGTTCAGCATACCGTTCGTGCCACAATGTAGTGGCAACCGATGCGCAGCCATATAATATTGAGCAGATGAAGTCAATGGGCTGAAATGAATTTTTCTGAAAACGGAAGAAGTCGGCGATGAATCAGATCGATCCTTTCAGGAATGAATTCCTGCCGGACGGCAGATAAACGGCTCAGTTTAGAGGGAGTCCGGCTTTGAGGGGAGCCGGACCGTGAAACAGCTCCCTTTACCCGGCTCGCTTTGCACGGAAATGGAACCGCTGTGGCTCTGGATTGTTTTCCGGGCAAAGGTCAGCCCGAGACCCGGACCATATATTTTTGAGGTAAAAAACGGGTCAAAGATATTGTTCAGCGCCTCGGGCGGAATTCCCCGGCCGCTGTCGGTGATGGCAATGACAAAACGGTCATCCTCCATCCCGGTGGAGACGGAAAGTTCCCTGCGGGAGCTGCTTTCCATGGCCTCAATACCATTTTCGATGATATTGGCCACCGCCGTCACGAGATTGTCATGATCGACGGGAATCAGCGGCGGGTCGTCCATGAAACGGAGGGACAATGCGATGTTCTCTTCCTTTATCCGCCGGTCGAAACGGGCAAGGGCCAGCCGGACGATTGCATTGACATCCGCCGGGCGCGGATTGGACACCATCGCGCTCTTCATCGCCACCAGCTGGGTCACCATCTTTTCCAGGGAGGCGACATTGGCGAGAATGATGTCGATATATTTCCGGTTGGGATCATCCTCGGCGAGGCTTTTGCCGATGCGCCGGGCAAAACCGCCGATGGTCACAAGCGGGTTGCGGACCTCGTGCGAGACCTCGTCCATCATCTGGTCGAGGGCGGCCAGCTTTTCCTTCTGCGCCAGCTGCATGCTGGCGTTCCGGCGGGCCAAAAGCGACCTGACCGCCGCCGCCAGTTCGCTGTAGTCGAACGGCTTGGTGAGGTAGCTGTCCGCTCCGGTGTCCAGGCCCCTGACTTTTTCCGGAACCTTGCTCTTGGCCGTCAGCATGAGAATGGGAATATGCCGCGTGGCCTCGTCCTCCTTGAGACGGCGGCACACTTCGTAGCCGTCGATTTTCGGCATCATGATGTC
>DSAE01000294.1 GCA_011372855.1 Desulfobacteraceae bacterium
GCAACCGGGGCGGCAAGTTCGATATGGCCCAGCCGCTCGCGTCGAACCTTGGACTGAATGACCTCGACGCCGCACTTCTCGCAGACCACCCCGCGGTGCTTCATCCGCTTGTATTTGCCGCAGTTGCATTCGAAATCCTTGACCGGTCCGAAGATCTTGGCGCAGAACAGGCCGTCCCGCTCCGGCTTGAAGGTCCGGTAGTTGATCGTCTCCGGCTTCTTTACCTCCCCGTGCGACCACTCCCTGATCTTCTGCGGCGAGGCGAGAGATATTTTGACTTTATTGAAATTGACCGGTCCTTTCGGTTTGGCAAAGAAACTGAACAGCTCTTCCACGAAATCACCTTTTTAAATTCTTATCACTGCACTTGAGATCCCGGAACGGGACAGGTATCGACGCTGTCTGTCCGGCCGCTCCCGAAATCCGACTTAAGCCTCTTTCCGTCCTCTTATTCGAAGAGTTCCACATCGAGACAGAGACCCTTCAGCTCCTTGACCAGGACATGGAATGATTCCGGCAGACCCGTTTCCAGGAAGTTGTTGCCCTTGACAATTTTCTCATACATGGTGGTCCGCCCTTCAACATCGTCGGACTTGACGGTCAGGAACTCCTTCAGGGTGTACGCCGCGCCATAAGCCTCCATTGCCCAGACTTCCATTTCCCCGAGGCGCTGGCCGCCGAACTGGGCCTTGCCGCCGAGGGGCTGCTGGGTGACCAGTGAATAGGGGCCGGTGGAACGGGCATGGATCTTATTGTCAACCAGATGGTGCAATTTCAGCATGTACATCAGACCGACCGTCACCTGGTTGGCAAACGGTTCGCCGGTCAGCCCGTCATACAAGGTGGTCTGACCCACCTCATCGAGGCCGGCTCCAACCAGCTGGGCGCGGATTTCATCTTCGGATGCCCCGTCAAACACCGGGGTGGCCATGTGTACCCCGTGTCCGTACTTGCGGGCGAAGTCGAGAAGTTCGTCGTCGGTGAGACCCTCGGTCAGCTGCTGGTATTCCTCCTTGGAGTAGACCGACTGCAACTGTCTCTTCACTTCCTTGAGCTCGTTCCGCTCCGCCAGACGCTGGATATTTTCCCCCAGTCTCTTGGCCGCGATACCGAGATGGCATTCCAGGACCTGGCCGACATTCATACGCGACGGCACGCCGAGGGGATTCAGAACAAGATCAACGGTCGTGCCGTCGGCAAAAAAGGGCATATCCTCCTCCGGCAGCAGGCGGGAAACAACGCCCTTATTGCCGTGGCGGCCGGCCATCTTGTCGCCCACGGCAAGCTTCCGCTTGGTGGCGACATAGATTTTTACCATCTTCACCACTCCCGGCGGCAGGTCATCCCCCTTTTCCATGCGCTCAATTATGCCTTCGTAGCGGCCGCGCACCAGTTGGGCCTGGTTCTGATAGCGGTTGAACAGGCCGTCGATTTCCGCTTCATATTTTTTTCTGTCCGAAAAATCGAGGGCTTGCAGCCTGCTGAACTCAATCTGATCGAGGATGCTTTCGGTAAATTTCTTGCCCACCTTGAGGACGACCTTGCCTTTTCTGTCCTTGATGTCGCTCTTGGCTGTCCTGCCTTCAAGAATCCCCGCCAGGGCGGTTTTCACTCCCTTCTTGAGGCTGTTCAGCTCGTCGTTCATATCTCTGTTGAGCCGCTCAATCTCCATTTCCTCGATCAGCAGGGTCCGTTCGTCCTTGTCAACTCCCTTGCGGGAAAAGACCTTGGCGTCGATGACCACGCCCTCGATGCCCGGGGGCACGCGCAGCGAAGAGTCCTTGACATCCCCCGCCTTCTCGCCGAATATTGCCCGCAGCAGCCTTTCCTCGGGAGAGAGCATGGTTTCCCCCTTGGGGGTCACCTTGCCGGCCAGCATGTCCCCGGCCTTGACCTCGGCGCCGATACGGACAATGCCGGATTCGTCGAGATTGCGGAGCGCCTCTTCCCCGACGTTGGGGATGTCGCGGGTGATCTCCTCCTTGCCGAGCTTGGTGTCCCGGGCCATGGTCTCGAAAATTTCAATGTGCACCGAGGTAAAGGTATCCTCCTTGAGGAGCCGCTCGTTGATCAGGATCGAGTCCTCAAAATTATACCCCCGCCAGGGCATGAAGGCGACGGTGACATTCTTCCCCAGGGCCAGTTCGCCCTGCTCCGTGGAGGGACCGTCGGCCAGCACTGTTCCCTTGGTCACCCGGTCTCCGGGCTTGACAAGGGGCTTCTGATTGAAGCAGGTGTTCTGATTGGATTTCTTGTACTTTGACAGGCGGTAGACCGCGACCCCTGTTTCAAACCCGTCCGTTCCCGGCTCATCGTAACGGAGAACAATGCGATTGGCGTCGGCCTCGGTAACCACCCCGTCACCTCCGGCCAACAGGCAGGCCCCTGAATCTCTGGCCACGTACTTTTCCACCCCGGTTCCCACCAGCGGCGAGGCCGTTTTGAGCAGGGGCACGGCCTGGCGCTGCATGTTCGACCCCATCAGCGCCCGGTTGGCGTCATCGTTTTCCAGAAAGGGGACCAGGGAGGCGGCCACGGAAACGAGCTGATTGGGCGCGACATCCATCCTGGTGACCTGGTCGGCCGTCGATATCGCCACTTCATCATTATGCCGGACGATCAGACTTTCGTCCTTGATCTTGCTCCCGGCCAGCGTCACCTTGGCCGGGGCGATGACATGATCCTGCTCCTGGAGGGCGCTCAGGTATTCAATTTCATTGGTCACCTTCCTGTTCTTAACCACCCGGTAGGGGGTTTCGATAAAGCCGTAGGGATTGACCCGGGCATACGTGGCCAGGGAAACGATCAGACCGATATTCGGTCCTTCCGGAGTTTCCACCGGGCATATGCGGCCGTAGTGGGTGGGATGGACATCCCGGACCTCAAAACCGGCCCGCTCTCTGGATAAACCCCCGGGACCGAGGGCGGAGAGCCTTCGCTTATGGGTCACTTCCGACAGGGGATTGGTCTGGTCCATGAACTGCGACAACTGACTGGTGCCGAAAAATTCCTTGATAGCCGAGGTCACCGGTTTGGGGTTGACCAGGTCGTGCGGCATCAGGGTCTCAACCTCCTGCAGGCTCATCCGTTCCTTGATGGCCCGCTCCATCCGTACCAGGCCCATGCGGTACTGATTTTCAACCAGTTCGCCGACCGTTCGGACCCGGCGGTTGCCCAGATGATCGATGTCGTCGCCCTCTTTCAGCTCATCCTTGATGCGGACCAGGTACCTGACGCTTTTGACGATATCCTCCTTGGTGAGGGTCCGGTGATCAATTGGCGTGTCGAGAGCAAGCTTGGTATTGATCTTATAGCGCCCGACCTCCGAGAGGTCGTAGGTGGAGGGGTTGAAAAACAGGTTTTCGAAAAACGCTTCGGCAATTTCCGGGGTCGGCGGACTGCTGGGCCGCAGCCTCCGGTAAATTTCCACCAGGGCTTCTTCCCGTGAGGCAACTTTGTCCATGGCAAGCGTTTTCCGGAAGGAATCGGAAACCGTGACGCCGTCGATATAGAGGACCTCGAAACTCTTGATGTTCGCATCCTCTATCGCCTTGAGCATGGTTTCGGTCACTTCCTCGTTGCACCCGCCGATCAGTTCGCCGCTCTTGGGGTCAACCAGATCACTCACCAGGTAGCGGCCGAGGACATCCTCCGGGGCGATGTTGATGGACTTGATCCCGGCTTTCTCTATCCGGCCCGCCAGCGCCTTGGAAATCTTCCGCCCTTTTTTGCCGATCACTTCACCGGTTTTCGGTTCCACCAAATCTGACGCCAGCCGCTGACCGACGAACGTCTCCTCGTTGAAGGCCAGAGAATATGCCCCCTTCTTCAACTGGACAAGGTCCACCTTGTAAAAGGCCCGCAGCAGCTCCTCGGCATTGTAGCCGATGGCCTTGAGCAGCACCGTCACCGGCAGTTTGCGCCGCCGGTCGATCCGGACATAGAGGATGTTCTTGATGTCGAATTCAAAGTCGAGCCAGGAACCGCGCACCGGGATAATCCGGGCCGAGTAGAGGCGCTTGCCGCTGGCATGCGATTTACCGTCGTCATGGGTGTAAAACAGTCCGGGCGATCGCTGCAGCTGGTTGACGACCACCCGCTCCGTCCCGTTGACGACAAAAACGCCGTCCTTGGTCATCAGCGGCAGCGACCCGAGGAAGACATCCTGCTCCTTGATGTCCCTGACCGACTGGGCGCCGGTGGCCTCGTCCACGTCAAACGTGATCAGGCGGACGGTGATCTTGACAGGGACCTCATAAGTCATGCCCCGTTCGATGCATTCCTCAACCGTGTACTTCGGATCGCCGAAAGTGTACCGGACAAATTCCAGCGAACAGAGACCGTTAAAATCCGTTATCGGGAAAATATTCTTGAAAATTGCCTGAAGCCCATAATCCTCGCGCTCATCAGGAGAAACATCACGCTGCAGAAAACGTTCATAGGAGTGTCTCTGCATGGCAATGAGATGGGGCGGTTCAACGGTCTGGAAGGTCTTGGCAAAACTTTTTCGTACTCTGTTCATAAATCTCCCTCGAAACGTTCAACGAATTGCTGACACCGAGATATAAAAATTAACTTGTAGAATCAAATAAATAGGAACTTGCACACTCCCTTCGACTACTGATGTGGACAGAAACGCAGTAACGCTACGAAGGTATTCCCCCGTAGCGTTACCGAGTTCTCTTGATTTATCTGCCCGGCCGGTTGCACAACCAACCGCGGACAGGAAGAGAATGCAAACTACTTGATCTCAACGGAACCGCCGGCAGCCTCAATCTTGGTTTTGATCTCGTTGGCCTCATCCTTGGAAACGCCTTCCTTGATCGGCTGCGGCGCGCCTTCCACCAACTCCTTGGCCTCCTTGAGACCCAGGGCGGTAATCGCACGCACTTCCTTGATCACGTTGATCTTCTTGTCTCCGGCAGCGGTAAGGATGACATCGAATTCCGTTTTTTCCTCGGCGGCGGCGGCGCCTCCCTCGGCGGGAGCTGCGGCCGCGACGGCGACAGGGGCCGCGGCGGAAACACCGAATTTTTCCTCAAACTCCTTGATCAACTCGGAGAGTTCCAGTACGGACATATTTGAAATAAACTCGATTACGTCTTCTTTGGTAACAGCCATGGTTTTTCCTCCTGATACTGTGCTGTGGATAGTGCAAATGAATTAATTTTCTTTCTGCTCTTTGATTGCCTGCAGGACGTAGACAAAATTTCGCGGCACGCCGCTGAGCACGCGGACAAAACCGGTGGGAACGGCGGCCAGCGTACCAAGCAGTTTCGCCTGCAGTTCCGGTTTCCCGGGCAGTTTTGAAAGGGCGACAACATCATCCGGGCTCTGCGCCTTGCCTTCGAGGACGGCGGAGCGGATGCTCAATGCCTCGTACTCCTTGGCAAAACCGACCAGCGCCTTGGCCGAGGCCACGGGGTCGGCAAAACTGACCGCAACCGCTGTCGTGCCGGTAAAATGGCTGCTGAGCGCTTCGTACCCGGTCCCCTTCACCGCCAGCCTGAGCAGGGTATTTTTGGCAACCCTGATCTGTGCCTCGTTTTTCTTCAGCTCGCGGCGGAGTTTTTCCAGCTCGGTGACCTTAAGGCCACGATAATCCGCGACGACCGCGAATTTCGCCTTGCCGAATGTCTCGTTCAGTTCGCTGACTTTTGAGGCTTTTTCATCTCTGTTCAAAAGCTACACCTCCTTTTGTGAAATGAAGGAAACGGGACAATCAAAACAGGCAGATTCATCCAATGAAGACGTAAACCGACAAGGGCGCATTTTCCCTTGGCGGCAAGCGGTCTCGGCAGGATACTGTCTCGGTCCGGTTGACCGTTGACAGTAATTAAACCCGGGTACCTGCTGTCTCTGACCTTCCCTGATTAATAATGTACCGCTGTACGCGATGGAAATTCTCCCACTTCGGCAAACGGGCTCACGCCTGCTTGATCAGCGAGCGCACCTGCAGCGGATCGATCTTGACCCCCGGCCCCATGGTTGTGGACAGGGAGATGCCGCGCAGGTATACCCCTTTGCTTGTAGAGGGTTTAAGTTGAACAATCTTGTCAATGAAAGCGACGATGTTGTCAACGAGCTTGTCCTTGCTGAAGGAGGCCTTGCCGACAACCGCGTGCACTATGCCGGCCTTGTCGACGCGGAAATCGACCTTGCCTTTTTTAATTTCCTGGACAACCCGGCCGACATCGAAGGTGACGGTTCCCAGTTTGGCATTGGGCATCAGGTTCCGCGGGCCAAGCATCCGGCCGATCTTGCCCACTTCACCCATCATGTCGGGAGTGGCCACGGTCTTGTCAAAGTCGAACCATCCTTCCTTGATCTTGTCGATGAGCTCATCCGAGCCAGCGTAATCGGCCCCCGCCTCCCTGGCTTCAGTTTCTTTTTCGCCCTTGGCAAAAACAAGAACACGGACCTGCTTGCCGGTCCCATGCGGCAGCAGGACGCTGGAGCGGACCATCTGATCGGCGTGGCGGGGATCGACCCCGAGTCTGACCGCTATGTCGACGGACTCGTCAAAACCGGCATATTTTGCCTTCAAGGCCACATCAATGCCTTCTTCAAGTTCATAGGTCCTGGCGAGGTCGACCCCTTCCAGTGCTTTTCGGTATTTCTTTCCTCTTTTCGGCATCTTTTTACCCTCTGTTCTTCTCCCCGTTTCGGCGGGCTTCCGCATACGGGTCCAAATGAATGACTCCCGACCCCTATGGTCGGCCGGCGGACAAGCACGGCATCACATTGGCGCCGTGCGTAAACAACCTTGCACCTTGCTGATCTACCTCAGCGGTACGGTGAATCAGCCGGGAATATCGCGTGGATCTAATCAACAACGGTAATTCCGCAGCTGCGGGCCGTCCCCTCGACGATGCGCATGGCATGGTCAACGTCGTAGGCATTGAGGTCGGGCATTTTGGTTTCGGCGATCTCACAAATCTTGCTCCGGCTCAATTCGGCCACCCGCTCACGCTTGGGATTGCTGGACCCCTTGCTCAGACCGGCTGCTTTCAGCAACAACACCGATGCCGGCGGAGTCTTGGTGATAAACGTATAGGAGCGGTCGGAGTACACGGTGATGACCACCGGGATTATCGTGTCTCCCAGTGACTGGGTCTTGGCATTGAAGGCCTTGCAGAAGTCCATGATGTTGACCCCGTGCTGGCCGAGGGCCGGTCCCACGGGAGGAGAAGGATTGGCCTTGCCGGCCGGTATCTGCAACTTGATGTACGCTTGTATTTTTTTCGCCATGATTCTCACTCCCGGGCCCCGGGCCGGAGTCTAATTTTTGCTTACCTGGATATATTCGAGTTCGACGGGAGTGGACCTCCCGAAGATCGAAACCATTACCTTAACCCTCCCCTTGTCGGGATACACTTCTTCTATGACGCCCTGGAAATTGGCAAAGGGACCTTCGACCACCCGGACAAGGTCACCCTCCTCGAAAACGACCTTGGGTTTCGGGGTGGTTGCTCCTTCCTCGATCCGGCCGATAATCTTCTGCGCCTCTTTTTCCGTCAGCGGCTGAGGATTGCGGCTGTCGCCGACGAAACCCGTTATTCTCGGCGTATCGTGAACCGTGTGCCAGGTATCGTCATTCAGCTCCATGTTGACCAGGATGTATCCGGGAAAGAACTTGCGCGAGGAAGTCTTTCTGCTGCCCTTGACCATCTCGACAACCTGTTCGGTGGGCACCAGAATGTCGCCGAAAAGTTCTTCCTGGCCGGCGGAGCGGATCCGCTCCTGAAGAGCTTCCTTCACCTTGTCCTCAAAACCGGTATGGGTATGAACGATATACCACTGTTTAGCCATGTTTCCGCCTTTGTACGGCTGTTAGCGCAAAATCATTGTGACAATTTTCCCCAGAAACAGGTCGACGGATCCGAGATAAATTGAAATAACCACCACAAGAAGAAGCACAAAACCAGTCAAGCCTGTCGTGACTTTTTTGTCCGGCCAGACAACCTTCTTGAATTCAGCCTGTACCTCGTGAATAAACTGCCTGATATTGGCGGGAGAAAATGATATCTTTTCCGTCTGTTCCATGTCGGATTTTTTTTCCTGGGCACCCTTGGACTGCTGTGTCTTCTTTTTGCTTGTCATTTTCTTCCGCTGCAATGCTGTGACGCCCCGAAACTTTCCGGCAGCTTCTTCTCAATGGCAGGCCAGGAGGGATTCGAACCCCCAGCCCTCGGATTTGGAGTCCGATGCTCTACCGTTGGAGCTACTGGCCTGCGCACCCGGTTGGCCTGACAAGGCGGCGGCTTCCGACACGCCGCCCGGCAACTACTTGGTTTCCTTGTGCAGGGTATGTGTTTTGCAGAAAGGACAAAACTTTTTCAACTCAAGCTTGTGCGGGATTGTCCTTTTATTTTTCGTCGTCGTATAATTGCGTTGCTTACAGTCTTTGCACGCAAGCGTTATTATGTCTCTCATATTCTTTTCCTGAGCTGCGCTTCGGCTGGACAGCCACAACCCTACTCGATGATTTTGGTGATGACCCCGGCGCCGACCGTGCGGCCGCCCTCGCGGATCGCAAAACGCAGCCCTTCCTCCATCGCTATCGACGTGATCAACTCACCCGTGATATGCACGTTGTCA
>DSAE01000290.1 GCA_011372855.1 Desulfobacteraceae bacterium
AGCAACTGTAGAAGATGAGCAAGACCATGCTGGAACGGCTCGGCTACCGAGTCCTGGCAGCAAACACCGCCGCCGCGGCAATGGCCTTGGCGGAGAAAAATGCCCGCTCCATTGATTTGCTGATTACCGATGTCGTCATGCCGGAAATGAACGGCCGGGAACTGGCTGGACGGCTGGAGGCCTTCTGTCCGAATCTCAGGGTCCTGTTCATGTCCGGCTACACGGCAAACGTGATCGCCCGCCACGGTGTCCTGGACAAGGGGCTGTTTTTCATCCAGAAGCCCTTCTCGCGGGAACAGCTGGCCGCCAATGTCCGTCTTGTCCTGGACCGTAACAGCAGCTGATTTTCATTGCCCTCCTGACGCCGGGTCGGGCCATCGTTCGCCGGCGCCGCCCTTTCCCCGGGGTCGTGGCCCCGGGGAAAAATTTCCTGCACCGTCCCAGCCCGCCTCGTCTATCCGATGTCCCGCTCCCAGGATGCCAATGGTTCCAGGGCCAGACGGGCCCGAATAATGCCGCGGTCCCGTTTTCTTGTTTTTCCGGACAGCGGCGGGAACAAGCCGAAGTTGACATTCGAAGGCTGAAAGCAGTCGGGCTGCGTGGCTGTCAGATGGCGGATCAAGGCGCCGTGGGCGGTCACCGGCGGCGGCACCAGTGGTTTTCCGCCCAGAACCGTCCGGGCGGCGTTGATGCCGGCCAGCAGGCCCATGGCCGTCGATTCCACGTATCCCTCAACCCCTGTGAGCTGACCGGCCAGCAGCAGTTTCGGTCGTTTTTTCAGCTGCAGGGTAGGCTCCAGGACAAGGGGAGCACAGACAAACGTATTGCGGTGAATGGAGCCCAGCCGGACGAATTCGGCCTCTTCCAGCCCGGGAATGGTTCGAAAAACCCGCTTCTGCTCCGGATAGGTGAGTTTGGTCTGAAACCCGACCATGTTGTACAGGGTGCGCTCAAGGTTTTCCGCCCGCAGCTGGACCACCGCGTAAGGGGTCCTCCCTGTCCGCGGATCGGGCAGGCCAACCGGTTTCATGGGGCCGAAGCGAAGGGTCTGTTCGCCCCGCTCCAGCATCACCTCGATGGGCAGGCAGCCCTCGAAATACTTCGGGTCCTCGAAATCCTTCAAGGGGACCCTGGCTGCGCCACCCAGGAGGAGGAGAAATTCACTGTACTGCGACTCGTTCAACGGACAGTTGAGATAGTCGCCCGGCCCGTCGTCCCAGCGGGATTTACGGTAGACGATATCCATGTTCAGGGACTCGGCGGCAACGATGGGGGCGATGGCATCATAAAAGGCGAGATTCCGGGAACCGGCCAGCCGGGCCAGGCTCTCGGCCAGGCCCCCGGCGGTGAGCGGGCCCGTGGCCAGGATCACCGGATATTCCCCTTCCGGGGGCAGCGAACGGACTTCTTCGCGGACGAGGTTGATCAGCGGATGGGCGAGGATGGACTCGGTCACCCGGCCCGCGAACCTGCCGCGGTCAACCGCCAGGGCCTTGCCGGCGGGGACGGCCGTGGCATCGGCGGCCTGCACGATCAGGGAGCCGAGCCGCCGCATTTCCTCCTTCAGCAGGCCGACGGCCGAGGCCGGATCATTGGAACGCAGGGAATTGGAGCACACCAGTTCGGCCAGGAGCTCCGACTCGTGGGCGGGGCTGAAGCGAAGCGGCTTCATTTCATACAGATCGACGCGGACGCCGCGTTGCGCCACCTGCCAGGCAGCCTCGCACCCCGCCAGGCCGCCGCCGATAATCGTCACCCTGGGCTGCGTCATCGAAGAATGATCACCTCGAGTCTCTGCCTGCCCCAGGCAAGCGCCCTGCGATGGGAGTCGAAATAGAGGTCAAGCCGGTCCGGCCCCTTGATGGCGGATCCCCTGTCGCTGACTACCCCCCACCCGTACCCGGGGATATGCATCCGGGTCCCGAAAGGATAATAGCCGGTGTCCGCGGCGATGGTTCCGTCCCGCCGCAGCCACAGCCAGGGAAAAACCAGCCGGGGCGGAATCATCCAGGGACGGGTCAGGCTGTCGACCGAGAAGAGCCCCGGAGACGGTTCGACGGGCCGATCGCCCCCGGCCGTCAGGCCTGTGTAGGGTCTGCCCGCATCCGATCCCGCATTGACATACCTGTTCCAGACGTCGAGCCGCAGATACTTCCAGTTGCCCCGCTCCCAGGAACAGCATTGCCCGCAGCCGCAGTAGGCCGTGGTTTCCATGATCCGTGTTTCCTGCCGGGCACAGCCCCCGCAGGCCAGGAGAATCATCGTCAGCAGCAGGCAGAAACGGATCATTTTCTCACAACGGCAGGCGGCCGGGGAGTGGGCAGCCTCGTCCATGGCATCATGAGCGGCGCCCCCGGCCGCCGGGACGATGGAAAATTACCGCCCCCCCGAAACGCATGGGCAGTCCCATGATTAATATCGATAGTACTCCGGCTTGAAAGGACCCTTTGTGTCAACCCCGATGTACCGGGCCTGTTCCGGGGTGAGCCTGGTAAGATGCGCCCCGATCTTCTGCAGATGGAGCATGGCGACTTTCTCATCCAGTTTTTTAGGAAGGAAGTATACCTTCTTTTCGTAGCTCTCCCCATTCCGCCACAGTTCAATCTGGGCCAGAACCTGGTTGGTGAAGGAATTGGACATGACGAAACTGGGGTGGCCGGTGGCGCAGCCCAGGTTGACCAGCCGTCCCTCGGCCAGGACGATCAGCCGTTTGCCGTCCGGAAAGATGACGTGATCGACCTGGGGCTTGATGTTTTCCCACGGCAGGTCCCTGATTCCGGCAATATCTATCTCGGCGTCGAAGTGGCCGATGTTGCAGACGATGGCCTGGTCCTTCATCACATCCATATGGGCCCTGGTGATGACCTTGACGTTGCCGGTGGCGGTGACAAAGATGTCGCCCGCCGGGGCCGCCTCCTCCATGGTCACGACCCGGTACCCTTCCATGGCTGCCTGCAGGGCGCAGATCGGATCAATCTCCGTGATCAGCACCGTGGCGCCCATGCCCCGCAGGGCCTGGGCACAGCCCTTGCCTACATCACCGTACCCTGCCACCACGGCGATCTTGCCGGCGATCATCACGTCCGTGCCCCGCTTGATCCCGTCGATGAGCGATTCGCGGCAGCCATAGAGGTTGTCGAATTTTGACTTGGTCACCGAGTCGTTGACGTTGATGGCCGGAGCAAGGAGGGTCCCCGCCGCGGCCATCTCGTTCAGGCGGTGAACGCCGGTGGTGGTTTCCTCGGTGATGCCCCTGACGCCCCGCATCAGTTCCGGGTACTTTTCGTGCATGACCTTGGTCAGGTCGCCGCCGTCGTCGAGGATCATGTTGGGCCGCCAGTCGTCCGGGCCGAAGATGGTCCGGTCAATACACCACCAGAATTCCTCCTCGGTCTCCCCCTTCCAGGCAAAGGTGGGGATCCCCGCCGCGGCCATGGCGGCGGCGGCATGATCCTGGGTGGAGAAAATATTGCAGGAAGACCAGCGGATCTCCGCCCCAAGCTGCACCAGGGTCTCCATCAGCACGGCGGTCTGGATGGTCATGTGCAGACAACCGCCGATGCGGGCGCCGGCCAGGGGTCTGCCGCCGGCGAATTCCTCGCGCAGGGCCATCAGTCCCGGCATCTCGGTTTCGGCTATGGCAATTTCCTTGCGGCCCCACTCGGCCAGCGACAAATCGGCAATCTTGTAATCATTTCCCATGATTTCTCTGCTCCTTTATTTCAGCCCGGCTGCTTCCCGGATCTCTTCCGCTTTGTCGGTTTTTTCCCAGGTGAAATCATCCCGTTCGCGGCCGAAATGACCGTACGCGGCAGTGGCCCGATAAATGGGCCGCAACAGGTCGAGGTGCTGGATGATCGCCTTGGGCCGCAGATCGAAAAACTGCTTGATCAGTTCCACGATCCGGTCATCGTCGATCCTGCCGGTGCCGAAGGTATTGACATTGATGGACACCGGTTTGGAAATGCCGATGGCATAGGCCATCTGCACTTCCACCACCTCGGCGACGCCCGCGGCAACCAGGTTCTTGGCCACGTACCTGCCCATGTACGACGAGGAACGGTCGACCTTGGACGGGTCCTTGCCGGAAAAAGCGCCGCCGCCGTGCGATCCCATGCCGCCGTAGGTGTCGACGATGATCTTGCGTCCGGTCATGCCGCAGTCGCCAACAGGGCCGCCGATCACGAACCGCCCGGTCGGATTGATATAGTATTTGGTGTTGCCGTCAATCATGTGTTCCGGCAGCACCGGCTTGATGATCTCTTCCATGACGGCTTCCTTGAGGTCCTCGTAATCGATATCCGGGCTGTGCTGGGTCGACAGGACCACCGCCTCGATGCGATGGGGTTTTTTGTCATGGTATTCGACGGTCACCTGGCCCTTGCCGTCCGGGCGCAGCCACGGCAGCAGGCCGGCCTTGCGCACTTCGGCCTGCCGCTTCATCAACCGGTGGGCGTAGGTAATGGGCATGGGCATAAGCACCCTGGTTTCATTGCAGGCGTAACCGAACATGATCCCCTGGTCTCCGGCCCCCTGATCAAGGTCAAGCCCGCGGCCTTCATCCACTCCCTGGGCGATATCCGGCGACTGCTTGTCAATGGAGGTGATCACCGCGCACGACTGCCAGTCAAACCCCATATCCGAGGAATTGTAGCCGATCTGGCGGATGGTCTGCCGGACAATGTCCGGCATGTCGACCCAGGCGCTGGTGGTGATCTCGCCGGCAATAAGCGCCATGCCGGTCGTCACCAGGCTTTCGCAGGCCACCCGGGCGTTCTTGTCCCGGGCAATTATGGCGTCCAGGATCGCGTCGGAAATCTGGTCCGCAACTTTGTCCGGGTGGCCTTCACAGACCGATTCGGAGGTAACGAGATGTGTTGACATAAGTGTCTCCTGTTCTCAAGAAAGAGTTGAATGAATGGTATGATGACTGCAGTATCTGTCGGCCCTGCCGCTGCCCCGCCAGCCGTGTTCACGGACCAGGCGGACGAATTCCAGGGCGATTTCCCATTTGTTCAGAGGGCTGATGAAGTAGAGGCCGTCCACCATCGGCCCGATGCTCTCCACCAGCTGCCGGATATAGTCGAGGGCCGCCCGGCACTGGTCCGCCGCCTGTTCATAGGAGGCCAGCCGGCGGCGTAATTCTTCGGGAACGCTGATGCCGGGGACCTCGTTGTGCAGGAATTCCGCGTTGCGTGAAGAGATGAGCGGAAAGATGCCCGGAAAAATCAGAATATCGAGATGTTGTGTCTGCTCTATCATCTTCTCGACCGCCTCCCGGCTGAACAGGGGCTGGGTCATGGCAAAGCGGGCGCCCAGATCGGCCTTTTTCTCCAGCCGCTGGATCTGGACCCGGGGATTTTCCGGACGATAACTGAAGGCGGCGCCGATGGAAAAATTGGTCCGCTGTTTGATGGACCTGCCGGCCATGTTCAGACCGTTGTTCAGATTCCGCAGCATCCGCAGCAAGCCGTAGGAGCGGAGATCAAACACCCCGCTGACCCCGGGCTGGTCGGTGGCGCCGGCGGAGTCTCCACTGACGGCAAGCACCGCTTCAATGCCGAGCAGGTGCGCCTCCATCATCCGTGACTGCAGGCCCAGGGCATTGAGATCCCTGCCGGTCTGATGCAGAATGGTCTGAACCCCGGTCCGCCTGCGGATAAGGTTTGCCATTCCCAGATTCCCGACCCGGAGGATGGCCAGAGGATTATCGCCCAGTGAAATGGCATCGACCCCGGCTCCGGTCAGTTCGCCAGCTCCGGTCAGCACCTGTTCCACGTCGAGATGGGTGGGCGGGTCAAGCTCGACGATGACCGGCAGCCGTCCCGGTTTGAGACCGGTCAGAAAACCCCCGGGCAGATCCCTGACTTCCTGCCTGGCTTCTTCCTCCGGCCGTTCGGCGATCCGTTCGTCCCGGATCCGTACCGGCCTGATTTTGAGCCTCGAACGGAACTCCTGGATATGGGCCGGACTAGTGCCGCAGCAGCCGCCGATCAGGTGGACCCCGCACTTGATCATTTCCGCCGCCCTGATGGCCATGTACGACGGCTGGGCCGGGTAAATCATCCGGTGCCCGACCATTTCCGGCAACCCGGCATTGGGGAAAGCCGACAGGAGAATACCCTCCCCGGCCAGGGGCATCATCAGCTTCACCGCCGTCACTATCGCATCGATGCCGCGGCCGCAATTGGTTCCCACCACATCGGCTCCGGCTTCAGCCATTATTCCGCCGCAGCTCAGGGCGTCCAGTCCTTCGACGGTCATCCCTCTGGCCGGAAACACCATCTGCGCGACCAGGGGCAGATCAGGGGCCGCCTCCCTGGCCGCCTGGATGGCAAGCAGCACCTCGTCCAGGATGGAAAAGGTTTCGACCATGATCAGGTCGACCCCTCCCTCGACCAGGCCGGTTATCTGCTCCCGGAAAGCAGCACTGATGTCCGCCGCCGACACCCCGTCCTCTTCCAGCGGGAAAGCGACCCCGGTGGGTCCGACTGAGCCCGCGACGCACACCTGATGTCCGGCGGCCTTGCAGGCTATCCGGGCCCCGGCCCGGTTGATCTCCCGGACCTGGTCCTCAGCCCCCGACTCCCGCAGTTTGAAATAATTGGCGCCGAAGGTGTTGGTTTCAATGAGCTGACTGCCGGCGCGGATATACTCCTCGTGGGCGCTGTACACCAGTTCATCGGCCTGCAGGTTGAGCAGATCCAGGTTGCGGCCCAGTTCCACGCCCTTCTCGTACAGGTAGGTGCCAAGCGCTCCGTCAGCCAGAACCACGTGGTTGCGGAGATATTGCAGAAAATCCGGTTTCACGGCCTTCCCGCCATTTTACCGGCCGGACGTTGCGGCCGGGCGCGCCCTATCCGTCTCACCAGCCCTGACCGGTTACCCGGCCACGGAAATGTCGACCGAAGGCCGCATGGTTGCCACGGCTGCCAGCACATCGTGGATCATGTGATTCTTGAACCCGTCAATCAGGGCCGGATCTGCCGGCTTGCCGGCGTCGAAGTCCAGCAGGGCCTGCTGCATGATGTTGTAGTCAAATTTCGGGGCCCACTTCCGCGACCCGAGCCGGGCCGTTGTCGAACAGTTGTCGACCATGTAGGCCACGCCCTTGAAATGCATGTAGGGATTGAGGGAGTCGACCGCTTCGATGACCGATTCGTTGCACACCTCGCTCAGGCAGTGTCCCTTTTCAATCAGGAGGTCGATCTGGGCCATCATCGCCGCGCAGTACAGGCCGGCGGTGACCGGGTTGACCGGCGGTTCGCCCGACCGGGCGGCGCGGACCCTTTCGCCCACCCGCCACATCCTGGTGCCGTCGATTTTACCCATGGGATAGCGGCTGAACCGTTTTTCGGCCATGACCACGCTGCGGATCTCGTTGCCGCTGGACACTTCGTCGTAAATCTCCAACAGCACGTCAAAGGATGGGTGGTAGGCGGCGGAATAGATCCGTGCAAAGGTCTTTTTCCCCTCTTCGTCAAGCTGCCGGTACACCGCGATGATGCCGTCGTGGGAAATGGTCCTGCTCAGGGGGCCGGTGATGTTCTCGACGGTGGCGGTGAACGCCTCTTCCTCCCCCATCCCCTTTTCCATGACGAAATTGCGGTACAGGGCCTCGACGATTCCGTGCACGGCGCCAAGAAGAATGCCCCGCTCGCCGAAGATGTCGCTGCGGTACTCGTAGCCCAGCGTCGTCTTGAAGACATAGGGTGCGCCGATCGCTATGGCCCACCCCAGGGCCTGATCGGTGGCCATGCCGTCCGCGTCCTGCTCCACGGCGAAACTGCAGTTGATGCCCGCACCGTTGATCTCTTTGCCCTGCACGTACAGCCGCCGGACCGAAGGCCCCATCCCCTTGGGGCAGACGCCGATGACATTGATTCCGGGGGGGAAATATTCGCCCACGCTTTCCAGGTGCCCCAGGAGAAAGCCGTGGGAGAGACCGAGGACCGCGCCCTTCCTCAGGGTGGCGAACACCTTCTTGTAATTCTGCACCTGGGCCGCGTCGGAGATCAGGAGGAGGACCATGTCCGATTCGCCGATGACTTCATACATTTCTCCCAGGGTGTTGCCGTCCTCGGTGAAGCCGGCTTCCCGGGCGGCCTGCATGGATGAGCTGCCGGCCCGCAGGCCGACCTTGACCCGGATATCCGTGCCGGCGAGAGAGTCACGCAGATTCTGGGCCTGGGCCGGTCCCTGGGAGCCCCAGCCGATGACGCCTATCTGTTTTATCCCCGCGAAAGCATCAGGCAGACGGGAAAACCTGTCCCGCCCCCCGCGGACAATGGTTTCCCTGGTATGGGCAAGTTGAATGATTTCGGTGTCAAACACCTTGGATGTAAAGATCGTTTCCATCTGATTCCTCCACTATGATTCAAATCCGCCATCGGCGAGGGATAAACAAAAGATAAAAAAGTAAATTGTTATAATTACAAAACCTGCCGGACAAATTCAACTCAAATAAAACACCTCCCACGGCCCCGTCAAATTAAAGTTGTAGGGGTAAGCGTCAGTAACGAGACAGAGCTGAGGGGATAAAAAACAGAAGGTGTGCAGAGTTTGTCGGGCGCAAATGTGTTGCTGCTGGGGATAA
>DSAE01000128.1 GCA_011372855.1 Desulfobacteraceae bacterium
CGCTGGAATAATAGTTCCGCTGGGTGGAGATCCATTTTTTAATCAGAAAGTCGCGCATGGTGTAGGCCAGGGCGGTGTAGACATCCTTTGCCACCGCCCGGCTCGGGTCCCGGCCCTGCATGCTCAGCATATGATACAGAACGGTCCTTTTGATGCTTGTTTTGTCGTGATGATTGAACATTCCCCGGACCTGTTCGTCCTCGGAAGTGAGCAGGGCGGCTTGTTCAGTCGGTGTGGTCTTCATATATTTCTTTCTCCATGTTGAGCGGGCGTTCCAGGGAAAACGGTTGCAACGGTTGACCGACCGGAATTTTTGATGGAGGGATATTTATCCGGTCCGGCAAAGAAGCCGGTCAATTTTTCCTGACCGGACAAAACAAAATTACAGCCGGTTATGCATTGCCGGCGGGCCGCATGACCCGCTGGTTTTTTCGAGGGCAAAATGCGGGGCGGCCTGCCGGGCCTGTTTGATCTCGGCGGGATGCAGCTGCCAGCCGTAGGTTTTGGACCGCATCAGGTTATCGTCGGAGTCCTGCCGGTGGCCGAGGCCAAGGGCATGGCCGATTTCATGGGCCGCGGTGCGCGCCGCCGCGGATTCCGCGGGTCGTAGGGCCGGGCGCAGATCAGGCTCGTCCCGGACATGCATGTCGTTGGGATCACGGTAATAACCGTTCCATTGGGGGATGAAAGACGTAAACCACAGGTCCAGGCCGTGTCCGAGTTCTTCATCATGGTCGACGGTGTGGATTTCGAAACAGATGGCGTCCTGGGACAGCCAGATGTGGTTGATTTCCGCCAGCACCGGCGGCCATTCAGCAAGGGGGCGGCCGCTCTGCCCTAAATGGATCCGCAGGGGGACATGGTACACCGGCTGAAGGTGTGGAGCCTTCATGGCCTCGGCTGCGGCAGGATTGGTAGAGGAAGCCAGTCCCGGAACGAGAACCATGGACAAGCCTATGCCGAACAGAAGATTCAGCATGTCCGGAATATCGTTGCCGGCGGGGCGATGCGCATATTTTCCACTCCTTGGTCTTTAAACTGAAAATATAAACCCTGCCGGGCGCTTTTTCAACCAGAAGGGTTCCCGTTTCAAGCAAGGAAGAAACGCGGCAGGCAGTGCGATCAAGTCTGATCGTCCGGGGCGAAGATGGGGATTTTCTGGACCGCGATCAAGGATATCAGGCTCATTCCGGCGCCGGCGATGAAGGGTATCCGGTAGTCGATCATCCACACAAGACCGCCGATCACGGGCATGACCACCGCGGCGATATGGTTGATGGTGAAGCCCACCGCCATGCTGGGGGCGATATCCTGCGGGTCTCCTATTTTTTGGAAATAGGTGCGGATGGCAATGGCGAAATTGAACAGGATGTGATCAATGATGTACATGACCACGATGACGGCTTTGGACCCGGTGAAGGCGTACGCCAGGAAAACCAGGATCAGCCCGGCGTACTCGATGGTCAGGACCCGGCGCTCGCCGAAGCGGACAATGGCCTTGCCGATGAGCGGATTGAGGAAATAGTTGATCAGGTTGTTGACGATAAAGAGGATGGTGATCTCGCGGACGGAAAAGTGAAAGATCTTGACCATCAGGAAGACGGAGAAGGCGATGAAGATCTGCCGCCGGGCCCCGGCCATGAAGGTAAGGAAATAATACAGGGCATAACGGCGGCGCAGGATCATTTTCCTGTGCTGCGGCACGATGTTCCTGTGGGTGGGGTCCTGGCGCAGCGCCCATATTCCCGCCACGGTCACCAGGCCGCCCATGAACAGGTACATGTATTTGTAGCCGAGCAGGGGGTTGAGCAGGAAGATCAGCACCCCGGCACCGATATTCGCCGCCGCGGCAAGGCTGCGGAGGCGGCCGAATACGAGGGGCGAGACTGTTTTGTCGAAGTACTGCAGGGTCAGTGACTGGTTGGTGGTCTCATAGTAGTGGAAGCCGAAGCTCATGACCAGGGTGGTGAACAGCAGGCCGTAAAATGTCGGCAGAAAGCCGGCCGCCGCGGTGCCGATTCCGAGGAGGAGGATGGACAGAGCGGACAGGCGGTGCTCGCGGATAACCAGCATGAAATAGACGGCCAGCAGGGCGAGAAAGCCGGGAATCTCCCTGACCGACTGCAGGACGCCGATATGCCGTCCCTCGAGGCCGACCATTTCAACGGCGAAGTTGTTGAAGAGAATCATCCAGGCCTGGAGGCCGATGACCGAAGCTGCCGTCAGGACAATAAGAAAACGCAGCATCGGTTTTTGCTCGTGACTGATCATATTGATCTTTCCGCGCCGGTAGATATGGGTGCAAAGAAATTGAGGAGGGTTCGTTGTGTCAGCCAGCCGGTGAGTATAACCGATTTGTGGGCCGGGTACCAGATGACAGTGTCCGGCTGTGCAGGAGAAGTCTGCAGTCTGCAGTCGGGAGTTTGCAGTCAAGAGCTTGAAGCCTGACGGCTTGTTGACATGAAAGCCCCTTACGGTATGGGGAGCGGGAAGGATGCAGGTTGGGGGGAGCCTGAAAACCCCAACAATGCAATTCCTTATCGGTCACGTTGGGCTTCGCTGGCTCAGCCCAACCTACGAAACTGATCTAATTCGATCCCGATCCCGATGAGTGTGCATTTCGTCAACCGGCGCAGGAAATATCTCATCGAAATCGAAAGACCCTTTAACCCTGAACCGGTCGGTGCGCCAACATGTTCTTCCCCTCATTCGTCCCCGCAGCGCGAGGTGGAGCGCTGCCGACTCACGGCACCAGTCGGATATGCGGCCGCCGAAATCCCCTCATCCGCCCCTCCGGGGCGCCTTCTCCCCAAGGAGAAGGGTGTTGCAGGGCCAACAAACCGACAGGCTTCAAACCCCAAACTGCAGCCTGCCCCCTGCCCCCTGCCCCCTGCCGCCTGCCGCCTGCCGCCTGCCGCCTGCCAACTGCCGACTCCCGGCGCCAGCCGGGCGCCCATATCCGGTTGACATTCCGGCGCGAAGGGTTATTGTATTTTGAAATGACTGAACCCGGTGCGGCCGGTTCAAACGGCCCGCCGGGATTTTTTTACTTTCAAGAGGTACAGTATGCAGATCAATGAAAAATCGTATGTTGCCATTGACTACCGCCTCTCCCTTGCCTCGGGCAAGGAGATCGACAGGTCCCCGGAGGGACAGGCGTTCGGATTCATCACGGGCGCCGGCCAGGTGATTCCCGGTCTTGAAAAAGGCCTGATGGGCAAGGCCGCCGGCGATCAGGCAAAAATCGTCGTCGACCCCCAGGAAGCCTACGGCGAGATCGATGAGAACCTGTTCCAGGACATTCCCAGGACCCAGTTCCCGGATGACTGCGAGATCGAGCCCGGGATGCGGTTTCATGCCGAAGGGCCCCATGGCCCGGTCCTGTTGACCGTCAAGGATGTGAGCGATTCCGAATCGGTGAAGGTTGACCTGAACCATCCCCTGGCCGGGCTCCAGCTCCATTTTGACGTAAAGGTGGTCGAAGTGCGCGAACCCAGCGTCGAGGAACTGGCGGCCGTCGAGAACCAGGCTGCCGGCTGCGGCTGCGGCTGCGGCACGCAGGAGCGGTCGGATTGCGGTTCCGGCTGCAACTGCGAATAAAAAATTTCCGGCATTCCATGCACCACGGGGCCACTTCCGGCCCCGTTTTTCATTTCAGGGGCCATTCCGCTCTTTTCCGGCTGAGCACCGCACAGCCTGCTCTCGGTGTTACGCTTATCCCGCAAGGAACACTTCCGGCTGATTGCATCAAGTTTCCGTCAGGAGAATTTTATTTCTCCCGTTTCCCTTGCACTCCGCGCAGAAGGTCGAGAAGGCTGTGGAGACAGTCGTGAATCCGCTCGGTTTCGTCGGGGGGAATCAGAAATCCCTGAATCTGCTCGGCAATGCGCAGTCCTGGAATGGTTTCCGCATTGGCCTGTCCTGATTGTTGAATTGACCGCAGGACCGCGTACATGTTGCCCCAGGACCGGCCCTGGTCCAGGTGCTCGATGCACTGCAGAAACACCGTGTTCAGGGTGAGGAAGAAGGGTTCGACTTCCGCGGTTCCGGAACTGTCGCATCGCACCCTGGAACCGAAGCTCCGGCACATGAACGGCCGGACCGGATAAACGGTGCAGCGGTTGTCCTGAAGGAAGATGCAGGGCGCAAGATCCCACGCCGGCTGGGGCTCGTCAACATATTCCCCCAGCAGGCAGGCGGCGGCGAACTGGTTGATGGTGGTCGGCGGGGCAGAGGCATGGCCGGGCATGGCTTCCAGCAGCGGCAGAAGATCAGGCCGGTCAATGAGGTAGTTGTTGAGCAGCTCCCCTTCCAGGGTGGTCATGGTTACGCTCTGGGTGCAGCATGTCGCGCATCCTTTCCGGCAGGCGAAAGCAAATTCCGCGGCGCACTTGTCATACAGCTCGTACATCCGCAGGAGGCATTCCGGCGGTGTCATCGGCCCTCCTTTCTCCCGCTGATTTGGAGATTTCCGGCCGGCCGTCCCGGTGTCTTCTCCCCTCGGCATTACTTGGCCAGCTTGATGGACAGGGCGGTCGTCAGGCCCCATACCCAGTTGAGGGTGAGGACCAGGAGCGGGGTCAGCATGCCCAGTTCCAGGCCGGCCATTCCTTTGTGGGTCTGGTAGGGATAAATGACAAAGAGCTGCACCAGGGTGGGAAAGAGACTGAGCAGGCTGCCCTTGAGCAGGAGTTTCGCGTCGAGCATCGGCAGGACAAAGGTCAGGCCCCAGATGCCGCCCCAGACGATTCTCGGGTACAGCCACGCCGAGGTCAGCGCGGGAGCAATATCTATGCCCAGGGTGCGGGTTATGTCAAAATTTCCGAGCAGCCAGAGGGCGATACTGTTGACCAGGCCGCCGAGGCAGCCGGCGGCATAGAAGAGCAGGAGTTTTTTCATGGCTGATCACCTGTCAGAGCTGTCGCAAAGGGGGGACATGTACAGGCGTCACATTTGGCCGAGCCGTCACGGCCGACCTTGTGGAACCGCAGGGCATGGCCCGGGAGCTGCGCCCGGGCGACAACACGGGCTGAGGGAACCCTGGCGGCCATTCGGGCGGAAGAGAGATTGGAGCCGTAGGCAAAGTAGAGCATGGTGCCGGCAACAGAGAACGTTCGGTTATTCCTTGTTGAGACGGTCGTTCATTTCCCGGGCCCTCTGTTCTTCCTGATCGGCGACGGCCTGCGCCTTGTCAATGGGCGTCTTGATCATGCGCACGCCCTCCTGGCCGATCTCCTCGGTCATGGTCTTGATTTTCCCTTTTTCTTCTTCGTCGCCGCCATTGGAACATGACCACATCAGGGCGGCGGCGATGAGGAGCATCAGGGCCGGTTTGATACACTGCATTATGTTCTCCCGGAAATTTTTTATCTGTTTGCCCCGGCCGGTATGGTTTCCGGGCGGGGTCGGGATATTCCCGCCCCGTATTGTACGGGTTGCAGCGGGCGCTGTAAAGAGGTTATGATTTCCCCATCCGCAGCCGCCAGAGCAGCAGGCCGGCGGCGATCATGACCATGCTCAGCAACTGGCCCATGGTTATTCCCTGCACCACAAAACCCAGGTAGGGATCAGGTTCGCGGAAGAATTCGGCAACGATGCGCACCACGCCGTACAGGATCAGGAACAGGGCCAGCATGGAGCCATGGGGCCAGAAGCGGGATGGCTCGTCCCGCCAGGGTATGTGCTTTAAGCTCCACAGGATGCAGAACAGCAGGGCTCCTTCGAGCAGGGCCTCGTACAGCTGCGACGGATGGCGCGGCAGCGGGCCGCCGTCGGGGAAAATCATTGCCCAGGGGACATCGCTCGTCCGGCCGAACAGCTCACCGTTGATGAAATTGCCGATGCGGCCGAGCCCGAGCCCGATTGGCACGGTCACCACGTAGAGGTCCGCTCCCCTCCAGAAGCTGAGACGATGGTAGCGGCAGTACAGCAGGCCGGCGATAATGACGCCGAGGCACCCCCCGTGAAAGGACATGCCGCCCTGCCAGGTGGCGAAAATCTCCAGCGGGTGGCGCAGGTAGTAGGCCGGCTGGTAGAACAGGACGTAGCCAAGCCGGCCGCCGGCGATGACGCCGATGATCAGGTAGAGGTTGAGGTTGTCGAACCGTTCGGCCATTTCCCGCCAGTGAAAGCGGGCGAGCTGGTAGCGGACCAGAAAGTAGGTGGCGCCGAAGCCGAGGACGTACATGAGGCCGTACCAGCGGACCTTGAAGGGGCCGAAGGCGACGATGACCGGGTCGATGTCGGGATAGGGGAGCATGGCTGGGTTCAGATAAGTCCTTGTTTTTTCAGATGCACCTGCAGGACTGAAATGGCCGCCGGCGTAATGCCGGAAATCCGGGAGGCCTGGCCCAGGGACAGGGGCTGGACCGTCTTCAGTTTTTCCACCACTTCATTGGAGAGGCCGGGCAGGCCGTCATACCGCATGTCCGGGGGGAGCAGGGTGCGTTCCAATTTCCGGAAACGCCCGACCTGCTCCTCCTGCCTGCGGATATAGCCATCATACTTCACCTGCAGTTCAATTTCATCCCTGAAGGGGAACCGGTCGAGATCCATGGCCAATGCCGGCTCCGCCTGGTGCATCACTTCGATCAGGGCGGAGAAGGTGATCTCCGGCCGCCGAAGCAGGTCGGCCGGGGCAAGGGGCTGCTTAAGCACGACGCTGCCGATCCGGGCGAGGGCGTCGTTCACCGGGCCGGAGGGACGGATCCGTGCGGCGTGCAGCAGGGTGATCGCCTGTTCCATCAGGTTTTTCTTGTCCAGGAACGCTTTCCAGGTCGGCCGGTCGACCAGGCCTATCCGGTGGCCTGTCTCCCGCAGGCGCAGGTCGGCGTTGTCTTCCCGCAGGAGGAGGCGGTACTCGGCCCGGGAGGTGAACAGACGGTAGGGCTCCCTGGTCCCCTTGGTGACCAGGTCGTCAATGAGGACGCCGATATAGGCCTGGGAGCGGTCAAGGATGACGGGGTCCTCTCCCCGGACATAGCGGACCGCATTGACCCCGGCCATGAGCCCCTGGGCCGCCGCTTCCTCGTAGCCCGAGGTGCCGTTGATCTGCCCGGCGAGAAAGAGCCCCTCCACCCTCTTGGTTTCCAGGGACGGTTTCAGCTCCAGGGGATCGACGTAATCATACTCGATGGCGTATCCGGGCCTGATGATGCGGGCCTTTTCCAGGCCGGCAATGGAGCGGACCATGTTGATCTGGGTCCGCAGGGGCAGGCTGGTGGGGATGCCGTTGGGGTATATCTCCACCGTGTCCAGGCCCTCCGGCTCCAGGAATATCTGGTGGCGGGGCTTGTCCGGAAAGCGCATGACCTTGTCTTCGATGGACGGGCAGTACCGGGCGCCGATGCCTTCGATGATCCCGGCGTACATCGGCGACTGGTCGATGGAGCCGCGGATGATCCCGTGGGTCTGTTCGTTGGTGTAGGTGATGTGGCACGGGCGCTGTTCCAGCGGCGGCGGCCCGGTACTGGAAAAGGAGAACAAATTGGGCGGGTCGTCGCTGTACTGGGCCTCCAGGCTGCTGAAATCGATGGAATTGGCATCGAGCCGGGGGACCGTGCCGGTTTTCATCCTGCCCACCCGGAAGCCGGCGTGCTTGAACCACCGGGCCAGGCTGGTGGACGGAGCGTCGCCCATGCGGCCGGCGGGAAAGTTTTTCAGGCCGACATGGATCAGGCCGTTGAGGAAGGTGCCGGTCGCGACCACCACGGCCCGCACCGGTATCACTTCGTCCAGGGAGGTGCGGACCGCCCGGATCTGTTCTCCATCGAGGAGGATCTCGTCGACCACCGCCTGGCGGATCTCCAGGTTCGGCTGATTTTCCAGCACCTGTTTCATCCGCAGCCGGTAGAGCAGGCGGTCGGCTTGGGCCCGCGACGAACGGACCGCCGGCCCCTTGCTGGTGTTGAGCCTGCGGAACTGGATACCGGTGGCGTCGATATTCCTTGCCATCTCGCCGCCCAAGGCGTCGATTTCCTTGACCAGATGTCCCTTGGCCAGACCGCCGATGGCCGGGTTGCAGGACATGGCGCCGATGGTGTCCGCGTTCATGATGCAGACCAGGGCGCGGAGGCCCATCCTGGCGGCCGCCAGTGCGGCCTCGCAGCCGGCATGGCCGGCGCCGATCACAACAATGTCAAAGTCACTCATGGTTGGCCGGTATCCTTGTTCTGGTCCAGCGCAGTTTCGGCCGGCGGGTCATGCTCCAGTACCCGGGGGTAAGGAGGATGGCAACGGTATAGAGTTCCAGCCGGCCGGCCAGCATGCAGAAGATCAGAACCAGTTTGGCCGGGTCCGGAAGATGGCCGAAGTTCTGGGTCGGGCCGACCAGGGCCAGGCCCGGGCCGATATTGTTCAGAGTTGCGATCACCGCGCTTGGCCCGGTGATGATGTCGACTCCCAGGGCGGTGACGATCAGGCTGGCGATCACGAACACCGCCAGGTAGATGGCGAAAAAGCTCAGAATGGCGATCATCACCTCCTGCGGCACCTTTGTTTTGCCGAGCTTGATGGTTTCAACCTGGCGCGGATGCACGAGTTTATGCAGCTGGGAG
>DSAE01000143.1 GCA_011372855.1 Desulfobacteraceae bacterium
CTGGGGGATTATCATTCCAGGAATGGAGTTTATCATCGTCACACAAAGAAGTATCTGACATGAAGGGCAAAACCTGGGAGTTCAGCCGTTCGGTTTTCCTGGGGGAAAAAACCGCAGGGACTCCGCGGGGCATAATGCAGATCGCCGGTCCTGAAACGGGCTCGTACATCCATCCGGGATCGTCCGGTTTTATCGGACAAATCCGGCATTTCAGGATACATATATAAGCGGAAAGGAAATCCGGAAAGGGAGCGGTTCGATTTTCCCGGATGGATGCGTCCCCGCGCCGGCCTTATCCTGATTGCTTTCATTTTAATGAAATGCTATAAAGCAACAATGCGGAAGGCAGTGCCGGGGTTTGGCGCCGGCCGATACATTTTGAGAACATCAGTGGTCACCTTGGAAATGAGAAGTTTATGCCGCGTTATTGCAAAATAGTTGTTGTCTGTCTGATTGCCCTGGTGCTGATAATGAGCCCCTTGTCCGGTTTCTCCGCAGAGGTTGACGAGGGGCAACAGGATCGTCTTGCCGGCCCCACACCGGACCCGGGATTGATCGTCGTTGACCTTGTTGCCGTACGGCCGCTGGGCGTTGTGGCCACGCTGGCCGGTTCGGTTGTTTTTATCGTCGCGGTCCCTTTTGCGGCCCTTGGGGGCAATACCGACGAGGTCTGGGAAAGTCTGGTGGTGGATCCGGCGGAATTTACCTTCAAACGGCCCCTGGGCAGGTTCGAAGATTAACCGCGGCGGCGGAACGATACGAAAACAGCTGGTTGTCGGGTTTTTACCGTATACTGCCGAAGCGGAGCTCGAAGACCGAACCTCCTCCAGGCCGGTCACCGACCGATATATCCCCGCCCAGGGCAAGGGTCAGCTTTTTGGCGGTAAAAAGCCCGATGCCGGTGCCTTTGCTTGAGTCCCGCGTCAACCTGCCCCGGTAGTGCCGCTCGAAGATTTTTTCCTTTTCATCGTCGGGAATCCCCGGCCCCCGGTCGTATAATTCAAATGAAAATCTGTCTTCCGTAGTGCGGCCCACGAGTGAGATACTGGTGTGAGGGGGACAGTACTTGATGGCGTTTTCGAGAAGACTGGAGAGAATGATCTTCAGCCCGCTGCGGTTGAGGGAAACAGTGTCGGGGAGCCGGCCGAAGCGTTCGAGACCGATTTCCTTGGCGACCGCGGCCGGTCGATAGAGGTCCAGCACTTCGTCAACGACGGCCTCCGGAGCAAATTCCGCCGGGGGCAGGGAAAAATCATTCGCCTCTATTCTGCGGTAGAGGAGTATTTCCTCGGCAAGGCGGCCCAGGGAATCGGTGCTTCTGTGGATTGCCTCGGCCGCGCGATGTTCTTTTTTCCCTTCGAGACTGCGGGTAAGGCGGCTGCAGAAGCCGGCAATGACGGCGAGCTGATTGCGGAGTTCGTGGCAAAGTATGCTCTGCAGGTCATCACTGTTCTGCTGCCTGGACCGCAGTCGATCTATCTCGGCATGCAGGACAAAGCTGCCCCTGTGCTTGTCCGCCAGTCTCCGGCAATTGGCCAGAACCTCACGGAATGGCGCGGTCTTTGCGAGAAAGACATCGGCGCCGATCTCGATTCCCTGAATCCGCGTGTCTTGATCGCCCAGGGCGGTGAGCATGACAATGGGCGTGGCGGCGAGCCGGGCATCGTCATGCCCCCGGACCGCCCGGCACACCGACCAGCCGTCCCTGCCCGGCAGCATCAGATCGAGCAGAATGCAGTCCGGCCGGACATCTTCGACCAGTCGAATGCCCTCGTCTCCATCAGAAGCGACGTGTGCCCGGAAGCCTTCCCGTACCAGGCGGTAGGCCAGAAGGTTGGCGATGTCTCCTTCGTCCTCAACAATAAGCACCGTGGGGAGATCCGTCGTCCCGGGAGGAAGAATGGTCTGTGTTTCCAAGTGGTTCTCCGTTCATGGGGAATGAGGTGATGACCCGTCGTGCCGGGCCGCTTTGTCCTGCGGGGCCGCCTTTTCCGCTTTGCCGGCCTGGCTCTGAAAATAGTTGATCCAGCATTGCCAGGCCCTGGTTTCAAGATTGCAATCGCAAGGGCACGGGAAAGTGAGCACCATCTGTGGACATCGGCCGCAGTGGGCGTTGCAGACGTACTTTGCCGCCATCTCAAGAGCCGCAGTAGGCATGGTCGTATCCTCCGCCAAGGGTTTTGCAGCAATGCCGGGCCTGTCAGGCCCGTTTACCGGAATAATAGGGTCCCTTTGTTCGGCTGCGGTTAGGATTGCGTTTCGGAACAGTGAAGAATGCCTTGAAGTGCGCTGGACAGCTCAATTTGGCCTGCCCGGCGCTGTGACAGCCTGAAGGACGTGGGGGTAGACCGTTTCGGCGATAATTGTGTGGCCGTCCTCGTTGGGGTGGATGGTGTCGGACTGGTTGAGCGCGGGCTCGCCGGCCACGCCCGCGAGCAGGAAGGGAATGAAAATGACGCCCTGCTCCTCGGCGACGACAGGGTATATTTCCTCGAATTCCCTGGTATAATCCGGGCCGAGATTCTGGACCATCTCCATGCCGGCCAGCACCACGGTAATATCGGCCTCCTTCAACTGCCGCACCGCCCGGGTGATGTTCTCCCTGATGACGGCTGGCGGGATGCCCCGCAACCCGTCGTTGGCCCCGGTTTCGAGGATGACGACATCCGGTTGCTGCGCCGCGATCCATTTGATCCGCCCCAGTGCTCCGCTGCTGGTTTCGCCGCTGATGCCGGCATTGACCACCTGCCAGTTATAGCCGTCACTCTCAAGTTTCCGGGCCAGGAGGGCAGGCCAGGCATCCTCCTCGGCAATTCCCAGGCCGGCGGTCAGGCTGTCGCCGACGGCGATGATGGTACCCTGGTATTCCGGCTCCGGTCCGGACGTACCGGGGGGACCGGCGGCTTGCTGCCTGTCGCAGCCGGCCAGCAGCATACAAAACAGCACAACGAAAGACGGTAACATCCTGCCCCGGCTTCCAGTGGTGGATGAGATACATATCATGTCCGCAGTTCCTTTTTTTTACACGTCATGGATCAGAAGGTTGGGGTGACTGAAAACCTTAAACATTCGCCCGCAGCTTTTTATTGGAGTTCGCGAGCTCACTCCTGCAAGCTGCTCATCGAAATCGAAATCGGTATCGGTATTATCGGTATCGAAAACCTTCCACCAATTCAGGAAGTCCGCGCAAACATGTTCTTCTCCCTATCGCAACCCATCGATAAGTGGATCGACCGCCAACCCTTGATCACCTGACGATGGTGGAGGTTGGGGTTCGCGGGGCTCACCGCCAACGCAACAGATCCCGATTTCGATCAGCAACAATAACCTACGCGAAGCTGCAAACTTTCCCCGTCCGGATCATTCCGACTCTTCATTCCGCAGAAAACCCATCGGTTTCTGCCGCAGGATTGATAGCGAAGCGCCCAGGCCGACGCCGGTAACCAGCAGGAGAGTTGCCGCCGCCATGCCGGCCGTTGCGCCGATGAGGGGACGGTAGGGAATGTCCAGTACCCGGGTGCAGACAATCCAGCTCCCGGCATGGGAAACCAGGCTGGCAGCAATGGCGCAGAACAGGCCGAGCACCAGGTTTTCATAGGTGAAAACCCGCAGAACGAAGGCGGAATTGGCGCCGAGGATCTTGAAATAGACCGCTTCCCGGATCCTTGCCAGGCGGGTGGCAAAGATCGAACTGATGATGATCAGCACACCGGCAAGAATGGAAAATGAGGTGAAGAACTGGACGATGACGGACATCTTCTGCATGATTCGGGCCAGGACCTCGATGGTGTTGCCGACATCGATCACACTTATGTTGGGCAACTGCTCACCCAGCGCATTCTGCACCTTGATCAGGCGGTCCCGGTCCATCCGGGCGGCGCTGAAAATGGTTTGCGGAGCCTCCCGGAGCACCTCTTCCTGGAAGACGAAATAAAAAAAAGGCCGCACCCCGGATTCTGTCCTGGTCCGAATGCTGGTGATCCGTGCTTTCAGGGGGATTCCCTGGACGGAGAATTCGAGCAGGTCGCCGAGCCGCATATCCCCCATGTCCGCCACCGTATCCAGCACCGATACCGGTACCTCTCCCCGGCCGACCGCTACCCGGTCTCCGGCGTCGAAGAGCGAGTCCCCGGCCGGCATCCGCTCGTCTTCCAGCAGGTAATCCCTGTAGGTGAGGTTGAATTCCCGGGCGAGGTTGTCCCGCCTTTTCTGCCGTTCACTTTCCCGGTTGATGGGAGTGTTGTTGATGGAGGCGAGCCGGGCCCGGATGATCGGATAATAGTCGGCCTGCATGCCCAGGATTTCGCTGAACGCTTCTTTCTGGTCCGTCTGGATGTCGAGGAAATAGGCGTTGGGCAGGTCGGGCGGATAGGAGTCGATAAAGGTCGCCCGCAGGTTATGGTTGATGAGGTATATGGCGAAGATGACCGCCAGCGACGCGCTGAGGGTGACGAGAATGGCCCGGGTGGCGTTGTTGGGGCGGAAGAGGCCGCGGAAAGCCTGCCGCACGGCCAGGGAGCGGGGAGCCTTCCTGTGCAGGAAGATGATGCACCCCTGCGCGGCGGCGACGTTGAAACCGATCAGAATCCCGATTCCCAGCAGGAAATAGAGTCCGATTCGGACGTCCTCCAGCTGCCAGATGACCAGGCCGGCAAAAAAGAGGACAATCAGGGCGACCGCGCCGTAATGGGCCAATCCTTTTGCCGCCGGCCCCGGATCTTTCCTGAACAGGAAGGCGGGCTTCAGGTTTTTGACCCGGTTGAGGGGCAGGGAGGAGAACAGGCAGACCACGAGCGTGCCCAGTACGAGTCCTTCCGCAACCGCATCCCAGGCGATGGACAGCCTGATGCCGGCGGGCAGGATGCCGCCAAACAGGGCGGGAAAGGTGAGCTGCAGGAGGTGGCTCAAGGCCAGGCCCAGAATGATCCCGGCGGCGCCGAGCAGGAGGATCATGAACAGGAAGTGGGTCAGGATGAAGCGGCTGGTTGCCCCAAGGGACTTCATGATCGCGATGGTGTAGGTGTTTTCGCGCAGCAGGGCCTGCAGCGAAGTCTGGATGCCGATGCCGGCAAGCAGCAGGGTGAAGATGCCGATCAGATTCAGGAAAAAGAGGAAGTTTTCAAAAAATCTCTTGACCCTGGAGTCGGCGGTGCGGAAGGTTCTGACATTTTCCTGGCCCTCGATCGCGAGGGCCTCGAGTTCGCCGGCCAGCCGGTCAACGATGGGGGGATCGGACACCTGCAGGAGCCAGTCATACTGGACGCGGCTCCCTTTCCGGATCAGGTCCAGCTTTTCCAGATCTGCGGCGGCAACGAAAATCCTCGGCCCGAAGGAGAAAAAGGACACCGGCCGGTCCGGCTCTTCCAGAACCACGTCGGCAATGGTCAGCGTGGCCGAGCCGATCTGCAGCGCATCGCCGATGTCCGCCCGCAGCCGTTCCAGCAGACTCTGCTCGACGACGATGGAACCCGCAGTCAGCACTTCCCGGAATTGCCTCCCGGAGGCCAGTTTGACCGTGCCGTAAAAAGGGTAGGCCGGTTCAACGATTTTTATGTCGCTGAGGATGGACGCATCCCGGGACGGGTTCCTGGCCATGCTGTAGAACTTGTTGATCAAGGCGCCGCGGAGTATTCCCCGTTCCTCGTAGGAATTGACCGCCCGCGCCAGCGGCTCGGAAAAAGGGTAATGGGAATGGATGATGATGTCGGCCGCGTGCAGCTGCCTGGCATCCTTGAGCATGGAGTTGCGCACACTGCTGCTGAAGCCTCCCAGCGAGGTAAGGATGAGCATGGACAGGGCGACGCAGAGGACAAAGATGATCCCCTGTTTGCGGGAAGTGCCGATCTGCCGGAGGATGAAGCGGAAATGGGGCATCTATTCCTGCGTCCTGCGATCGGGAGCTTGTATTCTGCCGTCGCTGAGACGGACGACTTGGTCGGCGCCGGCACTGATTTCCCTGCTGTGGGTGGCCATCACCAGGGTGCTGTTGAATTCCCGCCGCAGTTCAAGGAGCAGCTGCAGGATAATGTCCCCGTTGACGGAATCGAGGTTGCCGGTCGGTTCGTCGGCGAAGACGATCAGCGGTCTGTTCACCAGGGCGCGACAGATGCCCACCCGCTGTTTTTCTCCTCCGGAAAGCTGGTGGGGAAAATTGTTCATTCTGTGTTCCAGATCGACGCAGCGCAGCAGTTCCAGGGCCTTGGCAGCAGCCCGCGCGTCACCGTTCAGCTCGGCCGGGAACATGATATTTTCCAGGGCGGTCAGGGATGGGACCAGGTGGAAGGACTGAAAAATGTAGCCCATGGTCCGGTTGCGAAAGGGGGCAAGGGCGTCTTCGCTCAGGCCGGTTATATCGGTTCCGGCGAGAACCACCCTGCCGCTGTCCGGCCGGTCCAGGCCCGACAGGAGGCTGAGCAGCGTCGATTTGCCGCTGCCGCTTTTTCCTTCGATGACAAGGAACTCCCCGGCATGGGCCTTGATGCTGACATCGTCGAGCACCGTGATCTGCCTGGCATCGATGGTGTATGATTTGGAAAGGTGTACTGCTTCCAGTCCGTTGCCGGTCATCGTGCAATCCTGTTTGCTCTGTGGTTCTCCCGCCCGTCGAACAGAGAGGGGAGGACGTGTCTCGCCGCCGACTCCCGGGAGCCGAAAAGCGGGGTCGGCGCGGAACACTGCTCCATGCCGGGGATATCCGCCGGCAGGGAGCTTGGTTTCCGGTCAGGGCTTGTACCGAAGCGCAGAAGGTCGGGACTTCAGTCGAGGCGGATCTCCTCGCCGCCGATCAGGTTCAGGACCCGGTCGACCTTGAAGCGCACCAGGAACTTTTCCCCCCTGGCCCTGTCTTCCTCGGGGCTCAGGGAGCGCCGGCTCATGGCCGATATCAGCTTGTCGTCGGTGCTTTCGTCAATCCGGGTCAGAAAGAGCCTGACACCGGCATACCCACCGCCCTCTTCGATGAACAGATAGTTGGCGTGCCTGTTTTCCTGAAGATTGCGATGGGTGAGGTGGTCGCGCATGATAAAGGCGACCTCGTCGCTCCCCAGCACGTGCGGTCTCGAATAGATGGCGGCGTCGACCACTCCCTTTGCACTGCTGGTGGCCATGACGCCGATGCCTTTTTTTTCCTCGAAATAATGGTTCAGGTTCATGTAATCATCCTTGCTGTTTTTATTGTCGGCACCTTGTCAATGTTCCCGAAGCAGGCTTGCATGCGCCATCCCGTCGGGGCTGCAGCGACGTCCTATATTTCCTGCACCGGAATGCCTCGGGCGGCAAGCTCTGCGCACACCTTCCTGACCTGCTGCCGATCGCAGTCGGTGATTTCGTAGGTATCCCGGATGCCGTCCACGAAGGTAAAGGTGACCAGTCCATTCCGGTCAATGGCTACGCTGCGGATATATTCATTGTCCAGCCAGGGACGAAGACTTTCCGTAAAGTTGTGCAGGCTGCATTGCTTCATAAGATCCCTCCGTTGTCCGGATTTGTTGAACCCGAACGATTGTGCCGGGTACGGCATGTACATCTTTGACAGAAATATAGTATCATATTGTAAACAGGAATTCCCTGGAAGCAATGGTTGAAATCGTCGGGGGCGAATCCCTCTGATTGACCCAACCGTTGTCCGACGGTGCCGGCCAACCGGGTAAAAGGATTTCCCCAGGGAAAATACACGAGCAGGAGGCCGGCGCCGGCCCCGTGCACCACGATCGGCTCGACCCACGGGTTCTGGTCCGCCCCCGGCGGCATAGACGGTTTCTGGAAAAGCATGTCGCCGCCGGTGCATGTTTTGCGGAGGGAGAAAAGATGAGCATGAGAAAAATTGCATTCTGGGGCGGCCTGTTTTCCCTGGTAATGGATGTTTTTACCTATGACAGCGAAGTAGCGACCGCTCCGGTGCCGGTGGCCACCGGTGCGGTGGTGATTGTTTTCGCCCTGTTGGGCTGGATACCGGAGCCCCGCCGCTGTGCATCCTGCGGCAGGGTAAGCTTCGGGAGCGGAAGCCGTTGCGGCCGGTGCGGCGGCGAGCTGCGGAAATAATCCGGCCTTGACCGGAATCCGATGACGACGGGGGATCATGCATGAAAGATTTGATCAAGCCGGACAATGCCGCGGAAGCACAGGCGCTGCACGCCCTTCTCAGGCAGCACGGGATTGATGCAGTGGTGGTCTCGTTCCACGATACGGCGTATGACGGTATTTTTCAGGTCCGATACGGCTGGGGGGTAATCCGGGTGGCGGAAGCCGATTTTGCCGAGGCCCGGAGAATCGTCCGGGAATGGCAGGATGCTTCTCCCGGCGAGGTTCCCTGGAATGATGAGCCATCTGACCGGCAATAAACCGGAAAGCGAAAGTATTTTTCTGTGTTCCGAGCCGACCGGCGCGGATTTATTATTGTCAGCAGCCGGGCTGCCCGGCATGCCCGCAGCATTTTTTCCCCTTGCGGATCTTTTCCGCGTTGTTCCTGAAGAACAGATAAATTCTCC
>DSAE01000253.1 GCA_011372855.1 Desulfobacteraceae bacterium
ATTATCCCCAGCAGCAACACATTTGCGCCCGACAAACTCTGCACACCTTCTGTTTTTTATCCCCTCAGCTCTGTCTCGTTACTGACGCTTACCCCTACAACTTTAATTTGACGGGGCCGTGGCAAGGGGGTCCTACCAGCGGTCGAAGACCATTCGCCGGGCGGCGGCCGAACGGCGCAGCACCGGGACATGTGCGTCGACGTAGTCGATGACCTGGGCTTTCTTGGAACCGGCGGGCCGCATGATCCTGCCGACGACCTGGAGGAGCCGGCCCTCGAATTTGATCGGGGTGGAGAGGACAAGGGTGTTGAGGCCCGGGCAGTCGAATCCTTCGCCGATCAACTGCAGGGTTGATATCAGGACCCTGACCCTTCCCCGGCGGACATCGTCGACGATCGCGGCCCGTTGTTCGGCCGCTACCCTGCCGGTCAGCAGGACGCTGTCAAAGCCCAGCCGGGCAAGTTTGCGCTGCAGAATTTCGCAGTGCGCCACCCGGTCGGACACAACCAGGACCGTCCCTTCGTGTCCGGCCCGGACGATGGCGGCGATGTCGCCGGCGATGAGGTCGTTGCGGTCTTCATCGGCGGCCAGGGCCTTGATGAGCTTGGCGTAGTCGCCATGAAAACCGTATTTGAACCCGGTGGGCCGCTGAATGAGCTCGGGCCGGACGACGGCGCCGCTTTCGGCCAGCACTCTCTGGTTGACGGCATGAAGCCGGTCGCCCATGTAGGTATAAATGAGCTGGGTCATGCCGTCCTCGCGGCGGAAGGCGGTGGCGGAAAGACCGAGCATGAAGTAGCTGTCGAAACTGCAGACCACGTCGGTGAACAGGCTGGCTGGCACACGGTGGCACTCGTCGACGATGATCTGGCCGAATTCCGCCGGCAGATCGGCAAGATTGCGGCGGGCGGTATTGACGATGGCCACCGTCACCGGCCGGATGTCATACCTGCCGTCCCCGGCCTGGCCGGCCTCAAAATGGAGAAACTCCCCTATCCGCTCCCGCCACTGGTGGAGAAGCTCCTTGGTATGGACAATGATCAGGGTGGGCTGCCTGCGGGCGACGATGATGTTCAGGGCCATTATCGTCTTGCCGGAGCCGGTCCCCGCCTCCAGGACCCCGAAGGAATGGCCGAGGACGGCATCCACCGCCTGCTGCTGATAGGGGCGCAGGGAACCGTGAAAGGAGAAGTCCGCGGGGGGAAGACGGCGGCGGTTGTCGATGATTTCCGGAACGGTGCCGGTTACCTGGCGGCTGAGCGTGAGCGCCTGATTGACAAAGCCGCGGGGAAAAACGAGCCGGCCGTCCCGGTCGTGAAAAAAATACAGCGTGGGCTTGAGCTTTTTGCCGATCCAGCGGCTGTATCGCTTCGCCGCCTGGTATTTGGGGTTGATTATGGTGAGCTTTTGCCTGATAATAGCCTTCAGGGTTTCCCCGGCACCCTCGAGACAGGCTTCGGAATCAACCGTCAGGCGGAAAATGTCTCCAGGCCCCCCTGCTTGAGCGGTCTCGGATTTATTCATGCGGGAAGGCGCCCTGACGGGAAGACTTGAACCGGCTGTTCATCACGAGAGATACCATCATGCCCAACACGTTCGTTCATCTTGGGGTGCAGACGCCCGTCAGCCGCATCCTGTCGCGGGGGGCGGATTTCAAATGGATCGCGGTGGGCTGCGTCATACCTGACGTTCCCTGGATTGTGCAGCGAGTGTTCTACACCCTCGACGGCGACGTTGATCTTCTCAGCCTGCGCAGTTACACGACGGTCCAGGCTTCGCTTCTCGGCTGTCTGATCCTGAGCGGGGCCTTGGCCCTGACGGCTGCCAACAGCCGGAAACTTTTTGCGCTTCTCGCCTTCAACAGCCTCCTGCACCTCCTGCTCGATGGGCTGGAAATCAAATGGGCGGGCGGCGTTCATTTTCTGGCTCCTTTTTCCTGGGATATGACCGGCTTCCATCTTTTCTGGCCGGAGCATGCCGTCATTTCCGCGCTGACCGTGTTCGGCGCCCTGACCCTTGTTCATGCCGGTACCCGGGACTGGAAAATCCCGGTTGTCCTCTCCCTGCACAGGATAAAGCGCGTCTTTGCCCTGCTGCTGCTGGCGGCGTATTTTCTCCTTCCCCTTCCGCTTGCATCCGGACCGGCCGGTGCGGATAACCATTTTGTCACCACCCTCCGGGACAGACAGACCCGGGCCGGCAAGTATCTGGAGCTTGACCGGAGCCGTTACCGGAGCAGCGACAACACGGTCACCGTCTTCAGCGGCGAACGGCTCAAGGTCCGGGGCATGACCCTGCCGGGAGACGGAGTGGTCTCGGTCCGGGGAAATTTCATCGATCAGCATACCATACACATTTCCGCCTATCATGTCCACAGCCCCCTGCGGGACCTCAGCAGCATGGCAGCCCTTGCCGGAATCATGACGGTCTGGGTTGTTGCACTCGTGAAAAAACGTGTTACGTTCAGGCAAACCGCTTAACCCGAGGAACTCAAGACAGGAAAAACCCTATGCACTCCCTACTGCAGCGCGCCGCACCGACAATTGTCCTTGTGCTGACGATCCTTTTGATGACCCCGAAGCCCGGGCCGGCGGAGACGGATATCGTCACCCTGACCCTGCCCGAGACAACGATCAGGCAGTTCCTGCAGAATATGCTGCCCCTGCCCATTGAGGCGGGGAACGACCACCTGCAGGGAGACCTGGTGCTTGACTCGATCAGCAGGCTGGAAATGCGGGAAAACGCGGTCCACGTGCAGGGACTTGTTGTCGGCAGCAATGTGGCCCTGCAGACCAGGATGGGGGACCAGCTTCTGAACATGAAGGTCGGCGAGGTGAGGCAGCCGCTGACCTGTGATTTCAGCTTTCGTTTCGACCCGGTCGGAAAAATACTCTATGTCACGCCCCGCCTGGAACCGCCGGCGCCCACCGATAATCCCCAGGCCGACGCGATCCTGCCTTTTCTGGTCATGCTCGGCGACAGGGAATACCCGGTTGACCTGGCCGCCGTGCGGACCTTTCAGACCCGGATAGGCGGACAGGACGTTGCCGTCTTCATGGACCCGGTCGACATTGAGGTCATGCCGCGGCAACTTATCGTCAAGATGAAGCCCATTGTAAGTAAAAGCAATTGATTCTATTGAGTATATTCGGTACATTCAACAGAAGCAGAACAAATTCAACACGAGGTCGAATCATGTCTGACAGCTGCCTTTTCTGCAAGATCGTCAGGGGAGAGATACCGGCGGACAAGCTCTATGAAGATGACGATATCATCGCCTTCCGGGATATTGCCCCCCAGGCTCCGGTGCATTTCCTGATTGTGCCCCGAAAGCATATCGGCCGGCCGGCGGAGGTGGACCGGGAGGACGAACGGTTGACCGGCAAGCTTATTCGCATGGCCGGTGAAATCGCGGCCAGGGAGGGCGTCGAGCAGTACCGCCTGGTGATGAACAACGGCCCGGAGGCGGGGCAGACGGTTTTTCACATTCATCTGCATGTCCTGGGCGGCAGAAACATGAACTGGCCGCCGGGTTGATGAGCGGCTGAACGGTCAATGCCCCGAATTCGTCCAGGTTTGCTCAGAAAACCGCTGGGCCTGCTTCTGTGGGCCGCGGCGGCCATATTCATTGCCGCCCTGGCGCTGCCGTTGCTAGTTGAACGGTTTTTCCTTCCACCCCTTCTTGCCGGGACGGATTTTGCCGGTCAGCAGGTCAGGGTCTCCCGGTTCGGGATCAGCGGCTGCACCCTGCATATAAGCGGGCTTCCGAGCGCTTCTCCGGTGATTGCCGGGGGCTTCGTGCGGATCGACTGGACGGTCGGCGGTCTTCTGCGGCGGCAGGTGGACGAAGTCGCCAGCACCGGGCTGCTCGTCCATGTTGACCGGCTGGTCGGACGGAAAAGCACTTCGCCTCCCTTCCCGTCCGCCCCCACGGCCGCTCCGGAACCGAAAGCGCTGCCCTTTGCCGTCGTCAGGATCAGGATCGCCGATTCCTTCATGGTCTTCGGGCGCGGTCACGCTACCCGCGTCATTCCGGTTGCCCTGGCCGCCGATCTGCAGGCGTCCGGGCCCGACACCGTTCCGGACCCGCTCCGGTACCGGGGTACCCTGGTGCTGGGCGGTCAGGAAATGAGGGGGGATTTCGCCTATACCCACCCGCAGGGGAGTCTGACCGGCCGGCTTGAGGGGGAGATGGATCTCCAAGCCCTCGCGGCAATGGCGCCCGGGGATGTTACCAGCGCCGGCCGGACGGCGGGCCGGGCGGAAATTTCCGCCCGGTTTGCCCTCGGCACCACGCCCTTCGTTGTTGACAGGATTGACGCCGGCGTACGTTTGCGCGGTTTCTCCTGGTACGATCCGGACATGCGTCTGGCGATCGGGGCCGGGGAAGGAGGAAGTTTGACCGTTGCCGGCGGCCGGGCGGCGTACCGCATCGATCTCGCCGGCATGGTTTTTTCCGGTCCGGTCCGCGCTGAAGTAGAGGCCGAGGCCGACATTGCCGTTGCCGCGGACGAGATCGGCTGGCAGGGGAAGATGGTGATCATTCCCGGCGTCGGCGAATGGGGCGGCGGGTGGTTCATGGATGAAGCCGCGGCGCTTCGCCTGCGGCACCACGGGATCATCGACAAAGATGGGGTGCAGGCGGGGCTGCAGACTGAACCGGGCGGGGAGCGGCAGGCTGCCTACAGCGGTCATCTCGGGGAAAACAGTTTCCGTGCCGCCGTGGTGGCGGCGGAGGCGGATCTGGAATTCGGCCGCGCCGGAGCCGGGGGGGGACTGAAGGCTGAAGTGGCGGCCGAGGTTGCGGACTTCATAGGCGAATTTCCCGACGGTTCGGTTCACCTTCCCGCAGCAGCAGTCAGGGCCTCGGCTGTCCATTCTGCGGAGGGACGGTCCGTGGAGGGATGGTTCAGCGCCGGCGACGGCGGGATTGCCCTCCCTGCCCGCGACATCCGGATCCAGGGTATTCACCTGTCCCTCCCGTTTTTCCTGCCGGAACCCGCAGAGGCGGCAGCGGGCGATTTCCGCATCGACGATATGTTTTTCCGCCAGGTGCGGCTGGGCGGACTGACCGCGACCCTGGAACAACGGGGCCGGGACTTCCTGCTGGCCGGCGAGCTGAACAGTCCCGTCCTGCCGGACAGCCCTGTACGCCTGGCAACAAGGGCCGCCATTTCGCCCGACCAGGCGCCGTTTCTTGAACTGTCCGGCGTTGTTGCCGAAGCGGGTTTCGACCTGCACTCCCTGGCAGCCCTCCATCCGCAGCTGGAAGAAATTTCCGGTTCGGGGTCGCTGGACCTTGCCGCCGATCTGGCGGTGGACCGGTGTGGAGTGCACGGCACCCTGGCGGTCAGCCTGCGGGACGGCAGATTCGAAATTCCCGAAGCGGAAGTCTCCCTGCACGACACCGCCTTCACTTTTGCCCTTCCGGCCCTGCCGCGACTGGAGTCGGCCCCGGCCCAAAAGCTCACCTTCGGGACGATACGGGGGAAGAAAGCGGTCCTGCACGATGTCACCGTCGCCTTTCAGGTCGAATCGCCGGAATCGCTGTTCATTGAACAGATCTCGGGAAAATGGAGCGGAGGAAGGGTCTTTACCAGCGGCTTCAGGCTGCGGCCGGACATGCGGGAAGTGGAAGCGGCCCTGATCTGCGATCGCCTGGAACTGGCCCAGATCCTTTCCCAGCTTGGCCTTGCCGAGGCCGAAGGAGAGGGAAGAATGAGCGGCCGCATTCCCATATTGTACTCGAATCAGACCATTTTTGTCGATGACGGCTTTCTCTTTACGACCCCGGGAGAGAAAGGCAACCTGCGGATCAGGCAAAGCGAGTACCTGGAGACGGATGTTCCCCGGGATGCGGTCCGGCTCACGCCTCTTCATTTTGCAGGTGCGGCCCTGGGCAATTTTGAGTATAATTGGGCCAAGCTCTATGTCAATTCCGAAGAGGAAAACCTGCTGCTGATGCTGCAGATTGACGGCAAACCGAAGGAAAAGCTCCCCTTCCGGTTTGACGCGGACCGGAACATGTTTGTCACCCTGCAAGAAGGAGAAACCGGCGGGATGGATCAACCGATCAAGCTCGATGTCAATTTCAGGGTCCCCGTCAATGAACTGTTCCTTTATCATTCGCAACTCATTCCGTTTCTTCTTCAGTCCAAGTAAAATGGAGGTCCCATGTTGCGCGCCGCCCTTCCGTTCATCCTGTTGAGTTTTGTTGTCCTTGGCGGGTGCACCCGTCACGAGGTGGAAATGAAACCGGTGGAAATCAAGCCGATCCATATCACCGTTGATGTCAATGTCCGTGTGCAGAAGGCGGTGGATGATTTCTACGGGGACATCTATGGAGATGAACCGGCCGCAGGCGCGGCGGAAAAGGATAAATAAGGAGGCTGTTATGCGTTGCCCATATGCGAAGGTCAGCTGTCTGCTGTTTTGCCTGTCTTTGGTTTTTCTTTTCGCCTCATCCGTTTGCGCCCAGGATATGCAGGCCCTCAAGAACCGGATGCTGGAACGCAAACCGACCATCGACGCGCTGAAGAACCAGGGCATAGTCGGCGAGGGCATCGACGGCTACCTGCATTTCCGGCAGCAATCCCCCGGCGACGCCGGGGTGGTCAATGCTGAAAATCAGGACCGGCGAACGGTGAACGGGATAATTGCCGGAAAAGAGGGGACATCCACAGAACAGGTATCCAGAAAGGCCGCCCAGAAGATTATCGCCAATGCCCGGCCCGGGCACTGGGTCCAGAGGGAGGACGGTTCCTGGTACCGCAAATGACGGGGCATTCCCGTTGGATGGCATGTGGTTTCGCCCTTACGGCTTGGCTACCGGGACGATGACCATCCCCCCGCCTTCCAGAGGTTTGAAGCGGATCTCGGCGGCTGCTTCATCAGCTCCGACCGGTCGGTCCAGGGTCATTTCCACAACCAGTCTGCCCGAAGGAATGGAGTGCAGGAGCCATTTGGCCTCCCCTTTTTCGACATTGACGTTGTTGACGGCCGGGGACGAATCCAGCAGCCGGGTGCCGGGCGGCAGATGCTGGACCAGGATGAGGGACGAGGGCGGCGGCGAGCCGACATTGATTTCCACCGTCAAGGCCGATCCCCCCAGCCGCAGATAGCGCGCGGTTACGGACTCCTCGGCGGCGCTGCCGGTTGCCGGGAGCAGAATGCAGAGCAGGAAAAGGAAGCATGTCAGCCACAGACGATGTTCTCTCCTCCCTGCCATTGATCCCCTTTTGAGTTGCTTCTTCATTATCGGCCCTCCTCGTCTTACGGATTGTTCCTAATCCAGCACCAGATAGCGCTTTTGCTCCCCGTCCCAGGCATAGCCGGAGCCGGCCCAGATGGAATCGGTCAGGTCCTGGTCAACGTCCAGTCCCTCCGTTTCGGCATACTGTTCGTAGACCGACAGGATTTCCTCGTCATCGATGATATTGTCCCGGTTGATGTCGGCCCAGTGAAAAGGGGCCACAACAAGGGACGCCGCACCCCCTATGGGCTGGTCGCCGCCGCCCTCCTTCATGGTCACCGCCCCGTTGAAGAAAAGTGTTTCCCCCAGGGAAATTCCGGCCGGCACCTGGCAGATATAGGCGTGAATCGGTCTGTCCGGCTCTGTTCTGCCGATCCATTTCAGGGTATTTTCCCTGGCGTCAAGGGAGGTGATGGCGGGAGAGCCTCCCAGAGCCTTGCAGCCCGGGGGCATTGTTTCCTTGATGATCAGGGAAACCGTCTCCCGGCCGGCAGGGTGGAGACGGATCAGCACCGGAAAGGTTTGTCCGGGTGGGACATGGGGCGGCAGTATCCGTTCCGCGGTCACCGTCCCGCTTGGCGGTTCCTTCGCCAGCAGAAGGAACAGCAGGGCTGCCGCCAGGGCAATGCCCCCCCCCGCAGGCAGGAGCCAGGACTTGAGGGAGACGCCCCGCGGCGGGAGTTCGGCCGCGGCCTTTTGCTCTGCCGGTAACGGAGCTTCTGCGGCGCACTGTTTGTCGAGGATATCTTCCAGCGGTATTTCCAGGGCCTGGGCAAGTTTTTCGGCGTTTTCGAGTTTGATGGACTGGTAGCGCCGGTTTTCCCACCTGGAGATGGTATCGGTGGTCACTCCGACCACCGTTGACAGATACAGCTGGGTCAGCCCCCTGCTTTCCCGCAGACGCCGGATTGTTCCGCCGTCGATCCTGACCATGGGAGCGGCGCCGGGATAGGCCTGGGTGTTGCCGTTTTCTTTGGGCTGATTCATTCGCAAGGTCCGGGGCGGTTCATCGGTGGCGTGCAAGTGCAATGGGTCCGTCGCAACGTCCTTAGTTGTTCATAAACCCACCACCTCTGGTGGTGGACCCGGATAGGTTCTACCGATCCGGCGAAAAATAAAATAGGCTTCTCCTCCGGGAAAGCCCCTTTGCAGGAGCAAAGGAGGAAAAGC
>DSAE01000150.1 GCA_011372855.1 Desulfobacteraceae bacterium
AGGTCGGGGTGAGCTTGCGAACCCCGACACAAAGCCGTGGGAATTGTTGGAGTTCGCGAGCTCACTCCAACCTACGAGACTGCGACGTATCTGCCTGATCTGTCGTTATGTTATTCATGAGTTTCAAAGCCTGGCGGCTTGTAGGCTTCCAGAACCCCTCACCCGGCCTCCGGCAACCATCTCCCCCTTAGGAGAGGATTTTTTTGCCCGGCGTAGCGGGCAAAAAAAAGGCAGGGTCCTGAACAAGACCCTGCCTCTGAGGCAAATAATGCAGCTTTACCTGCCGATCGTTATCTCCCCCACTTCCTTTGTGGATAACGATTTCCCCCCTCTTTTCTCCTGATCGAATCCCCTGGAAGGGAATCCGGCTGCAATCAGGTCACTTTTTCAGCCCTGCCGAAACGGAAAGCCTTCATCGCTAAATACAGATAAATATTAAGCAATAATCAATCCATTGTTCCACAAAAATATAGTTTATCAACAATTTCAAAATGTTGAATCACAAAATTAACCATCGGTGAGAAAATTGCCCCGGAAAAATCTGGGCAAAAGACCAGATGCGGTTGGGGATTTCACCCATTGTTTTCGTTGCGTAATTGTCTCTGCCATACGCGGACAACCAGGCATGGCGGGCCGGAAATGTATCGTTATTCATCCCGGTTTCAGGTATAGTACCTGAACAACGCTCAACCATGAGCGGAGCACGGTGCCGGAACCGGCGGCATCGTGCATTTGCAGCGACATCAATCAGCTTGACCCGCGGCGCTGCATGGAACGCGGCCGGTCATTTGCGTAACACTTCGGCTGCGGCGCGGGCATCTGCCGGATGCGCGCAACCGACGCCTTGAACGTATTCGTGATGTCCCCAATCCAGTCAATCCCTACCATCTTGCCATTGCCGACCACAAAAAAAGCCACCAATGTCCATCGAAAACCCAATTTTTCCTGCAGGCCGGCTCTTCCAGAGGATCCATGAAAACAGGCGGTAACAAACGAATTTCCCTGCCGCTTGTCCTGGCGGCAGCGATTGTTCTCGGCCTGATCGTCCTCGTGTTGATGCAGCAGCGGGATCAGGAAGGCGACCGGGCCCGGAGGACCGACGCCGCGCCCGTTGAAGTGGCCCCGATTGCCTTCGGTCCCATCGAGCTGCGGCGTACCTTCAGCGGCACCCTGGAGCCCAGGGCGGAATTTGTGGTGGCCCCGAAGGTCAGCGGCCATGTCGAACGTCTCAATGTCCGCCTTGCCGACCCGGTCCGGCGCGGACAGGTCGTAGCCGAACTGGACGATGACGAATATGTGCAGGCCGTCAACCAGGCGAGGGCCGACCTGGCCGTCACCAAGGCCAATCTTGCCGAGGCGGAAAGCACCCTGGAGAAAGCGGTTCGTGAATTCGAACGGATAAAAACCCTGCACCAGCGCGGTGTGGCCTCGGATTCGCAGCTGGACGAATCCATGGCCGAGAGGTCGGCCAGGCAGGCGCGGCTGGAGGTTGCCCGGGCCCAGGTCGTCCGGGCCGAGGCTTCCCTGGAAACCGCCAATATCAGGCTCGGTTACACCAAGGTCAAGGCCGACTGGACAGGCGGCGACGACATCCGGTTGGTGGCCGAACGGTATGTGGACGAGGGTCAGACCGTATCCGCCAATGCCGAGTTGCTGCTCATTGTCGAACTGGATCCCATCACCGGGGTGATTTTCGTCTCCGAGAAGGAATATGCCCGCCTGCGGCCGGGCCAGGAGGTATCCCTGGGAACCGATGCCTATCCCGCCGAACGCTTTCAGGGGCGGATTGAACGTATTGCACCCGTCTTCCGCGAAGCCACCCGCCAGGCGCGGGTCGAACTGACCATCGACAATCCGGAAATGCGCCTCAAACCGGGAATGTTCATCCGCGCCACCGTTATTCCCGATCACCGGGAAGAGGCGGTCATCGTCCCGGAACAGGCCCTTACCCATCGCGAAGACCAGATCGGGATCTTTGTTGTCGACGAAGAGGCGATGACCGTTGCCTGGCACCCGGTCCAGGTCGGCATCCGCGAAGGTGACCGGGTTCAGGTTTCGAACGGTGACCTGCGGGGCCGGGTGGTCGTCCTCGGCCAGCATCTGGTGGACGACGGTTCGCCGATCATCATTCCCGCGGAAGAAAAGGGGCTTGACGCCGCCGGAGCCGCGGATGGGCTGAGATGAACCTGTTTCAATTCTGTGTCCGCCGGCCTATTTTCACCACCATGGTGACCCTGATCATCATCCTGCTGGGCGCCGTGTCGCTGAGTCGTTTGCGCATCGACCTGCTGCCCAATATCGAGCTCCCCACGCTGACCATCTCCACCCAATACCACGGTGCCAGTCCGGAGGTCATGGAACGGCTTGTCACCCGAATCATCGAGGAAATCGTGGCCACCGTGCCCGGGGTCATTGAGATGACCTCCACGTCGTCCGAGGGAATCAGCCGGGTCCGGGTCACCTTTGCCTGGGGCACCGACATCGACACCGCCGCCCTCGATGTCCTTGCCACCCTGGAAGACGAGATCAACGAACTGCCCGAAGACATCGTCCGGCCGCGGGTCTCCAAGTTCAACATCGACAGCTACCCGGTCGTTCTCCTCGGCGTTACCGGCGACCTTGATCCTGTTGAACTGACCGGATTTATCGAGGACCAGATCCGTTACCGGTTCGCCCGCATCCCGGGCGTGGCCCAGGTCGACATATTCGGCGGCTATAACCGGGAAGTCCGGATAGAGCTTGATCCCGAACGGATCAACGCTTTCGGCCTGCCGCTGGACAGAATCCTCGAGGCGATCCGCAACGCCAATCTCGACCTTCCGGCAGGCAGGATCGAACAAGGACGCTACGAGGTGACCCTGCGGGCCCCGGCCGAGTTCATTGATCTCGATCAGATCCGCTCCACCGTCATTTACCGGGAAAAGGGGGCCACCGTCGAGCTCGGGCAGATCGCCGAAGTCCGGGACACTTACGAGAAACGGCAGCGCATCGTCAGGGTCAACGGGGAGCGCGGCATCCGGGTGGCGGTCCGCAAGCAGGCCGAGGCCAACACGGTCGAAGTTTCCAGGGCGGTGCTGGCTGAAATCGAAGCTGCCAACGAGTCCTATCCACAGGTCAGAATCGTGCCGGTGACCAGCCAGGGCAACTTCATCGAGCGGTCGATCGCCAATGTTTCCCGCTCAGTGATGTACGGAGGCGGTCTGGCCATATTCGTCCTTCTCTTCTTTCTGCGCAACCTCCGCAGCACCCTGGTCATATCCCTGTCGATCCCGATCTCCATGCTCGCCACCTTCTCCCTCATCTATATCAGCGGGTTCACCCTCAACCTGATGACCCTGGGCGGGCTGGCCCTCGGTGTCGGCATGATGGTGGACAGCTCCATCGTCGTGCTGGAAAATATCTTCCGGCGCCGCCAGGAGCACAATGAAGAGCCGTCCACCGCCGCCGTCGAGGGAACGCGCGAAGTGGCGACGGCTATTTTCGCCAGCACCGTGACCACTCTGGTGATCTTTCTGCCGGTTATCTTTGTCCGCGGCGTGGCCGGCGTCCTCTTTCGGGAACTGGCTTATGTCATCATGTTCTCCCTGGTCTGCTCCCTGCTGGTCTCCTTCACCCTGGTGCCCATGCTGGCCTCCAGGCTGCTGAAACTCCCCCCGAGGCGTCAAACCGCCGGAAGCGAAGGGTTTATGGGCCTCGCCAGCCTGGCCCGGCAGATGTCCGGGAAGGTGGAGGAACAGTATCATTTGCTCCTGCGGGGCGCCCTGGCCCACCGGATGCTGACCATCGGCACGGCCCTGGCCATTCTCGCCTCCACTCTGCTGCTGCTGCCGTTCATCGGCACCGAGTTCCTGCCCCCCAGCGATGAGGGCGAGGTCAGGGTCACGGGCGAGATGGAGGTCGGGACCAGGCTGGACCTGGTTGACCGGCAGACCCGAAAGATGGAGGATATCGTTTTCAAGGCGGTGCCGGAAACCGTTTCCTCGGTGGTCAGCGTCGGCTCCTGGCTGGCCTCATCGGCAGCCCAGGGACAGATCAACCTGTCGCTGACCCCGGCCGCCGGCCGCGACCGCTCAAACCTGGAAATCGCCGACGATCTCCGGCGTCGCCTGACAGGCGCCGTCGCCGGTATGGAAATACGGACCAGGGCCCCCCAGGGCCAGTTCCTCCTGGAACGTCTGCTCGGGGGCGATGAGGGCCTGACCGTTGAAATTCGGGGCTACGACCTGGCGACCCTGGACGGACTGGCCGCCAGGGTGGCCGAAGCCATGGCCGAGGTGCCGGGCATCACCGATGTCCGCACCAATTTCGATGTCGGGATACCCCAGCAGGAAATCCGAGTCGACCGGGACAAAATCGCCGATCTCGGACTCAGTGTCCGCGATGTCACCAGAATCCTGGAAACCGCCGTGGCCGGATCCAAGGCCGGTGAATTCCGGGCCGAAGGCAATGCCTATCGAATCCTGGTCCAGCTCAAGGATGTCGAGAAGCGGTCCATGGACGAGATTCTCGGCCTGACTCTGACCACGGCGGACGGCGAGCAGGTGACGCTGCGCAATATGGTTTCCAGCCACCCCTCCCGGGGGCCGGTGGTCATCAACCGCAAGGACCAGCAGCGTGTGGCAAACATTCAGGCCAACATCGCCGGCCGCGATCTCGGTTCCGTTGCCGCCGACATCGACGCCCGTCTGGACCGGATTCCAAGGCCCTCCGGCTACACAATGGAGGTGGCCGGCACGTTCGAGGAACAGCAGCGCGCTTTCGCGGAACTCCTGATGTCGCTCATCCTGGCCCTGATCCTGGTCTACATGGTTCTGGCCTGTCAGTACGAGTCCCTGCGCAGTCCCATAGTGGTCATGGTTTCCGTGCCCCTGGCCGCCATCGGGGTTCTGCTCATGCTGTTCCTGACCGGTACCACGCTCAACCTGCAGTCCTATATAGGCTGCATCATGCTGGGGGGCATCGTCGTCAACAATGCCATCCTGCTGGTGGATCAGACGGGAAGGCTGAGCCGGTCGGGCTCATCCATCCATGATGCCCTGGTTGAAGCCGGGAGACGGCGGCTGCGGCCGATCCTGATGACCACCCTGACCACCATACTCGCCATGCTGCCGCTGGCCCTCGGCATCGGAGAAGGAGCGGATGCGCAGGCGCCGCTGGCCAGAGCGGTGGTCGGCGGCCTGATCGGTTCAACCCTGATCACCCTGGTGCTGATCCCGGTGGTCTATTCCCTTTTGTATCCTGACCCGACGGTCCGCAGGCCGTGAACCGCCGGACGGACGGCACGCTTCGGGGACGGGTCGGACCGGTTGACGCAGATGGCGGATCGTGCACATCCCTGAAATTTTTCCAACGAGGCAATATGAGCTTTCAGAACACGATACTCCTGTTTGCCGGTGCCGCCCTGCTCGCCGCGGCCGCAGGATGCGCGCAACCGGACCGGATGCCTGTCTTCGAAGGCTATCCGCGCAGCGCAAGCCTTCAGGAAGAGACCTTCGAACTCCCCATTCCCGATGAACTGCAGCCAGGGCTGCCAGCGGATCCGGTTCTGGATATCCCGGCCGACGGGGTCCTGAACCTTTCGGTGGAGGAGGCAATCCTCTGGGCCCTGCGGCAGAACCGCGACCTGCGGGTGCAGCAGTACAATCCCCTCATTGCAGGGACCTTCGAGCAGATAGAACGGGGCAGGTTTGATCCGGAGCTGTTCGGCCGGATCGAATACAATGAGGAGCAGGCAACCGAAACCGCCCGCTCCACAGGCACCCAGTTCAATGTCGAGGCCACCGCTGCCGGCGGCGGCGCCGGCATTCGGCAACTGCTGCCGACCGGCACCGATATCGAGGCCGGCATCGAACAAGAGCGCTCCGTTTCCAACCGGGCCCCCGAACAGCAGGAGGCCCGCGCCGGTCTCACGGTCACCCAGGCGCTGCTGAGGGGCTTCGGACCGACGGTCAACCTGGTCGGCGTCCGCCAGGCCCAACTGAAAACCATGGCCAACATATACGAATTGCGGGGGTTTACCGAAGCCCTGCTGGCCGAGGCCGAAACCGCCTACTGGTACTATGTACTGGCCGCCAGGGAAATAGCCATTTTCGAGCAGTCTCTGAACATAGCCAGGCAGCAGCGGGACGAGATCCAGCAACGGATCGAGGTCGGCATCATGCCGTCCATCGAAGCGGCCGCGGCCAGGGCCGAGGTGGCGCGCCGGGAGCAGCTGCTGATCAATGCCCGGAGCCTTCTGCGGGAAAGGCATCTCCGGCTGCTGCGCCTCATGGGGCCCCGCTTCGCCAATGATCCCGAACTGCGGATCAAGGCCGTCAGCGCCCCGGACATCACCGCGGAGCCGATAGAGGACCTCGACGAACGTCTGCAGCTTGCCCTGCTCTCCCGCGCCGATCTGCGCTAAGCCAACCTGCGGTTGAAGCAGAACCGTCTGGAAACGATCTTCACCCGCAACGGCCTGCTGCCGAAGCTGGACCTGTTCATACCGCTTGGCAAGACCGGCTATGCCGACACCTTCCCCGATTCCTTCAAGGCCCTGGACAACTCCACCTATGACTTCACCGCCGGGGTCCGCTTGAGCCATTTCCTTGGCAACCGGGCGGCGGAAGCGCGGCATCTCGCCACCCGGGCCACCAGGCAGCAGGGAAAAGAAGCAGTACGGAATCTCGAGGAGCTGATCGGTCTGGATGTCCGGCTGGGGGTGAATGAGGTTGAACGCGCCCGGCAGCAGATTTCCGCCTCAAAGGTGACCCGCGAACTGCAGGAAAAGAGCCTGAGCGCCGAAAAAGAGCGCTTCGATGTCGGAGCCAGCACCGCTCTGCTGGTGGCCCAGGCCCAGCGGGACCATCTTGCCAGCCTTATCGCCGAAGTCGAAGCGGTCATCAATTACCGCATCGCCCTGGTCCAACTCTATCTTGCCGAGGGAAGCCTGCTGGAGCGGCGCGGCATCAGCTTCGACGTCAGGGAAGCGGCCGAGCTTCTCTGAAATTGTCCTGTTGTCGACGGGAGCGGAACAGTCCTGTCACCCGCGGGCGGCATCATTCCCTGGTCAGCCTGGACTGTGCATGGCCGCGATAAACCGCCCTGGCCGTATCTTCAGCAAGGGGTTTGCCCCTGTGCTCCCGGGGCATCTGAAGAATGAATTCCGCTCCCTCTCCCAGGACGCTCTGAACGGAGATATCCCCTCCCATGTCTTGCAACGATTTACGGCAGCCGGCCAGGGTCAGGCCCTGCCCATTCGGTTTGGTGGTGAAAAACGGGGTGAATATTTTGTCCAGGTGTTCGGGCCTGATTCCCGGTCCTTCATCCTTGACGGTGACCGTACAGAACTCGCCACCCCTTTTTGAGGTAAGACGGATTGTATTCCCGCTGGCCGACACTTCCATGGCATTGCTTATGAGATTCTCGATGACCCACCTTACTTCATTGATGTCGACCCAGCACGGACATCCTTCGGGGTCGAGATCGGCGGCGAAAATAATCCCCCTTTCGACTGCGGCCTTTTCAAATTGATCGATGCAGTCCCGTATGATCCTGTTGACATCATAGGAAAAAGACCTCCCCTCCTCCTCTTTGGCATAGGACGAGAGGATATGGACCATTTTGTCCAGCCGGGCCAGTTCGCTCTGAAAATCCTGGTCAAATTCGCCGGCATGAAATCCACCGGACTTGACAAACATGCTTTTCAAGGCTTGGAGAATATTTTTCATCTCATGGGCGACTGCGGCGGCGGCCCTGCCGAGCACGATGACATTGTTGTCGATCAGCCGTTTTTCCTGCAAGCTTCTCTCCCGATCGGCGAGCCAGCCAAGCACTGTGCCAATGAGGATAAAGACAAATACCTGGGGAATGACGGTGGCCATGCCGGCATGTCCCCCTCCTCCAAAGGCAATGATGTAGGAGGCGTACAGAAAACCGACCAGCAGGGAAACCAGGAAACCAGCGTTCAGCCCGAACCAGAACGCGCTCAGCAGGATCGGCAGAAAATACAGCTCCCTGTGAATGACGTGCAGGGCCATGTTGTGTTCGGAAGTGCCCAGATGGAGTGCCGTGATGATGATGATCAGAGCGGCGATGAAGGTTTTCTTGAGGAGGGGAATACGCATTTTCATGACTCCAGGCATCCTTGTCATACAATTGTCCGGTAAACGCTTTATTGATATTGATTATTTAATCATAATAATTTCCTTTTATCCAGCATCCTTCCTGTAATTGCTCCTGGCTTTGCAGAGGGTTTCCTTCCCGCCGCCGGGTAATGAACCTGCCGGTGCGCTTCGGGAGGTGAGGCTGGACGGGAGATTTTGTTCCGGGGACAACCGGGAGGCCTTGACATCGCCGCGGACGGTTCAGAGGAGCATGACCGTCCGGTCGGTTGGCGGTCTCAGGCTGCCACCCCAGATGC
>DSAE01000132.1 GCA_011372855.1 Desulfobacteraceae bacterium
ATTCGTAGGTCGGGGTGAGATTGCGAACCCCGACACAACGCCGTGGGAATTGTTGGAGTTCGCGAGCTCACTCCAACCTACGGGGCTGCGACCTATCTGCTTGATCTACCGTTATGTTATTCATGAGCATATCAGAAACCAGAGGACAGACGACAGAAAGTGTTTGCAGCTTCGCTGTTGGTTATTGCCGCTGATTGAAATCGCTATCGGGATCGGGATCGAATTCTGATTGCAACAGAGCCGCGCCCCTCCTCACATTTCCGAAAAGCCGGGCAAGGAGTGAAAATGTTTTCTCTGTTCAGAAAACAGATGCCCTCGCAGGATGATATCGGTGATAATGTCGGTCAGAGCGGAGAGGACATCGCGGTTTCTTTCCTGCGGAACCGGGGGTATACCATCCGGGGCAGGAATTACCGGAAGCGGTTCGGAGAGATAGATATCATCGCCTCGGTCGGGGACACGGTGGTTTTTGTCGAGGTCAAAACCAGGACCTCCACCTATTGCGGCAAACCCTTTGAAGCAGTTGATTACAGGAAACGGCGGCGCATGGTCAAGGCCGCTCTTGATTATCTCAGTTCCCACCGGCTGGTCGACCGGCCGGCCCGGCTTGACGTGATAGGGGTGCTGTTGTCTCCCGGCCGGCCGCCGGAAATCGATCATATCATAAACGCCTTTGATCTGGACGGATAGGGGATGCTCCGTGGAGCAGGTGCTCGGCATAACCATGGGCTGCCCGGTGGGAATCGGCCCGGAAATCATTCTTAAATTTTTTGCCGATCCTCCGAAGGAAGACGGGTTTATGCCCGTGGTCCTCGGCGATGCCGGTGTTCTGCGCCGGACCGCTTCCGATCTCGGCCTGGCCGCCGAGATTGTTGTCTGGGAACCGGGCCAATCGATCCGACCCGATTCGATACCGGTCCGCGACCTTTCCGCCCTTCCCCTGGACCGGCTGCGCTGGGGCAGCCCGGACATTGAGACCGGAAGGGCGATGGCCCGGTATATCGAAGAGGGGGTCGGGATGATCCTGGCCGGCGAACTGGCCGGAATCGTTACCTGCCCGATCACCAAGAAAGCCCTGCATCTGGCCGGCTACTCCTACCCCGGCCATACCGAAATGCTGGCCGATCTGTGCGGAGCAGGGCAGTACCTCATGATGCTGGCCGGCAACCGTCTGCGCGTGGCTCTGGTGACGATCCATGAACCTCTCCGTCGGGTCCCGGAATTAATCACCGAAGAGAAGATCGGGCAATGCATTGCCATAACCGCCGGAGCACTGGCGGTCGATTTCGGGATAAGCAGACCGCGCATAGCCGTGGCCGCGCTGAATCCCCACGGGGGAGAGCAGGGCATGTTCGGCCGGGAAGAACAGAACATAATCGCTCCCGCGGTGCGCAGCAGCACCGGCGAGTACGTGGTTAGCGGGCCCTGGCCTCCGGACACCGTTTTTTACCGGGCCGCGGCCGGGGAATTTGATGCCGTGATCGCCATGTACCATGACCAGGGACTGATCCCCTTCAAACTTCTTCATTTTCGGGACGGAGTCAATGTCACCCTCGGCCTGCCCATTGTCAGAACCTCCGTGGATCACGGAACAGCTTACGATATCGCCGGCCAGGGGAAGGCGGACTGTTCAAGTTTGCAGGCGGCCTTTGCCCTTGCCGCCCGGATAGTCCGCAACAGAAAACAAAGAGGGAGTTGATGAACGGCGGAAACAGAGGTATTCTGATTGCCATGGAAGGAATAGACGGAACCGGCAAATCTACTCAGCTCGGCCTGCTGGGCCGGTACCTGCGCGGCAGGGGTTTCCCGGTCATCGAAACACGTGAACCGACCAATGGTCCTTACGGCCGCAAAATCAGGGAACTGTATGTCGATCGCGGCAAGTACAGCGTGGAGCAGGAGCTGGAACTGTTTGTCGAGGACCGGCGGCAGCATGTGCGCGAGGTTATCGAGCCCGCCCTTGCCAGTGGCCATATCGTCCTGACCGACCGGTACTATTTCTCGACCGCCGCCTACCAGGGAGCGGCGGGCATCAACCCGGACGAAGTCTTTGCCAGGAACAGTTTTGCTCCCCGGCCCGACCTGGTCATCGTGTTGACCATGCCCCCGGAAATCAGCCTGATCAGGATCAGGGAGTCGAGGGGCGATGAATTGAACGACTTTGAGCAGGAGGATCAGCTGCGACGCGTTGCCGAACTGTTCGAATCCTTCGATGATCCATCCATCAGGAGAATAGCCGCCGATGCGCCGCTGGAAGACGTTGCCCTGGAAATAAGGAAAACGGTGGATTCTCTGCTGCAGGAAAAACAATACTTATGTGTGCCCGCGTGAAAGGATTGCCCGCAATATTCGGATTGGTGTTGTTGTTCCTTATCCAGACAGGCATTACGGGTTGCCAGCCCGCCAATCTGGCGGCAACGTTGGACCCCGGCAGCAACTCGGTCGAAGCCGCGGCGGAAGCCCCGGTCGAAGAGCCGGATTACGGGTGCGCCTATTTCTATTTCCTCTGGGGCAGGCAGGCCGAATTGGCCATGCAGTTCGCCGAGGCCCTTGAAGCGTACGAAAAAGCCCTGATCTGCGATCCCGAGGCCGATTACATTATTCGCAAAATTCCGGTTATCCTGCTCCGGATGGGCAGGGGCGATGATGCCGTTGCCATCCTGCAGGAATATCTGGAAAAGAACCCCCTGGCGGCGGGATTCAGAATGCTTCTTGCCAGGGTGTATATTGCCCTGAGCCGCAACCAGGAGGCGGCGGAACAGTACAGAATCATCCATCGGCAGGATCCGGGGGAAACCGGGTCCCTGATGCTCCTGAGCGAACTGTACCTCAACCAGGGTAACCTGGCTGAAGCGGAAAAAGCCCTGCAGCAGGTATTGTCGGTCAATCCGGATTCCTATCCCGCCCGTGTCCTGCTGGCCCGGATTTATCTGAGCATCAGGAAGTATGACCGGGCCCTGGACGAGTATGACAGGGCGTTGGCGCTCAGGTGGTCCACCGACCTGCTGCTGGAAAAAAGTGATGTATACCGGCTGCAGGAAAAGTACGGTGAACTGATCGACATCTACCGCGAGATACTGCGGGGCGATCCGAGCAACGAACGAGTGGTTCTCGGCCTTGTCAACTTTCTGCTGGTTGAGGGTCGTGAGGACGAGGCCCTGGCTGAATTGAACAGGTTCAAGGAAAGGTCGGCTGACCCCGCCGGCGTGGATATCTCCATGGCCCGGCTTTATGCCAGACTGGAAAAATTTGACCAGGCCATCGACATCCTGCGCGGATTTTTGTTGAAGGAGAATTCCTCCGATGCCCGCTATCTGCTGGCCGTCATCCTCACGCAGAAGGAGCAGTACGAACAGGCCTTGACTGAGCTGCGGAGGATACCCCGGGATGCCGAGGAATATGAAAACTCGGTGATTCTGCAGGTTCGCATCCTCCGTTTTCTCGAACGGCCGGAGCAGGCCGTGGAACTGCTGGAGAAGGCCGTCCAGGACGCGGAAACCCGCAGCCCGGATATGTATGTCATGCTGGCGGCGCTCTATAAGCTGCAGGATCAGACCGATCTCGGCCGTCGGACGTTTGACCGCGCCCTGCTGGCTTTTCCTGAAAACGAAGACCTGCTGTATGAATACGGGATTTTTCTCGATACCGCGGGCAGACGCGATGAGGCTATTTCCATCATGGAAGAACTGATCAGGCGCCAGCCTGAACATGGAGAGGCCCTGAACTATGTCGGCTATACCTGGGCCGACAAGAGCATCAACCTCGACAAGGCCCTGGAATACATTGAGCGGGCCGTACAGCTCAAACCCGACAACGGCTATATCCTGGACAGTCTCGGCTGGGTGTATTATCGCCTCGGACGCGTCCAGGAAGCTCTGGAGGTCCTGCAGGAAGCCGTCCAGCTTTCACCGGACGACCCCACCATCTGGGAACATCTGGGAGACGTCTATCTGGCGCTGGACCGCGAGGACGAGGCCCTGGAAACCTATCGAAAAGCCATCAGCCTGTTCAACGGGGATTCCAGAGCCGGAAAAGCCCTTGAAGAAAAAGTCGAACTTCTCGAAAACCGGGAACGGAAGTGATTGGTCATCACTGGACGCGGCGATTTGTCCTGGTCCCGCTTGTCTGTTGTCTGGTTCTCGCGGGCTGCGCCGGCCGGCTGCCGCGGACCTATCACCTGGCTGTTTCGGAGAGGGAGGAGGCTCTGACCCTGTTTGACCGGTTCATGCAGAACCGCTGCAACGGAGCACTCGACGCTGATGTGACCCTGGAAATGCGGCTCCTCGGCAAAACCGAAACAGCCCCGGGCATGCTCCAGGCCTTGCCGCCCTCCCATCTCCGCTACGCAGTCGTTGACCCTCTGGGCAGATCCCTGGCCATCGTGGTGACCGACGGCTCGACCTTTACCATGGTGGACAACCGCAATGCCGAGGCAGTGACCGGCCCCGTCGATTCCTCCTTCTGGAATGAGTTTGTACCTGCCGGCATCTTCGTTGAAGATATTATCCCCTGGCTGCGCGGCAGGCTGTCGGACCAGGACATCAGGATCGCCGACGTTCACGGGGACAGGGACGACCCCGCACTGATCTGGCTGCTGTCATCAACAAATGACGGCTTACGGCATGAGATAGGATTTGATCATGTCGAAGGGGTGCTTCGCCGCCACATCCTGAAAAACAACGACAACTCCGTTGTGCTCGATGTTCGCTATTCACGGCACGACGAAGAGGATGGACAATGTCCCGCCCCCCGGGAACTGGTGGTGGAAGGCAAATCGATTACCGGAACCCTGACCATCCGTTTTGACCGGATTTTTCACAATTCCACCCTTTCTCCAGGGATATTTCAACTGGATCTGCCGGACCACTACACGGTCACCGAAGTGGAATGAGGAACCGTCCAGCGACGGGACGGTTTTTCACGATTCGGCGTTTACTGTCTTTCCCGGACAACGGGCAGGCGTCATCCAGCGCCTGCCGAACAAAACCCGACAGCTTGGCCAATAATCGTTAATCACTTTTCTCCCTCATTGTTCTGCAGGAGGCAGTGAATTTTTTTATTGACATGAAATGATCGATATCTGTATATTCATGTTCAAGTGTATCAACATCTAACAAATGAACATCTGAGGAGATCATGAAAAAGTATTTTATGTCGCTGGTTATGGTTCTGTTGCTGGCCGTTGCCGCCTATGCGGGAGTGAACATCAACACCGCCGGGGTGGAAGAACTGCAGTCCCTGCCGGGCATCGGTCAGTCCAAGGCGGAAGCGATTGTCAAGTACCGCGAGGAAAACGGGAACTTCAAAACGACGGAGGACCTTATGCAGGTCAAGGGCATCGGCGCCAAGGTTTATGAAAAGATCAGCGCCCAGGTCGAGGTAGGGAAGTAGTCGTTTTTTTCCGCGCACGACCGGTTTGCAGTTGCGCCGGTCGTGCGTTGCATTTATCATGCGGTCCATGTATGAACGGAATGGAGAATACTCCGAAAGCCTCATGGTTCATTTCCGTCGGGCCGAAGATCTGCGAAAAGAATCACTGGAGCTTCCCTCCCTGGATTTAAATGCCAGGCAGATAGCCGATCTGGAACTGCTGCTCAACCGGGCCCTGTATCCGCTGACCGGATATATGTCCAGGGAGGATTACCAAAGCGTTGTTGAGAACATCCGCCTTGCAGACGGAACCGTCTGGTCCCTGCCCATCTGCCTGGATGTCCGGGAAGAGGTAGCAGCCACCCTGCAGCCCGGCCAGAAACTGGCCCTCAATGATCAGGAGGGCTTTCTTCTGGCCGTCATGACTGTTCAGGAAGTCTGGCAGCCGGACAAGCAGAAGGAGGCTGCGCTGGTCTACGGGACGGACAATCCGTCCGTCCATCCCGGCGTCCAGCAGTTGATGAACCAGGTGCACGGATGGTACGTGGGGGGGCCGGTAGAGGGAATCAGTCTGCCCTTACACCATGATTTCCGGGACCTGCGCCTGACCCCGTCCGGGACGCATCAACGTTTTACCCAGTACGGCTGGCGCCGCGTCCTGGGTTTCCACACCGAGGAATATCTGCATTGCGCTCATCGGGAAATGGTCCTTGCCGCGGCCAGGGAGATAGGGGCGAGCATTTTTCTCCATCCGGTGGTGGGAATGGAATCCCCAGGCAGTCTTGACCATTACACCCATGTCCGCTGTTATCTGGCTTTTGTCAATAAATTCCCCAAGAACATGATCATGCTCGGCCTTACTCCCCTGGCCGAACGGTGGGCCGGACCCCGTGAAGCGCTCTGGCACGCCATAATCCGCAAGAATTTCGGCTGCAGCCACTTCATGGTTGCCGACGACCACGGCGATCCATTTGCCGGGACATCCATGGATCTGTTTTATCCTCGCCACGCCGCCCAGGAATTAGTCGCGAAATACAGTGTTGATACGGGCATCGAGATGGTCCCCCAGGAACGGATGGGTTATCTCGAAGACAAGGCCCGCTATGTCTTTCTCAAGGACGTCAACGGACAGGCCGTGAAGGATATTTCCTCCAGGGAACTCCGGCACCGCCTGGAATGGAATCTCGATATTCCCGAATGGTTTTCCTATCCCGAAGTGGTCGCCGAGCTCCGCAAGTCCTTTCCGCCCCGGTCAAAACAGGGTTTCACAATTTTTCTCACCGGCCTGTCGGGCTCAGGCAAGTCAACCATAGCCCGGGTCCTGATGGTCAAGTTCATGGAAATGCGTGATCGCCCGGTGACCTTGCTGGACGGCGATATCGTCCGCAAGAATCTGTCATCGGAGCTGACCTATTCCAGGGAGCACCGCAATCTGAACGTGACCAGAATCGGTTTTGTTGCCAGCGAGATTACGAAAAACGGCGGCATCGCCCTTTGTGCCCCCATTGCACCGTATGAGGAGTCCAGGCAGGCCAACCGGGAGCTGATCAGCCGTTACGGCGGGTATATCGAAGTGTATGTTTCGACCCCCATCGAAGTTTGCGAACAACGCGATCGCAAGGGGTTGTACGCCAAGGCCAGGGCCGGGAAAATCAAGGGCGTCACCGGCGTGTCCGACCCCTATGTTCCCCCGACCAGTCCCGAACTGACCATCGACACCACCAACATGACACCGGCCGAGGCAGTCCAGGAAATTCTGCTGTATCTCGAAGAGCAGGGTTACCTCAGGTAAATCCCGGGCTGCAAGTGGAAAGTCCGATTTTCCCGTTTTTCGGCGGGGCAATGGACTTTCCCATGTGGTCATGGAATTGATCAATGTTTTCAGCGAGAAAAGCCGTGAAGGAAATTCCCCTGAACGAACGTATCATTTTTGCTCTTGATTTTGCCGATGCCCAGCTGGCCGGCCAGTGGGTCCGGAAGCTGGACAGCCATGTCCGCTTCTTCAAGGTAGGACTGCAGCTTTTTCTGGCCGGCGGCTGGCCGGTCATCGATGCAATCACAGCCCGAGGCTGCAAGGTCATGCTTGACCTCAAGTTTTTTGATATTCCTGAAACAGTTCACCTTGCCGTTCGGCAGCTCCGCAACCGTGGTGTGTCTTTTGCCACCGTGCACGGCAACCGGCCGATCATCGAAGCCGCGGTGGCGGATAAGGGCGACCTGAAGGTGCTGGCCGTGACCGTGCTGACCAGTTTTGATGAATCGGACATGGTGGAGATGGGCATGACCCGGCCGGTACGGGACCTGGTGCTGCTTCGCGCCCGCAAAGCCCTGGAATTGGGTGCTGACGGCGTGGTCTCTTCGGCCCTCGAGGCCGGGCCTCTGCGCGATGCTCTTGGCGGTAATTTCCTGGTGGTGACGCCGGGCATCCGGCCCGGTCTCAACCGGGACGTGGAACAGGACGACCAGAAACGGGTGGCCACCGCCCGGCAGGCGATCATCGACGGTGCCGATTATGTGGTCATCGGTCGACCCATCAGCACCGCGCCGGATCCGGTCAAGGCAGTGATTGCCATCCAGGAGGAGATCGCCGAAGGCCTCGTCGTATCCGGCTGACGAAAGGAGTTGGCAGTCATCAGTCAGCAGTCGGCAGTTTGAGGTTTGAAGCCTGCCGGCTTGTCGTCTTGACGAACCTGACAGGCTAACATCCCATAGCCTGGATAGGCTAAGAAGGACAGGGCCAAAAAGGGGTGGTCAGAATACCTCGTACACCGCGCCTCGTGCCCTTATCCTCCGGCGCAGCCGGGAATAGACTTCCAACTCATGACTAGCATAACGAAAAATCAAGGATATAGGTAAGGGTAAATCCGGTTGAAATTCGCTTCCGTAGTCCTTTGGCTTGAGGCTTTTATGGTAGTCCCCTCATTCGTCCCCGCAAGCGCG
>DSAE01000222.1 GCA_011372855.1 Desulfobacteraceae bacterium
AAGGCTACGGCATGAAGTTCTTCTCCCATGCCTCATTATATAAAATCGCACGAAGAAAAACCAGCTTTTTCAGAAAAAGTTGTAAACTCGATAAGATCAGCTCATAAGTGACGCGGCCCTGCCTTTCCGACGGGAAAGGAGCGGTGCAGGAAGAAATGGAGTCCGGCAGCAGGCCGGTCCGCCGACATGGCTCCACCGGCCCCGGCTGATCGAAAGGTCCGAGAGGACGGAAGGCTCATCAGAGCAGCACGCCGTCGTAATTTCCCGTCAAGACAGGCAGGTTTCCTCCCCGCCGGCTGAAGCGGGCATTAAACTCCATCGTGTTTTTTCTGCAATTGCCCTCGCTGAAATCGATCACCAGGTAGTCCAGCCCCAGGAGGGCAAGTTCCCGGCTCCATTCCAGCAGGGAAAACGGCACGACCGAACGGGCCGAGGTCACCCCTGCCCCGCGGTCAAGGACAAACACCTCACCCCTGGGGCTGACAAACCGCCTGCCGTACTGAAAACGGCGGTCATCGAGCCTGGCGGTGAACAGGGACGGCCTGCCGTACACATATAGCCCGACACGGCAGCCGGCCTCTCCCCCGGTCCCCGGGGAACTGTTCCGGAATCCGGCCAGAGCCAGGGCCAGGTTTTCCCGGTCCGTCTCAATGGAGAACTGCAGGGCGGTGAAACCCAGCTCATGCAGGCAGTGCAGGCTCATGCTGTTGAGGATGTTGAAGGTATAGTCTCCGTGCAGCCTGACACGCCCCGGCGCGGCGGGGCAGTCACTGAAGAGTTTCCTCTGGGTCCAGTGGCCAAGCTGAAAATCGGTATGTCCTCCCTCAATGAGCGCGGCGAGGGAAGATTCGTACCAGGGGATCTCCTCTTCGGCGATGACGGGAGGAAGGCGCCAGACAATACCGGGAAGCCCGGATCGTGATTTATCCCTCATCCTCCCCGCCAGGGCGATATTTTCACGGGTCATCGGCAGGATATACCGCTCCGGCGCAACAGGCAGCCGTTGCCGCGTATCCTGGAAGGAACGGACCTGAACCCACCACCGGTACCCTGGTGAACCTGGACCGCGTTTCGGGCCGGGTGTTCCGGCGGTTTCCCGACCGGTCTTCCCCATCTCCCGCAGAATCCGTTCAACCTTCCGGAGATCGGGCCGCGGCTCCGTCCTCCCGTGTCCCCCGGCCCTTCCGACGGGCACCGGCTGTTCCTTCCCCGAACCGCCGACATCGACCCTGAACAGGCTCCCCTGGAACGACTTTCGTTTTCCCTGGAACAGGTCCTGCTTAACGATGATGGTGACCTGCTGACCCGCCGATCCTCGTCGAACGGCCCGATTTCCGGCCTTGAGCGAGCGGAGGGTGAAGCTGACCCGTTCCCCCGACCGTTCATCGTGCAGCCGCAGGCGGTCGCCGAGGCCGATTTCCCGGCGCAGATTCACGGTCAGAACCGACCGTGCTCCGGCCCCGCCCCGGGAAAGGGTGTCCAGCCTTCCCACCTTGCCGACCATGATCCCTATATTGCCTGACAGATGAGGAGACACCGCCTCCCCGGGATGAAGGTCCAGAAAAAATCCCGTTGACCGTTTTCGTCCCATGGCTTCGTCCAGGAGCTGATGCACTTCATCCAGCAGAGCCTTTTCGGGGGCGCCGCCCCGGGCATGGGCATCCAGCAGCAGCCGGTAGGCCCGAACGGTTTTGCGGACATATTCGGCGCTCTTCATCCGCCCCTCGATCTTCAGGCTGGTTACCCCTGCCTGCTTCAGCCTCGGCAGGAGGTCTATGCCGCACAAATCGTTCATGGAGAACAGATACCCGCCGTCTTTTGCCGCTGTTCCCCCCTGACGTGTTCTGATATTCTTCTTCTGCCAGGAATACCGGCGGCGGCACGGCTGGACGCACCGGCCCCGCAGGCTGCTTTTCCCCCCGTGCAGACTGCTGAACAGGCACAACCCGGAAAAACTGAAGCACATCGCCCCATGGACAAAGACCTCAAGTTCAGCGCTCGTCCGGCGACGGATCAACCCGATTTCCCCGATGGTCAACTCCCGCGCCAGGACAATCCGCTGCATGCCCATGCCGGCAAGTTCGGCGGCCCCCAGGGAATTATGAACCGCCATCAGGGTGCTGGCGTGCAGGCGCAGATCGGAAAAATGACGGCGGGCCAGCCTGACCAGCCCCATATCCTGCACGATGAGGGCGTCGGGCCGCATCGCTTCAAGGCCGGCCAGCTCTTCCACGGCCATGGGCAGTTCGTTTTCCTTGACCAGGCTGTTCATGGCAACATAGAGGCGGGCATTGCTCCGGTGGGCCCGGCGGATCATGGCGTCGATTTCGGCCAGGGAGAAATCGCGGGCCGGGGCCCGGGCATTGAGTCCGGGCGCGCCGACATACACCGCGTCGGCCCCTTCCTCGAGCGCCGCCTCAAAGGCCGCAAACGAACCGGCCGGGGCCAGCAGTTCCATGTATGAAGGATTGATTGACCGTTTGTTCATGGGGGAGAAATCGTTGCCGGCGGGAACCGGACCTCGGTTCCTCCGGGAAAGAGATGGTGCGGCGGAGAGGGATGAGCGGTCAATATTTGCCGTCACCCCGTTTCATGGGCGGATTCGAGGAAGGTACCGGCAGGATGAAATAAAAGTTGTTGCCCTCCCTGGTGGGTTCATACCCGACCCGGCCGCCGTGCAGTTCTATAACGTGTTTTATGAACGCGAGGCCGTGACCGGTGCCCGGAATGTTTTCGGTGCCGACCCCACGTACTCCTTCCTCGAAAAGTTTTTCCGCCACTTCCGGGTCAAGATGGGGACCGGTGGTGAACACGTTGAATTTGATGCCCTGTTTGCCTTTTTCCGGGAAATCCTCGACCAGTTCCCGGCCGTACGCTACGGCTTTGCGGGGTCGGCCCTCGTGATCGATGATTTCCACGGCGTACTTGGCGGCATTGGAAAAAAGGTTGGCATAGACCTGAGCGAGCAGCCCCACGTCGACCAGGATCTCAAATTCCTCCTCGAGCATGTTCAAGGGACGGTCTATGTCAACCTTGGCCAGCCGCAGGCGGCTGGCGTAATGTTCGAGCTGGGGCAGGATTATCTCCTTTTCCACAAAACACCTTCTCGGCCGCAGAACGAGGTGCCCCTTCTTGAAGTGCTCCCGCCGGAACAGGCTCTCCAGGAAAAGACTGATATTGGCATGGTGCTTCACCAGGTCGGAATGATAGGCCATCATCTCCTGCTGGATCATTGCGCAGTGGTACAGACATACATCACGCTGCTCCCGATCTCCGGCATGAACTTCAAGACGGTTGACGGCGTCCCTTATCTCGCTGATTTCGAGGATCTTTTTTTTCAGCTGGTTAAAAATATGCTTGAAATACATATTGGGGATAATGATGTTGTGCTCAATATCCATAACCAGGGAATTGATGAACTTGAGGTGTTCGATGTTCTGCTGGGCGATCAGTTTGTTGTACAGGTTGTAGCCGATCCGGTTGCAATACTTCTGATAAAAGAATTTATCGCTCGCCGTCAGGTTCTCCAGCTGTCTCACCTCCAGCATCCCGAAAATTTTATTGCTCCCGGCAATGCCCTCACGTTTGAACCAGTTTTCACCGGTCGGGTCCTCGGCCGGGGTATGAAAGATTGATCTGCTGTAAATGGGAACAATATAGGACGATTCCTTTTCGTAGGCTTCGCTCAGCAGGTGGATGGAGGGAGGGGCCGGTTCAGGTTGAGGATACAGGCCCTCGTCGGTGTCGCAGATGAGTTGCAGCGCTCCTTTTTTCTCGTCAAATAAATAGAGCGCGCAGGGAACGGATTTCATCTGCAGGGGAACGGCAACGCAGATCCGATAAAAATCATCCAGGGAATCGTATTCCTGGCCCAGGTCGAAAAAAGCCTTGAGAAAATCATTATACCGGGGGCTGAAGTTGTATTCATCGTAACTTTGTATCTTTTCCCTGACCCGCCGGCAGATGGGGGCGAGATTCTGCGGACATCGAGGCGGGGAGCCTGTTCCGTCATTTACGGCTTTATCCATAAACCGGCCTGGCCCCTGTTGTATCCTGCACCGTTACTTTTCATGAACGACAACTTCATCCTTCCCGCCGTTTTCTTCCAGCAGAACGTCAACCCGCTCATTGTCTCCGGCCATGACCGCCATGCCGACATAGTCGGGCTGGATCGGCAGTTCCCGTCCTCCCCGGTCGACAAGCACGGCCAGTTGCACCGAAGCCGGCCTGCCGTAGTCCATGAGCGCATCCATGGCCGCCCGTATCGTCCGTCCGGTAAAGATGACATCATCGACCAGGATCACGCGCTGCTGCTCCAGGGAAAAACCGATATCCGTTTTGCGGACAATGGGATTCTGGGAGATAAGGCTCCAGTCATCACGGTAGAGGGTGATGTCGAGACTGCCGATCAACACCTCTCCCTGTTCACGCATGTTTATCTTCCACCGGATCCGTTCCGCCAGGTAAACCCCGCCGGTATGGATGCCGATGACGGCCAGGTTGTCAACGCCGTGGTTCCGTTCCAGGATTTCAAGGCTCAACCGGTCGAGACTGCGATCGATGTCCGCGGCGGTCATAATAACTTTGGTCATGGCTTCTGCATCCTCTTCCAGAAATAATCAATCCCCTTGCCGTCAACAAGGTTGATCGCCTCGGGATATGCCTCGCACTCGGCGGCAAAAACCCTGGCGGCGATGTCATCGGCGGAATCATCATCCTCGAGGGCCACGCATTTCTGCACGATGATGGGTCCCTCATCGTACACCTCATTGGCAAAATGAACCGTGCAGCCGCTGACCTTGCATCCCCTGGCCCTTACCGCTTCATGGACATGGTGGCCGTAAAAGCCCGCGCCGCAGAAGGCGGGAATCAGGGAGGGATGGATGTTGAGGACATTGCGCCGCAGATTGTCCGGCGGTGTATACAGCTTGAGGTACCCGGCCAGGACAATCAGGTTGACGTCATAGCGGGCTATGATTTCATTGGTTGCCCTGGAGTCCCGGGCATGAAAAAACGGATATCCGTACTTTGCCGCTTTTTCCAGCCCCAGGGCGCCGGCCCTGTTGGAGATCACCGCCTCGATGGACGCCCGCAGGGTGCCATCGTTGATCCGGTCGTGGAAATTGTCCAGCGTCCTGCCGCTGCCGGAGAGGAGCACCGCCATCTTCTGCATGCCTACGCCCCCTGAAAATACGGGTTCGATTCCACGTTGACCTTGCTCAGCCAGGCGGCAATTGCGGTATCATAGGCCGAAGTCAGCCTGAAGACCTTGACCGCCAGGTCAAAACGCGTGGTCAGGGCGGTATTGCCGTCCTGCCTGATCTCCCCGATTACCCGGTCATAATCGGCGGGATCGACGATGACGGTGACATCGTGGAAATTCTTGGCCGCGGCCCGCAGCAGGGTCGGACCGCCGATATCTATGTTTTCAACGGCATCGGCAAGGGTGCAGTCCGGACGGGCAACGGTTTTTTCAAAGGCGTACAGGTTGACGGCCACGATGTCAATGGGTCTGATGCCGTGTCTGGCGCATTGCTCCCGGTGGTCGGGATTTTCCCGCTGATTGAGGATTCCGCCGTGAATCAGGGGATGAAGGGTTTTCACCCGTCCGTCGAGCATTTCCGGAAACCCGGTGAATTCGGAAACATCGGTCACTCCAATACCGCTTTCCCTCATTTTCGCGGCAGTGCCCCCCGTGGAAAGGATTTCCACGCCAAGCGCTTCCAGGGCTTTGGCAAAAGCCTCTATGCCCGATTTATCGGTCAGGCTGATCAATGCCCGCTCAACTTTCCTCATTTCGTCCTCCTGCCCACTGCATAATGGATTCCGGTTAATCTTTTAATATGAATTTCCGTATCTTTCTTCTATCCCGCTTGTCCGGTCTCCGTGACGGAGGCGTGCCGGAAGGTTCCGCCAGGCGTCTTTTCCGGGCCTCCAGCTCACGACGCTGAATACTTTCCTCGGTCTCCCGGTAGAGGGCCCTGGCCTCCACCGCCGGTCCTCTCCGGGAGCGCAGTTCCAGAACAACCACATCAAATTCCGCGGCCCCTCGACGGATGCGCAGTCCGTCGCCGACCTGGACCGCTCTGGCCGGTTTGACCCGATTGCCGTTGACCTGGACATGCCCCCCGCTCACCGCCTTGGAGGCCAGTGAGCGGGTCTTGAAAAACCGGGCCGCCCACAACCACTTGTCCAGTCTGATTGTCTGTTCCGCCGTCATTATATAAACAGTGTATGGGTATTATCAAATATGTGCAAAGTACCATACTTTTTTTCTTCCATCAAACAAGATAACCGTGGAGCGGGACAAAAGGGCGGGACCGGCATGTCCGTTGACAGAGAGCATCACTCCGTTTACAGTTGGCAATGGCCGAGGACCATCGTTTTTTTCAACCCCGGAGACAGCACCTGCCATGAAACTGCAGAGTGTCGGCATAAAGGAGTTCACCTGCCCCATCAGCATCAGGGAAAAATCCGGCTCCCTGCAGCAGACGGTGGCCACAATCTCGATGAAGGCGGCGATGCCCCATCATCAGAGGGAGAACTGCGTTTCCGTCCTGGTCCAGGCCCTCGCCAGATACCGGGAAGAAATCAGCGTCTCCGTCTTTCCGCGGCTTCCGGCCGAAGTTCTCCGGCAGCTGCAGGCTGAAGAGGCCGAACTGGAAATGACCTTTCCCTACTTCATTGCCAAGCAGGCGCCGGTTACCCTGACGACGAGTCTGATGGAGTATGAATGCGGCCTCACGGGAAGGATAAACAGGGCGGGGGAGGACGAACTGCTTTTATCGGTCAGCGTTCCCGTCACGACCCTTTGTCCCTGTTCCAAGGAAATCAGTCATGCGGGAGCGCACAATCAGCGGGCCGAGGTCAGGCTGACTGTCAGGCCGCTGCGCTTTATATGGCTCGAGGATCTGATCTCCCTGGTTGAGCGCTGCGGTTCATGCCAGCTCTATGCCCTGCTGAAAAGACCTGATGAAAAATTCGTTACCGAACAGGCCTATGCCAATCCGATGTTTGTCGAGGATGTGGTTCGAATGGTTTCCCAGCAGGCGCAGGCCCGAGACGACATTGCCTGGTTCACCGTCAGCGTGGAAAGTTTTGAGTCGATCCATAAACACAGCGCCTATGCCTACGTTGACAGCCGCGACCTCGTATAGGTGATGACCGTCACGGGCTTTCCGGACCGGCAGAAGGCGCAGCCCGGCCGCGCCGGGGAGTCGGGTTTCCTATTTTTTTCCGTCGAGCAGCAGCAGGTTTATGGCCGACATCAATTGTGCGCTGGGAGGAACAATCCCGAACCGGACACTCAATTCCGGGGTAAAATCGCTCTCCGCCTGGGCATTATACGCGGTCAGGGCGAAAAACAACAGACCATTCAGCCCGTAGACGGTGCACAGCGGCGCGTCCCCGTATAAATTCCAGCACTGGAAATCGGCGGCGGAAAGGTCCCGGCAGTTGGCATCGGTCCCGTCATCAAGGCACCGCTTGGCTTCGGCGAAATCGATGTAATAGTCGTAGGTAAAATTGGTCTTGAGGGTCTGATTGAGGGTGAACCTGCTCTCAGAACCATAATACAGCCGATAGCCGACCACATTGTCCTCTGGCGGATTGGCCAGCCAGGAGAAGCTTGCTTTTTCGGCCCCGTGAGCGGCGACAACTCCGCCGCCGGCCAGAAGGAAGAACAGCACGGCGGCAAGGACCGCGAAAATCCTGGAAGGACCGGGGCCCACCGTCGTTTGGCTCGGAAAAGTATTCATAATGTCGTGTAGATATATCTATTCGCTGGAAGCGTTTTTCTCACCTGTGCGGTGTCCATCGCATATCTCATCTATTAACGCACTTTTCGTGCCAAAATTACAGCAAAGTTGTTCATCCCGGAATGAACTCCCTGTTGTAATTTCTTTTCTTTTTAATATTCTATAGTTACAGGAGAAAAAGGCGGGACCGGGTATTTCCGGTTCCATGGATCCGTCCGCAGGAAACCCTGCGCCGAACTGCCTGGGGCACGCATTATGTCACTTTATCCAGACAAAGTAACATAATGATATTACTCGACATGTTAAAAAAGCGGGACAGAATTGTCTTCTCATGGAGACATATAATGGCCGGGAGGCCTCTCCGATCGGGGCATCACTTGAACAGTGCCGGAACGATATGATGGCGGTTCAGCAGCTTGTAGAAGTCCGTGCGGTTGCGGTTCGCAATGCGCGCGGCCTGC